>JBIOYB010000367.1:0-23437 GCA_044869915.1 Allorhizocola sp.
TCAAATACACCAGCAAGCAAGTCGACGCCCTCCCCATCACCCGCCACGACTTCCACGGCGACTGGAACTACGACCTTGCCCCGCGACACGCCATAAACAACCTACCTTAATTTTTCGCTATCCCTAAAGGTGTTTCCGGCGTCTTCGGGTTAATGGGTTTCAGTGGCCGGGAACCGGTGGCCGGCGAGCCGGGCGCGCGACCCGTCCGCGGTGTCGATGGCCCCCGTGCCGGCCGAGCGTGCCGGCCGAGCGTGCCGGCCGAGGCGGTTTCAGGCGCCGATGCGGGTGAACGTCACGTGCGTGACTCCGCTGGGCGAGGACGTGGCCTCGACCTGGAAGTCCTTCTCGATGCCCTCCAGCCCGTCCCAGAGGCGTACGCCTCGGCCGAGCAGGATCGGGACAACCGCGACGTGCATGTGGTCGATGAGCCCGGCGGCAAGGAAGTCGCGGATCACGGTGGGTCCGCCGCCGATGCGTATGTCCTGGCCGCCGGCGGCCTCGCGGGCGGTCTTGAGCGCCACGGCAGGCGAGGCGTCGATGAAGTGGAAGGTCGTGCCGCCCTCCATTTCGATCGGCGGGCGCGGGTGATGGGTGAGGACGAAGACCGGTGTATGGAATGGCGGGTTGGGACCCCACGCGCCCTTCCACTCCGGGTCCTCGTGCCATCCGGGCGGGCCGAACTTCGCGGCAACTCACCGGCGTCTGGCAGCGACATCCCTGGATCCCCGGCGTCACGGTGGGCGGCCGCACGATGGGCCCCCGCGAGGTCGGCTGGATCGAAAGCGCCCTCAGTGCGTTCGCCGGCACCCCGCTGACCGGCGACGAACGCCTCGCCGCGGTTTTCCTGCTGTTCGGGCACATCCGCAACACCCACTCCCATGCCGCCGCCGGCACCCAGCCCTGGATGGGCGACGCCCAGCTGGCCGCCCGGCTGCGGCACAGACGCGACGCCTTCCCCGAACTCACCGCCGCCCTCGCCGCCGAAGGCACGGCCTTGCGCGACAACGGCCGTGCCTTCGGCCTCGAGCGCCTCAACGAAGGATTCGCCGCACTCATCTCCGAACGCTCATGACCGGCGCACTGATCGCGACCGCATACCTCAGCGTCCTGGATCCGGTGCGACTCAACCGCGGTGGTGAGATCATGGGCGGGCGGGTCACATCACGACGATGGGCTCGCGCGAGCGCTTGGGCCTGGCGGTCAGCCCGCGGGCGAACGCGTCCACCTTGCCCCACCGCCCCGGGATGTCCAGCAGCGCGAGATAGCCGATGCGATCCGGCACGGCCGGGTCGACGATGAGATGGTCCCCGATCGGCTCCAGGCCCAGCATCGTGCGCAGCAACAACAGTGGCGTGCCGGTGGACCAGGCCTGCGGGCTGCAAGCGGTCGGATACTCGACCGGGTAGCGCGTCACCGAACGCGCGTATCCGGCGAAGGCCTCGGGCAGCCGGCCCTGGAAGAAGTCGGCCGCGTCCAGGATGCCGGCGGCCACGCGTGCGGCCTCACGCTTGAACCCGTAGCGCCGCAACCCCCACGCGATGATCGAGTTGTCGAACGGCCAGACCGTGCCCGTGTGGTAGCCGATCGGGTTGTACCGCTGCTCGCCCTCTGCCAGTGTGCGCACGCCCCAGCCGGAAAACAGCCGCGGACCCATCAGGTGCTTGGCGATCACCCGGGCCCGGCCGTGGTTGACGATCCCGCTCCACAGCAGGTGCCCGATGTTGGACGACAGCGCGTCCACCGGGGTCCCGTCGGCGTCGAGCGCGAGCGCATAATATTGCCCGTCTTCGATCCAGTAGTCGCGGTTGAACCTGAGCTTGAGGCTGCGCGCCGAGTGTTCGAGCTCGTCGGCCAGGCCGGGATCGCGCCAGATGGTGCGGGCCAGCCGGGCGCCGCGCAGCTTGGCGTCATAGGCATACCCCTGCACCTCGCACGTCGCGCGCGGGAAGCCGGGCAGATGCCCGTCCCGGTAGGAGATCGAGTCCCAGGAGTCCTTCCAGCACTGGTTTTCCAGCCCCGAATCGGGATTGCGGGTCTCGTACCAGATGTAGTCGTCGCCGATCCAGCGCAGCGCGGCCCGTGCCTCGAACTCCAGCTCGCGCACCAGTTTTGCATCGCCGGTCCACCGCTCGTACTCGTCGAGCAGCACCACGAACAACGGGGTCGCGTCGGCCGTGCCGTAGTAGGGCGAATGCGGCCGCTCCTCGAACGCGGTCATCTCGCCGTAGCGCATCTCGTGCAGGATGCGCCCCGGCTCCTCGTCGCGGAAGTCGTCGAACCGCACACCTTGCCGCATCGCCAGCTCCTTGAGCGTGGTCGCGGCCAGCTCGGGCGTGAACGGCAGCGCCTGCAGGCTGGTAAAGATGCTGTCGCGGCCGAACATCGTCATGAACCATGGCAGCCCGGCCGCGGGCAGGCTGCGCCCGCCCGACGTCAGCGGCGAGAACCGCAGCGCCGCCATGTCGATCAGGCTGCGCCGGTAGGTCACGCGCAGCGAGTCGCAGTCGCTTTCGATCCGCGGCGCGGCGCCGACCCACCGGTCGAGGTCGGCGTGCATGTGCTGGCTGGTGCGGCCGCGAGTGTGCGCCAGCATCGACTGGCCGTAGGCGTTGATCCCCATGGGCGTGACGCTGAGCATGGTCTTCCACTCGCCGTGCGAGGGGACGCGCACCGAGAACGTCAGGCCGTGCTCGTCGATGCGGGCCGGTTCGCTGGTCGTGATCCTGGTCTCGCGCCGGTAGGTGTCGCGTTCGTAGCCGAACACCAGCTCGCCGTCGCCGACGCGGGTGAAGTGCTTGCCCTTCTTCGGGATCGCGTCCTTGACCTCGAACAGGTCGGCGAAGTCGGCGGCCGCGTCGATGCGCAGGATCAACTCGACGGGCTGGTCGTCGTGGTTGAGGATGGTCAGCTCTTCTTCGAAGCCGTCGCACACCACGCGGTCGCGGACCACCGACTGCTTGGCGTCGACGTACACGGTGCCTGTCCCTGGTACCAAATAGAAACAGGTCTCAAAGTAGTTGAGATCGTCGATGGAAAGCTGCGCGAGCGGGTGACCCCCGATCGACAGCGACCATCGGGACAGATACCTCGTGTCGAACGAGAACAGGCCGGTGACCTGCGTCGGCGAGGCGTCGAAATCCCCGCGGTCGTCGCTGACCACGAAGGTGTTGCCGTCAAGGATGCTGATCAGCTTGCCGGTCATGGCGACACCCCCGTGCCTCGCTCATGGTTGCTGTCCAGGGAGCAGGCGCTGGAACATGATGAGCAGCTCCACATCGCCCCCCATGCCGAGGGCTCCGCGCAGCATCGCCGCCATGGCATTGGACTCGCCGGTGACCAGGCGGTTGAACAGCTCCCGGTCGGCTGTCATCCGGCACGTGGCCGTCGGCTCATCGGTGACCGCGAGGTCGCCGCGATCGATGAGCACGGTCCAGCCCTCGGTCCGCTTGCCTCGATGGACATCTATGCGAATGCTGCCGGTGACCTTGGCCAGCAGGGGCTCATGCCCCCGCTGGGCCAGATCCTGGAAGAAGCTCGCGGTCGGATCGGCCACGAATCCATCATCGCGCTATGGGACTGGTTTGTCCGGGGAACTACACCTTCACATCGAATATCGCGGCCATCAGCACCTTGGAGATGTCGATCGCGCGCGCCGAGCTGTAGGAGCGCACGCCGGTCGCCGAGGAGATGGCTTGCAGGGCATCGGAGTTGCCGTCGCGGCCCAGCGCGATCGTCACGATCTTGACTGGCTTGCTCTTGTCGGCCGTCCTGATCCGGTCGGTCAGGTCGTTGAGCTTGAGCCCCTGCAGCTGGTCGTCGTCGGCGCCGTCGGTGAGCACCACGACCAGGTTTTCCGACTGCGGCGCATAGTTGGCCTGCATGGTCTGGAACGCGGCCCAGATCGTGTCATACATGCCGGTGTTGCCGCCCGGGGCCAGCTTGGCCACCTCTTCCTGCAGCTTCTTCTTGGTGTCGCCCTGGGACAGCTTGGCCGGCTTGACCAGCTCCTTGTGCGGCAGCGTGCCCGACTGGCCGGACGAGAACACCCACAGGCCCATCTGCGAGTCCTTGTCCATCAGGTCGATCGCCTGCTTCGCGGCGTCCTTGGTCAGGCTGAGCCGCGTGCCGACGCCCGGCACCTCGTTGCGCATCGAGCCGGACACGTCGAGCACCAGCAGCAGGTTGGTCGGCCGGGTCAGCGCATTCCAATACGTCGTCGTCTTGGCGATGGAGTCGGCCAGCAGCAGCGGCCGCGGCAGCGCGCTCAGCTTGGGCACCACGCCCTTCTCCTGGGTCAGCGTCGGGCCCGGGGCGCGGTTGGAGTCGCGGAAGCCCTCGGCCAGCACGGCCTTGCGGCCCTCATCGCCCTTGACGAAATTGAGGAACTCGGTCGCCGCCGCCTGCTTGACCGCGCTGGTCCAGGACGCTTCCAGCTTCAGGAAGGGGTAGTCGGCTTCCGTGGTGGCATTTTTCGGGTACACGGCGACGAGCGGCAGGCTCGGGTTTTCCTCATTGTGCTTGACGACGTCCTGCTCCAGGGCCGGGAAGGCGTTGAGGGTCTGCCCCTTGCCGGTCACATATTCGGCCAGCAGCTCCTCGGTCGTGTTCTTGTAGACGGCCACCCGCTGCTCGAGCGTGAACACCCGTGCGAACTCGGTCGCGTCGACGTCGGCGTCGTCGTTGGCGTCGATGATGGACGACAGCGCGAGCAGCCCAGCGGTCGACGAGCCCGGTGCGCTCATGCCGATCTTGACGTTGCCGTCGGCGGACAGCTTGTCCAGCAGGTCCTTCCAGTCCAGATTGGACTTGGGCCAGCCGAACGACTCGGCCAGCTGCCTGGGCATCGCGATGACCACCGGCGTGCGGGCCACGCTGGGCAGGCGGTCGGGCAGCAGCTTGTCGGCGACGTCGCTGTTGGCCGCGGCGGCACGCGCCCACGCGCTGGACTGCGGCACCCACACGTCGGGCTCGGGCCCGGAGGCGGCGGTGTCCCACTTTTGCGTCAGGGCCTGCGCGGTGACGGGCGTATCCTGCTCGCGGATCTGCACCGCCGCGCACTGGCCGTCGACCTGCGGTTTGGTCTGGCTCCACTGCTCCGCCAGGCCGCGCAGCAGGACCGCGGTGCGCGTCGGCGCGACGATGTTGGCCGTGACAGAACCGGAACAGGTATTTTTGGCGATCCACTGCACGCCGTAGACACCGCCCGCGCCGACGAGCGCGAGCACCAGCGGGGCCGCCACCCAGGGCCAGACACGGCGCCGGGAACGTGGGCGCCGGTGCGAGCGAACAGCATAACCGCGGCCGTTCGGCATTAGGGGCCTCCGAGGGAGATGGCTTAGGGGTTTAGGGGGTGCCGATCGGGCACAGTCTAAGACAAGATCACAAACTGCGGCGAGGGGTGTCGCAGGAATTGATGATGGGAAATATCCCAGCCGTAGGCGCCGGTCTTGGCATAGCGCAACACATCGCCCACACGCAGGCGCGATACGTGCTGCCCACGGGTGAGGATGTCGCGCGGCGTACACAGCTCGCCGGCCACGTCCACCTCGACGTCGCTGATCTCGGGCCGGGGAAACGGCTGATCCCATCCCTCGCGCGGCACGACCGTGAACGGATGGCTGTAGCCCCACGCTGCCGGAAGTCTGAAGTGGTGCGTCCCGCCACGCACGATCGCGAACCACCGGCCATGGCTTTGTTTCAAATCCATCACGGTGGCGAAGTAGGCGCCGGCATCGGCCATGAGCCACCGTCCGGGCTCGACGATGACCTCCGCGTCGATCGCGGGCACCCGCAACCGCGCCGGGTCGAACTCGCCCTCGCCCGTGTAGTCCACGCCGAACCCGCCGCCCAGGTTGACCTGCCGCAGGTCGATCGGCTGCGACCGGGCCCAGTCAACGGCGTCGGCGATGAACTCGTTGTGCGCCAGCACATCCAGATTGTTGGACACGGCATGCAGGTGGAAGCCGAGCAGGTCGATCCGTTTTGCCGACCGCGCCAGCGCGATGGCCTCGCCCAGCTGCGCCTCGTCGATGCCGAACTGGGTGGGCGCGCCGGTCATGGCGTGGGTGCCGGGCAGTTTGGCGTGGGCGCGATTGACCCGCAGGGTGATCTTCGCCTTTTCTTCAAGCGCTTCTTCAAGCGCCTCTTCGAGTGCTTCCTCAAGTGCGATGATCCTGTACAGCTCCGTCAGGCTCTCGACGTTGACCACCGCGTTTCGGGCCAGGCCCGCGCGCAGGAAGTCCTCGGTCTTGGCCGGTCCACTCAGGACGATCCGCTTGGCCTTGCCGGCGAGCTCGAGCTCGCCGGACGACGCCACATCCAGCCCGTCGCACGCCTCGGCCAGCGCGTCGACCACGGCGGGGTGGCCATTGGCCTTGACCGCGTAGAGCACGGTCACCCCCGGCAGCGCGCGCTTCAGCTGTGCCGCTTTGCCCCGCGCGACCCGCAGGTCGTACTCGTACCTAGCCATGCAGCGGGTTCCTCACCGGCACATAAAGGTCGCCGGCGCCTTGATCCGGCTCGGCCAGCCGCATGCGGGTCAACGCCTTGTGCGGCACCGTTTCCGCCATGTAGAACGCCAGATCCGGATGCCCGTCGAGCGCCTCCACCACCACGTCGCGGATCCGCGCCCACGGGTCGACGCCCAGCCGCAGCGCGAGCTCGCCGAGGTGGGCCTGAAACGCCGTGTAGGCCACCTTGGACAGCATCACCGGCCGGTCCCGCGTGGCGATCACCGAACCCGGCCACAGCGGTGGCGCCTGGCCGGCCATGATGCGCAAACCGGCGAAGTCGCGCAGGCCCATGCGGTAGGGGCGGCCCTGTTGGAAGGTGGGCACGCAGTTTTGCAGGTGCGCCTCCAGCCCGATGCCGTGCCGGGCCGCGAGCTTGAGCACGGCCGGCAGCAGCAGTTTGGCGTAGTCGACCACGAACCGCGTCGCGCCCAGCCCGGACTGCCGGACCAGCCCGTCGAGCACGGTGCGCCCGGTCATCGGGTCGATCGCGGGCAGCGCGCTGCCGGGCACGGGCAGCTCGCCCGGCTCCAGCCGGCCGTGCAGCCCACCGCGGACGATCGCGCTCAGGTCGCGGCCGGTGCCCAGCGGCGAGGACCTGCCCGAGATCTCGGGCATCAGCAGGAACCGGTCGTCGTCGATGCGTTCGGCGATGAGCCTGGACAGCACCGGCCCGTTGCGCGTGGCGGCCACCGAGATGGTCCGGCGGGTCGACGTGACCTGGATGTCCAGCGACAGCTTGTAATAGGTGCCGGGCCGGATCAGCAGCGTGCGCAGCGCCGCGGTCGGCCAGGCGGGCACGGGCTCGCCGACGGTCTCCAGGTCGTAGCGCTCCCGCAGGTGCGCCAGCTGCCAGCTGTGCACCGGATGCCCGCCCGGCAGGAAGGCCACCTCGGTGTGCGGGGTCTCCAGGTCGTGGCGCAGCATGTCGCCCACGTCCCAGCCGAGCCGGGTGCGCCCGCACGGGTGCAGGTTGTGCCCCTCGGTGGCCAGGCGCTCCAGCCGCACGCAGGCCGTGTCGGCGTCGTCGCCCGGCACGAACGCGCGCATGTCGGCCGCCTGCCGGCGGGCGTAGGCCAGCGCAAGCCCCGTCACCGCGCTCGCCAGCTCCGCCCTGAGGCCTTCGTGGTCCACCAGCGACAGCGGATCCGTGCCGAGCGGCTCGAGCACGGCCCGCTCAAACGCGTCCACCCGCAAAGGTTTGAAGCGCCGCCGGGCATCGCCGATGTCCTCCCGCCACAGCGCCTCGGCCAGCTTCGTGGCGACCGAGGACTGCGCCATCGGGTGGCACTCGCGGAAACCTTCCTCCCACTCAGGTGCGTGCTTGACGACCTGAATCAGATCTTGCATAGCGGGTTTTCGACTCTCGCCCAGATGTCGTCGATCGGCTTGGGGGACAGGCGCATGGCAGTGGTCGCCTTGACCGGCAGCGGATCGGACAGCACGGCCTGGCGGTCGGCGCCCGCGCTGGGCGGCAGGTGCAGGAACACCTGCTCGGCCCGGTCGTGCACGATCCGCCACAGCTGGTGCGGCTCGACGTCGTATTCCCGCGCGAGCACGGCGATCGGTTCGCCCAGCGCGACCGTGATGCCCGACGCGATGGCCTTGGCCCGCAGCTGCACCGGGTCGTCGGTGACGACGTCGCCGTGCAGCAGTGGCGGGTCGAAATGGTGTCGGTGCAAGCGCTCCGGGCTCACCCGCAACCCACCGACGTCGCGATAGGACAGTCCGATCGGGCGTCCATGTTGGACGGTCACGAGCAGGTTCTGTCCGTGCGCCTCCAGCGCGACGCCCCGGTGCAGCAGGGTCAGCAGGGGAGGCAGGATCAGCGCGGCCAGGTCGGCGACGAACCCGCCGGGGTGCCCGCCGTAGCCGAGCGTGACCGCCTCGCGGATGAGCGGCCGCCCGTCGGTGGGCGACGGCGCGGCCAGCGCGGCGATCGGCAGGATCACCTCGTCGGGGCGGGGGAGCGCGGCCTTGCGGGTGGACACCGCCAGCCCGCGCAGCAGCTCGCCGTCGTCGCCGATCACCGCGCCCGCCGCCGGCTCGGGCCAGATGTGCAGGCCCACGTCGGCCGACAGCGAGACGAGCATGGCGGACAGCACCGGGCCGTTGCGCACGGCCGCGGGCGACACGATGCGCACGGCGCTGGTCATCTGTACCTCGATGGCCGTCTTGTAGTGCCGGCTCGGGTCGCTCACGCTCGCGAGGGTGCGCAGCGACATCAGCGGGCGGGCCGGGATCTGCCCGCCGGACCGCTTGAGAAACGGGTAGGCGCCGAGCACGTGCTCGCGCTGCCACGGATGCACGGGCAGCTGCGGCGGCAGGCCCGCGCCGGTGGTCAGCCACCGTCCTTTGGGGACGGTGAAGAGGTCCAGGGTCACGGTCGGCCGGTGCTCGGGCGCGTAGGCCAGCACCTCCGCCTGGGACATGCCCATGCGCGTGCGGCAGCACGGGTGCAGCGGGTGCCCGTCGACCACGGCCTGCTCGAGCAGGGCCATGCCGTCGGCCTGCCCGGCCAGCCGGGTCAGCGTCAGGTCTGCCTTGTGCGGGTCGGGTTGCGCGGCCCGGGCCAGGGCGAGATATTCGACGCTTTGCGCGAGCTCCTCGGCGAACCGGTCGTGGCCCAGATGCCGGGCCAGCGCCGCGGGGTCGTCGAACCGCCCGGACTCGGTCGTGACGAAAAAATCGTTGTGCGGCAAGGCGAACGGCTCGGCGCCCGCCGCCGAGCCGATGACCTTCTGCCCGCCGGCGAACGTGACGAGCACGTCCTCGCCGAACCGCTGCCTGCTTTGTGCGCCCGGGAGCGGTTCGCGCACGATGGCCCCCCACAGCCTGGCCAGCACGGCAGCCCGCGCCCCAGGCATCTGCGCCGCGATGTCGATGACGGCCCTCCCACGTCTATGCGTGCCCACCGCACGCCAAGGTCCAGTATGGACCAGCGTCCCACGGGCGCCACTTCATCCGGCGGATGCATAAGCCTAGCGTCCTAGGATCCCTTAGCGGGTGTGGCCCGCCCCCAAGACCTTTAATTTGGCCTGGCGCTACGCGCCAGACTCATCGAAAAGAGGCCCCGCTAGGGTGGCCGGGTGGCCGGATATTCGGGGACGCCGTTGGCGAAAAAGGTCGGAGTCAAGCCGGGGCACACGCTGGTGATGCTGCACGCGCCCGCGGGGTGGGAGATCCCCGCACTGCCCGACGGTGTCGCGCACGGCGGGGATGCGCGTGAGGCCGACGTGGTGATCGCTTTTTATCGGGCACGGGCCGATCTGGCCCGTGAGGCGGCGGGCCTGGCCCAATCGCTGCCGCGCGGGTCGGGGCTGTGGATCGCGTGGCCGCGCAAGGCCGGTGGGCATGTCAGTGACATCAGCGAAAACGATCTGCGTGACGTGTTCCTGCCGACGGGTCTGGTGGATGTGAAGGTGGCCGCGCTGGACGACGACTGGTCGGGCCTGAAGTTCCTGTGGCGCAAGGCCGCTTGACCCGCCTAACCCGCCTTTTTTCGTGGCGGGCGCGCACCGCCCACGACGGATGGCCCGTTTGCGGAGTCGAAGGAAAGGAGCGGATGGCCGGTTTGTTCTTCTGGACTGTGTCGCGGGGGCAGTTTCCGCAGGCGCGGTTTTTGGCGCGATCGAGCTGCGTCCGATCATGCGGTGACCGGTGTGTGCCGGCGTCCTAGCCGCGGCCGCTGCGGCGGGCGCGGGCGGTGGCCAGCCACATCCCGATCGCCCCGACGGCGATGAAGAAGAGCACGGAGCAGACGAGGGCCTTGAACACGGCTGCAAGGCTACCTGAGGTTCAGAAACTCAGCCGCGTCCAGGTGTGTCCGTCGGCGGTGTGCTCCCACCCGTCGCCGGTGGGCCGGAGGCGGCGGGCTCCGGTGAAGCTGCGGGCGAGGTCGAGCCGCCGGGTGGGCTGGAAGGCGGTGTCGTCGGGCCCGGCGTAGTAGGCCTGCCCGCCGGTAGTGGTCAGGACGCCGCCGTCGGGTTGCGCCTGCAGGTCGTCGACGGCTGGCGGCGGGGTGAGTTTGACCCAGTCGGCTTGGCCGGTCTTGCGCCAGATGTTGGTGCCGTCGGTGTGGTAGAGGTGCACGCCGTCGTCGGTGGCGAAGTTTTGCCAGGCTCCGGTGGGCAGGGGGACCTGCTGCCAGGTGCGGCCGGAGTCGCGGCTGACGAGGGTGGTGTTGCCGCGGATCCAGGCGCTGCCGTCGGCGGCGAACCAGATGTCGTCGGCGCGGGAATGCAGTGCTACGGCCGGTGGGGTGGCCAGGCGGTGCGAGCGCCCGTCGGGGGTGAGGACGAGGATCTGGGGCTTTTCGACGGGGGTGTGCACGGTGGCGTAGGCGCCGTCGGGGATGTGGTCGATGGTGTCGGTGGGCTCGACGGGCAGGGTGGTCCAGGTGCGGCCGGAGTCGGTGCTGAGCCAGCGGGTGCCGCCTTGGGCGCCGGGTGCGTCCAGGACGATGGTGGTGTCGCCGAAGACGCGCATGCGCACGTCGCGGGGCTGGCCGGGGATTTTGTGGCCGTGCCAGCTGTGGCCGCCGTCGGTGGTGTAGGCGAGCCAGACGTCGCAGGGGTTGGGGCAGGTGTCGGCGAGGGCGTAGCCGTGGTCGGGGTCGGTGAACCAGACGGCCGGGGTGTCGCCGGGCCGGGCGCCGGGTGGCAGGGGGATGGGGATGGCGGCGGTGGGTGTGTTGGGTGGCCCGATCCAGACGCCGGCGCCGACGACGATGACGAGCACCATGACCGCGGCGGTGGCGGTGACGGTGGTGCGGCGGCGGGTGCGGGCGACGCGGTGCAGCATGCGGTCGGGGTCGGGCTGGGGTGCGGTGGCCTGCCGGGTTAGTTCGGTGCGGACCATGTCCTCGAGGGCCTCGGATATCTCGGACACCTCGGATACGACGTCAGACATGGGTTGCCTCCAGCGACAGGTGTTTGCGCAGGGTTTGCAGGGCGCGGAACCGTAGCGATCGGACGGTGGCGGGGCGGCGGTCGAGGATGGCGGCGATCTGCTCGTCGGGCAGGTCGTCGAGGTAGCCCAGGACGAGGACGGCGCGTTGGTCGCGGGGGAGGCCGGCCATGGCGCGGCGCAGGACGTCGCGTGAGTCGATGGTGTGGTAGGCGTCGGGTGCGGGCCGGTCGTCCTCGTAGGGGACGGGTTGGCCGCGGCGGCGTAGCGCGCGCCAGCTGCTCAGGTAGGTGTTGAGCATGGCTTTGCGGGTGTAGGCCAGGGCGGTGCCTTCGTCGGTGCGGATGCGCCGCCAGGCGCGGGCGACCTTGACCAGGGTGTCTTGCAGCAGGTCTTCGCCGCGGTCGATCGAGCCGGCCAGTGCGTAAGCCTGCCGGCTGAGCGACGGCAGGCTTACGCGCACGAACTCGTCGAAGCTGTGATCCGGCACCGGTCGTACCTCCCACCCGTCACAGACGCCGGTGGGGTCAGCTCTGTTGCATGCGGATTTCTCGGATGTGGAGTTGGGCGTGGGTCCATTTGCGACGGAACCAGCGGTCGTGGGTGGCGATGATGACGGCTCCGGGTGCGGTTTCGAGGGCGGCTTCGAGTTCGTCGGCGAGGGTCAGGGACAGGTGGTTGGTGGGTTCGTCGAGCAGGAGCAGGTGGGGTGGGTCGGCGATGAGCAGGGCGAGGGCGAGGCGGCGGCGCTGGCCGACGGACAGGGCGCCGATGGGCCGGTCGATGTCGCGTGGGGCGACGAGGCCGAGGTCGGCGAGGGGGATGTGGCGGTTGGCGCCGTAGAGCTGGCGTGGGGTGGCTTCGGGGTGGGGCCAGTGGTCGTCCTGGGCGAGCAGGCCGATGCGCAGGCCTTTGCGGCGCATCACGTTTCCGTGGTGGGGGAGGTGGCCGGCGAGGGTGTGCAGGAGGGTGGATTTGCCGGCGCCGTTTTCGCCGACCAGGCCGATGCGGCGGCCGGGGTGGGCGGTGAGGTTGACGGCGTCGAGGACGCGGCGGTCCCCAAAGAATTTGACAATGTCGATGGCTTGGAGGGTTTGGGCGGGCATGAAAAAGACACCACACTTCGCGGCTGGTCGGGTCAGCGGTCGCGTAGAAGCACGGTGTCTGATCACATAGTGCCTCCCAGGATACCCGGCCGGGGCGCGTTGGGGTCAACCGGTTAACCGTGTGGTGTCATCATGGCCTCATGGTTTTCAAAAAGCTTCTGTCCAGTCTCGGGTTCGGCGGGGTCGACGTGGACACGATCCTGTCCGCGCCGTCGGTCACGCCGGGCGGCCCGCTGAGCGGGCAGGTCCAATTGCGGGCCAAGGGCGACGTGGACATCGCGTCGATCCAGCTGCTGCTCGTGTGCACCGACGGGCGGGGCGAGCTGGAGCTGGCCCGGTTCCCGGTGGCCGGCGGGCTGCGGCTGTCGGGCGGCACCCACCAGGCCGTGCCGTTCACGCTGACCACGCCGCCGGCGGCGCCGTTCAACCTGCTCTACGGGCAGCAGCTGCCCGGTTACACGATCGGGGTGCGCACCGAGGTCGGGGTGACCGGCGGGTCGGCCAAGACCGACTTCGATCCGGTGCGGATCGAGGCGACGCCGGTGCATCAGGCGGTGATCGACGCGCTGGGCACGATCGGGTGCAGGTTCGTGCGCAACGAGCTGCGCCACGGTTCGGTGGCGGGGCTGCCGGTGCCGGCGGCGCAGGCGGTCACGTTCTGGGCGCCGCTGTCCGAGGGGCAGCAGCCGGGGCCGCACGTGCCGCAGCTGACGTTCAATTTCGCCGCCGACGAGGCGGGCACGACCGTGGTGGCCGAGCTCACGGCGCGGCCGGGGCAGGGCGACCATCATCGGGTCACGGCGGCCGACGCGCAGCGCCTGTCCGGTGCGGACGAGGGCTGGGTGATCGAGGTCGACGGGTGGGTGCGGCAGGTGCTCGAGCAGCTGTCCAAGCCGGCGCAGGCGCCTGCCGGGTCGTTCCTGCAGCCGACGATCGCCCCGCCGGCCGCGGCGCATCACGGGCCGCAGCAGCCATACGGTTATGGCGGCCGGGTGCCGCATCACGGCTACCAATACGGCGGCTACCGGCGCGGCAGCGGCGTAGGCGGCGCGGTCGTGGCCGGTGTCGGCGGGGCGGCGCTGGGCTTCCTGGGCGGCATGATGATCGGCAGCATGCTCGACGACGCGTTCTTACCCGATGTGGCGCCCGACGCCGCCGCCGACGCCGGGTCCGGGGTCGAGGACACCGGCGGCGACTACGCGGCCGACTACGGCTCCGATTCTGGCTCCGATTACAGCTCCGATTACGGTGGCGGGTTCGACGACTTCGGCGGTGGCGACTGGGGCGGCGGCGAGTTCTAGTCGCGTTCTAGTCGCGTTCTGGATGCGCTGGTGTGCGCCGGGCGCGGTCAGCTGTCGCTGATGCGCCCGGCGAAGGCGAGCACGATCTGCCGGATGGCCGGCTGGATGGCCGACACGTCGTCGCGGGCCACGAAGACCCGGCCGCCGGTGGCCTTGGTGACCGTGGCGACCGTGTCCAGGGCGGCGCGGTCGGCCTTCGGCCCGACCGCGATCCCGATGACCGGCAGCGGCTGGCCGGGATCAGGACGTCGCCAGAGGGGGCGCGGCCCGAGCGACGCGCCGGACACGGGACCCGCCGACCGGTCCGGCATGGGTGGCATGGGCGGGCGTCACCTGGCCAAATATAGTCGGGCGGTGCTGATCCTCCTGCCGCCGTCGGAAGGCAAGACCGCTCCCGTGCGCGGGCGCCCGCTGGACCTCGCCGGGCTGTCGCGGCCCGAGCTGAACCCGGCCCGCGACAAGGTGCTCGCCGCGCTGATCGGGCTGTGTGCCGGCGACGCCGAGCGGGCGCGGCAGGTGCTCGGGCTGACCCCGGGGCAGGCCGGCGAGGTGGCCCGCAACGCCGGGCTGCGCCAGGCCCCGGCCGCGGCGGCGGCCAAGGTGTACACGGGTGTGCTGTATGAGGCGCTGGACTTCGCGACGCTGGGCGCGGCCGGGCAACGGTACGCGCGTAAGAACGTGGTGGTGTTCTCGGCGCTGTGGGGGATGGTGGGCCTGGCCGACCGGATCCCCGCCTACCGGTGTTCGCCGGGCATGCGGCTGCCGGGGCTGGGTGTGGCGGCGGGCGCGTGGTGGCGCCGCGAGCTGCCGGCGGTCCAGACCGGACAGTTCGTGGTGGATCTGCGGTCCGGCCCGTATGCGGGCATGTGGCGGCCGGGCAGGGCGGCCACGGTGCGGGTTTTGCACGACGGCAAGGTGGTCAGCCACTTCAACAAGGCGACCAAGGGCCGGCTGGTGCGCGACCTGGCCCAGGCGGGGGTGACCGTGGCCAACACAGCGGACGGGACCACGCGGCTGGCCGCGGCCCTGCGCGACCTGAAATACGACGTGCGGGTGGACGGGGATGTGCTGGACGTGGTCGTGGACACGCTGATTTGAGCGTCAATGCCGGCCTTTCCCGGGCGCGGGGTTCTAGGATCGAGCGAGTTTGGTAGAGGGGATTGGCAGGTTATGGCAACAGGCAAAGTGAAGTGGTTCAACGCCGACAAGGGCTTCGGCTTCATCCAGCAGGACAACGGCGGGCCCGACGTGTTCGTCCACTTCTCTGCCATTCAGACGCAGGGATACCGGTCGCTGGACGAGGGGCAGCCGGTCCAGTTCGAGATCACCCAGGGGCCGAAGGGTCCGCAGGCCGAAAAGGTCCAGCCGATTTGAGTCGCGCGCTGCCGCGCCGGGGTTTGCTGGGCGCGTCGCTGGCCGCTGCCGGCGCCGGGCTGGGCGTGCCCGGCGCGGCCGCCGCGACCACCGCACACGGGGGCAACGGGCAGCAGGGCCGGCCGGACACGCCGCAGGCGTCGCTGGCCGTGCTCAAGGTCGGCAACCGCAGATGGATCACCGGAGATCTCATCGAGCGGGACTCGGCTTCGCGGCGCCGGGCACGCACCGCCGGTGGTCAGCATCCGCTGGCGGTCGTGTTCACCTGCATCGACTCGCGGGTGCCGCCGGAACATGTGTTCGATCAGGATCTGGGCGACCTGTTCGTGGTGCGCACCGCGGGTGAGGCGCTCGACGCGCTGGTCGCCGGTTCGGTGGAGTACGGCCCGGCGCACGGCACACCGCTGGTGATGGTGATGGGCCACTCCGGCTGCAGGGCGATCACGGCCACGGTGGAGGCCATCGAGGACGGGGCCGTCTTCCCAGGCAACATCCCTGCGGTGGTCGCCGCGCTGACCCCGGCCTACCACGAGGCGCGGCCGGTGTTTGAGCCCGGCTGGACCAAGGCGCAGAAGGCCGACGCGGTCGCGCGGGTCAACGTGCGCATGACGATGGCCAAGGTCCCTGCGCCGGCGGCGGGCGGGTTCTACGATCTGCGTTCGGGTGTGGTCGACTTCTTCGCCAAGACGTTCTAGCCACACGACTTTTTCGGAATTCTTCGGAATTCTTCCGAAGCGGCGGGCGCGACGTAGACGCTGTGCCCGGCCACGCCGCGGTGGACGGGGCGGGATCTGCGGCACCGCGACGCGGCCCAGGATCCTGCCGCCCGGGTCGTCCCGCGGCTCCTAGCGCGGCGTGGCGATGCCCGGGCAGCCGGGAGGCGTCGAAGGCGGCCCAGTCCGGTGCGGTGGTGTCCAGTCCCGCCTGGTAGATGGCCGGCACCTCGTGGGCGTCATCGGCCACCATCGATCTGATGATCATGGTTTCGAAATTAGCGCGGCCGTGTTCGCGCCGTGTTGCCACGCGGCGGCCTCCACCAGGTAGCGGGCCAGCTCGGCCCGGAACGCCTGCGCCGCATGGGTTGGCGCGATGTCGCGGCGGTGTGCCAGGTGGATGGTGCGGGTCAGCCCGGGCGGGCGCAGCGGTGTGCCGCGCAGCCCGGGCCGGCCGGACAGCACCAGCGACGGCACGACGGCCACGCCGACGCCGGCCTCGACGAAGGCCAGCACCGCGTCCATCTCGCCGCCTTCGGCGGCGTACCCGGGCTCGAACCCGGCCGCGCGGCAGGCGTCCACTGTGGAGTCGCGCAGGTCGTATCCGGTGCGGAACATGACCAGCGGATGTTCGCGCAGCGCCGCCAGCGGCAGCGGCCCGTCGGAAAGCGGCGGCAGCGCGGCCGACGAGGCGACCACCAGGTCTTCGCGCAGGATCGGCTCGCACGCCAGCAGGGGATCGTCGCCGACGATGAACGCCAGGTCGAGTTGCCCGCGGGTGAGCCGGGGCACCAGGTCCCGGGACCCGTTTTCGTCGATGTGCAGGCGCACGCCGGGGTGGGCCTGCCGGAAGCGGTGCAGCAGCGGGGCGACCAGGCTGGTGCACAGGCTCGGGGTGGCGCCCAGGCGCAGCCGGCCGGCCCGCACGCCGATCAGCTCGTCGATGTCGAACCGGGCGGTTTCGACGTCGGCCAGGATCCGGCGGGCGCGGGGGAGCAGGGCCTGCCCGGCCGGGGTGAGCTCGATCCGGCCGGTCGCGCGATGGAACAGCGGCGCACCAAGGTCCTGTTCGAGGGCGTGGATCTGCTTACTCAGTGTGGGCTGGCTCACACCGGCGTGGGCGGCGGCGCGGGTGAAGTGCCTGGTTTCGGCGAGCGCCACGAAGTATCTGAGCTGCTGCATCTGCACGCCAATAGCCTATGGCTATCGGAATCGTATCGGCCATGCATGTCGGTAAAGGCAGGCTCAAAAGATGTCCACGGTCGGCAAAAAAATGGTCATGGCGGTCACCGGCGCGGTGATGGTCGCCTACCTCATCGCCCACGTGGCCGGCAACCTGAAGTTCTTCCAGGGGGCGGCAGCGTTCGACGCCTACGCGCGGTGGCTGCACGGCTTCGAGCCGCTGCTGTGGATGCAGCGGGTGGTGCTGCTGGCCGCGCTGGGCCTGCACATCTGGGCCGCGGCCACGCTGACCGCGCGCACCGAGCCACGGCGCGGCCTGGGCGGGATCGCCGGAGCCATGCGCTGGGGCGGGCTGCTGCTGGCGGTGTTCGTGGCCTACCACGTGGCCACCATGACCGGGGTCCACGCCGCGGTGGTGGCGACCTTCAGCCGTTGGCCGGTCGCGGTTTTCTACGTGCTGGCCGTGCTGGCGCTCGGCGTGCACCTGTGGCACGGGGTGTGGAGCGGCGCGCAGACCATGGGGTGGCGGCTGCCGCGCACCGCCGGGGCCGCGGTCGCCGTGCTGATCTGCGCGGGATTCCTCAGCATCCCGCTGGCCGTTTTGTCGGGATGGGTGAGCGGAAAATGATGCTGGACGCGAAAACACCGGACGGGCCGATCGAGACCCGGTGGCAGCGGCGCAAAGACGCGCTGCGGCTGGTCTCCCCGGCCAACCGGCGCAAGCTGACGGTCATCGTGGTCGGCACCGGCCTGGCCGGCGCGTCGGCCGCGGCCAGCCTGGGCGAGCTCGGATACCGCGTGAAATCCTATTGTTTCCAGGACTCGCCGCGGCGGGCCCACTCGATCGCCGCGCAGGGCGGGATCAACGCCGCCAAAAACTACCGCAACGACGGCGACTCGGTGTGGCGGCTGTTCCACGACACGGTCAAAGGCGGCGATTTTCGCAGCCGCGAGTCCGATGTGCACCGGCTGGCCGAGGTCTCCGGGCAGATCATCGACCAGTGCGTGGCGCAGGGCGTGCCGTTCGCCCGCGAATACGGCGGGCTGCTCGACACCCGCTCGTTCGGCGGGGCGCAGGTGTCGCGCACCTTCTACGCCCGCGGGCAGACCGGGCAGCAGCTGCTGCTGGGCGCCTACCAGGCGATGCAAAGACAGATTCATCTGGGTACGGTGCGGGCGCACACCCGGCACGAGATGCTCGACCTGATCGTGTCCGGCGGGCGGGCCCGCGGCATCGTCGTGCGCGACCTGGTCACCGGCGCGGTCACCAGCGAGACCGCCGACGCGGTGGTGCTGGCCACCGGCGGATACTCCAATGTGTACTTCCTGTCCACCAATGCCAAGGGCTGCAACGCGACCGCGATCTGGCGGGCGCACCGGCGCGGCGCCCTGCTGGCCAACCCGTGCTTCACCCAGATCCACCCGACGTGCATCCCGGCCTCCGGCGAACACCAGTCCAAGCTCACGCTGATGTCGGAGAGCCTGCGCAACGACGGGCGGGTCTGGGTACCGGATGAAGATGGGTCAAAAGATTATTTTCTGGAACGAATGTATCCAGCATATGGCAATCTGGTGCCCCGCGACATCGCCTCCCGGGCGATCAAAAACGTCACCGACCCGGCGACCGGTGTCTACCTCGACTTCGCCGGTGTCGACCGGGCCACGCTGGAAGCCCGCTACGGCAACCTGTTCGAGATGTATCAGCGGATCACCGGCGAAGACCCGTACACGACACCGATGCGCATCTATCCGGCGCCGCACTACACCATGGGCGGGCTGTGGGTCGACTACGACCTGCAGTCCACGATCCCCGGGCTGTTCGTCATCGGCGAGGCCAACTTCTCCGACCACGGCGCCAACCGGCTCGGCGCGTCGGCGCTGATGCAGGGGCTGGCCGACGGGTACTTCATCCTGCCGGCCACGATCGGCGACTACCTGGCCGACGGGCCGTTTCCTCCCGTGTCCTATCAGGATGATGTGGTACGCGAACGGATCGCCCGGCTGCTGGCGGTGCGCGGCGACCGGACCGTCGACTCGCTGCACCGCGAGCTCGGCGCGATCATGTGGGATCACTGCGGGATGGAACGCACCGAGACCGGCCTGCGCAAGGCCCTGTCACTGATCGGGCCGCTGCGCGAGGAGTTCTGGGCGCGGGTCAACGTGCCCGGCTCCGGCGACGACCTGAACCAGTCGCTGGAACGCGCCGGCCGGGTCGCCGACCTGTTCGAGCTGGCCGAGCTGAT
The DNA here is from genome assembly GCA_044869915.1 of Allorhizocola sp. Lineage (GTDB taxonomy): Bacteria > Actinomycetota > Actinomycetes > Mycobacteriales > Micromonosporaceae > Allorhizocola. The sequence continues at coordinate 19,337 of JBIOYB010000367.1, forward strand.
GTGCGCGGACGCGTTGCACCGCACCGAATCGTGCGGTGCGCACTACCGGGCCGACGCGCCCGGCCGCGACGACGCCCGGTTCGCCTATGTGGCCGCGTGGCAGTTCCCCGGCGTGCTGCACAAGGAGCCGCTGACGTTCGCCCACGCCGTGCCGTCGGTCAGGAGCTACCGATGAGATTCGTGCTGCGCATCGGCGACGGTCGTCACCCGATGGACGGGGTGACCCCGGACATGTCGCGGCTGGAGCTGCTCGACCTGCTGGGCGAGCAGCTCACCGGGCAGGGTCGGGAGCCGGTCGCGTTCGACCACGACTGCCGCGAAGGCATCTGCGGCGCGTGCGGGCTGGTCGTCGACGGCGTGCCACGCGGCGCGGTGTGCCAGGTGTTCATGCGCGACTTCGCAGACGGGGCCACCATCCGCGTCGAACCGTTGCGGGCCCGCGCCTTCCCGGTGGTCAAAGACCTGGTCGTGGACCGGTCGGGGCTGGACCGGATCATCGAGGCCGGCGGGTACGTCACCGCCCCGACCGGCTCCGCGCCGGACGCGCACGCGCTGCCGGTGCCCAAACCCGACGCGGACGCGGCCTTCGAGGCGGCGGCGTGCATCGGCTGCGGCGCGTACGTGGCGGCCTGCCCCAACGGGTCGGCGATGCTGTTCACCGCCGCGAAGGTCACCCACCTGGGGCTGCTGCCGCAGGGCGGGCCGGAGCGCGGCACCCGGGTGCGCGACATGGTCGCCGCGCACGACGCGGCCGGGTTCGGCGGGTGCACCAACGCCGGGGCGTGCACGTCGGTGTGCCCCAAGGGGATCCCGCTGTCGGCGATCACCCGGCTCAACGCCGACTACCGTGCGTCTCTCACAGGAAGAGCACGTAGCAGGTGACCGTGTAGCGGGGCAGGTCCGGCAGCCCGGGCGGCGGGGTGAGCGCGATCTGCTCGTGGCTGAGCAGGTTGGCCTCACCGTCGACCACCAGGACGTCGCGGACCCGCCCGCTGTCGGGCCCACCGCTGTCGATGGTCAGCGCGACACCGGACCGGCCGGCCCGGTCCCGGGTGACGCCGCGGAAGGCCAGACCGTCCACTTGCGACAGCACGCCCAGCATGGCCGCCTTCTGGGCCGGGCCCAGCCGGTGGAACTCGTGCACGGCGGCGACCGCCCGCACGAGGGCCTGCGGGCCGTTGCCGGGCGGTTCGTGCTCGGCCAGCTGGGCGGCCAGCGTCGCCGGGTCGGCCGACGGGGTGCCGATGACGGTGGAGTAGCCGCCGGGCGGATATTCGGTCACGTCCGGCGGCTGCGGTGAGGCCGGTGGGCCGCCGTCGAGGAAGCCGGCCTCGCGCAGGCCGGGCGGCTGCGGCGGCAGCCGTGTGATCTCGCTGCGCAGCGGGCCGCCCGGTGTCCACCGGTGCCGTTCGTCGAAGGCCACGATCTCGCGGGCGCGGCTGGTCGTGTCCATGGACCAGCGCTGCAGATGAATGAGCAGGCCGCGGGGCGAGGATTCAGCGCCCAGTGCGGATGCGGATGAGGATGAGGTGGTACCTGTGGCGGCGATCAGGCGGGTGGCGGTTTCGCGCAGCCAGCGGGCGGCTGACGGTGGCGGGTCGGCGCGGTCCATGGGCAGCGGCGCCGGTGCGGCGTGGGCGGTGTTGACCAGCAGCACACCGGCGGCGATGGCCATGGCGTTGGCGGCGGCCGCGCCGGTGCGGGCCAGCCACCGTCGTCGTTTCGCCTTGCGCGCTCTTGTCTGCGCGCGAGCGTCGGCGCGGGCGCGCAGTTCGGCCGCGGTGGTGTCCAGCGGCCGCACCGTCGTGTGGCGCAGCGGATCGGCGAGCCTGACGGCCCGGCGGGCAAACTTCTCGTCTGCCGGGTCTCCTGCGGGGTCGCCTGCACTGTCGCCTGCGGGGTTGCCGGCAGGGTGGTCGTGTGTCGGGCCTGACATGGAGTACCTTTCCCGGAAGCGCGACATGGTCGGCATAGTCTACGTGATGCGGCCCCCTTGCCGATGCTGCCGATGCGGCCACCGCCGCCTCCGTGTACTGGGTTATGTAGCAAGCGCTTTGTGGTGTGACCGGGCATTGCCGCGCCCGCACCGGGCCGGCGGGTGTTTGCGCTGCCCCGGCGGTGTGCCAAGTTGCGGCAGCCCGCCGGGGTTCGGCCGATCGGGCTAGCAGAAGCGGTACACGTGATCGGCCACGTTCCGGTACGGATAGACGTCGGCGATGGTCCGTCTGGACACCGACACCGTGAACACGGTCGTGTCGTCGCCGTGGTCGGCGCGCGAGCCGTGGGCCGTGAACGACACCGAGCCGCTGGCCGAGTTGTAGTGCGCCGACTCGGTGCGGTTCTGCCAGCCCCAGGTGGCCAGGTCCTGCCAGCCGCAGTCGGACAGTTTGCCGCGCGGCCAGCCGAAGTTGACGCGGTCGTAGAAGCAGAACCAGCCCGACGGGCAGTCCGGCACGCCCTGGACGATCTGGCCCGGTGGCGCGAAACCCATGACGAACGCGCCGCCGGCGTAGCTGATTTCGGTGGCGCTGATCTGCCTGCCGCCGGGATACGCGGCCAGGTGGGCGTCGATGAGGGCCTGCGCCGGTGCGGTGTATGCGCCGGCGGGGGCGGCCACAGCCATGACAACGGCGGCGGCCAGGGCCAATGCGGTGAGGGAACGGAGCATCGCGGTCTCCTTGCGGATTCGGGAGGGATTCGGGGTTTGCTGACGGGATGGGGCGACGGCGCCCAGACCTCTTTCGAGTGACAGCGACGCTAGAACCGGCCGGAGCTTGGTCGGCAGGGCATCGATAAATATCTGACCGTGAATGAACTGTCACAGTTCACCTGGACCGGCGCGACGAACATCGAATTTATGCCAGTGGATATCGTGTGCATGCCGATTCGCGCCAAAGTCGCCCCGCACACGACGGTCACTCATGGCGCGCCGGAGACATATCCAGAGTGGCCCGCAAACCCGCACGAAGGCGGAGGCACCCCTTGTCCACCCACGACATGCGCGACAACGAGTGGCACGACGACCTGGTGAAGATGCACCAGGCCCGGATCCTCGCGCTGCTGACCCGCAGGCTGGGCACGCGGCAGGCGCACGTGGCGCACGACCTGGCGCAGCGCACCTTCCTGACCGCCTGGGAGAAGAGGGCCGAGGTGCCGCACGAGCCGGGGGCGTGGCTGGCCCGCACCGCGCTCTACCACCTGCGCAACCACTGGCGCTGGTGGCGGCCGCGCAGCCACGAGCCGCCGGCGCACGACGGCGGGGCCGGCGAGCCGGCGCAGGACAACTGCGCCGCCCGGGCCAAGGTGATCGACGTCGACCGGGCGCTGCACCAGCTGTCCAAATCGGACAGAGGTCTGCTGTGCCTGGCCTACATGGACGACTACAGCGGGGCCGAGATCGCCGAAATCCTGGGGATCACGCCGGCCGCGGTGCGCCAGCGGCTGTCGCGGGCGGCCCGGCGCATGCGCGCGATCCTGGGCCCCGGCTACCTACACGATGATCACGGCGACGGGGAGGCCAGATCATGAGCGAGCCCGAAGACCACGACCTGCGCCGGCTGGTGCGCATGGCCGATCCACTGCGCGGCCATACACCGGCACTGCTGGCGGTCACCGCCGCCGAGTTGCGTGGCCGGGCCCGGCTGCGGCGCCGGCGGCGCTGGGCCACCGTCGCCGCGGCCGCCACGCTGGCCGTGCTCGGCGCGGCCGGGGTGGCCGTCCAGGTGGGACTGTCCGATCCGGACCTGCCCGGCGACGCCCGCCCGCCCGATCCGCTGCGGGTGCAATACCCCGACGGTGGGGGTGGGTCGGCCGGGCCGGCACTGGCCGCCCTGAGCACCCGCGCCGCCGCCGGTGCCGACACCACAACGCGGACCGGCACGACGACCCACGTCACCTACCGCACCTGGGATCCGGTCGCGGGCGAAAAGCCGGTCGACGCGCGATGGCAACCGGACGACGCCGACCAATACGCGGTGGCGGTCAAAGACCCGTCCTCACGGCCGGAAGTCCTCGCCGCCCAGCTCGACCACTACATGAAGCAGTCATCAGTGACAACACTCATCCAAGCGGTGGCAGACATGAACAGATTCCATTGCCTCA
>JBIOYB010000368.1:0-19870 GCA_044869915.1 Allorhizocola sp.
TGGCAGGATCGCCGCGCGTCCCGCATGAACCGCCTGACCTGGTTGCGCAAAGAGACCCCGCTCGGGCGCAAACCGGTTTGGTATGCGCAGGGAGAATTGCTCGTCCTCGCCGACCACCAGCAGGAGACCGAGCGCGCGCTCGGTCTCCTGCGCGGTGTGCAGGCCGAGCAGCTCACGCCCGGGCTGGTGCGCTACCGCGCAGATCAGCTCGACGCGCCCGCGCTGGCGCGCACGCTCGGTCCGGTGGCCGCGCCCAATCACGTGTTCCTGTCGACGCCGTTCGAGCACGGCGGACCGTTCGGCCCGCCCGTCCCGGCCACGAGCCCACGCACCACGCCACGGGCGATCCAGGGCGACATCGCGGTGGCCGTCATCGACACCGGCGTGTGGAGCGACAGCCCGCTGCCCGCGACCGCCTACACGGCCGCGTCGACCGACTACGAGGATGACACCGATGTGGACAATGACGGAGTGATCGACGGCGACGTCGGGCATGCCAACTTCATCATCGGCGTGATCGCGGCCCAGACGCAGCGGGCCAGCATCCGGGCGCTGCGCCTGCTCGACACGTTCGGCGTGTGCACGGAGGCCGACCTGATCGGCGCGCTGGCCCGCGTACAAGATGAAAAGCTCATAAATCTTTCTCTGGGTGGATTTACCCTCGATGACCGGCCTCCGCTGGCCCTCGGCCAGGCACTGTCCACTTTGCTCACCGGGCGGCAGCGCCTGGTGGTGGCCGCGGCGGGCAACGACGGCCAGCGGGGCAAACCTTTCTGGCCGGCGGCTTTCGCCGGGACCCAGGAGGCGTGGGCCAATCAGATAGTCGCCGTGGCCGCGCATGACGGGGCGGACGTGTGCGATTGGAGCAATGCGGGCGACTGGGTCTCGCTTGCCGCCCCCGGCGCCGACATCACCAGCACATTCGTGCGCCACCAGGCTTTCCCGAGCGGGTGGGCGCTGTGGAGCGGCACGTCCTTCGCCACGCCCCATGTGGTCGCGGCGCTGGCCGACGAGCTGTATCGCACGGGCAACGTGCAGGCGGCGCGCAATGCGGTCATGGCACGGGCTAGCGCACGGCTTTTCGGCGGATACCCTAGCTTGCTATGACCGATGCGCAATCCGACACCGTGCTGCTGCTGGAGTCGGCGGCAGCGGGCGATCAGCGCGCCTGGGACTCCATTGTGGACAAATACTCGGGCCTCGTCTGGTCGGTGGCCCGCGGCTTCCGGCTCAACTCGGCCGACGCCGCCGATGTCCACCAGGCCACCTGGCTGCGCCTGGTCGAGCAGCTGGGCAGCATCCGCGACCCGGAGCGGCTCGGCGCGTGGCTCGCCACGACCGCCCGGCGCGAGGCGCTGGGGCTGCTGCGCCGCGCCAATCGAGACGTGCCCACCGACGACGTGCTCACGCTCGAGCCGCGCGACGCGTCGCGGCCCGAGCCCGACCACGGCGTGCTGGAGCGCGAGCGTGATCACGCGCTGTGGCGCGCGTTCGGCGAGCTGCCGGGCAGCTGCCAGAGCCTGCTGCGCATGCTGCTGGTCGACCCGCCGCCCACCTACGCCGAGGTGAGCGCGGCCCTGGACATCCCGATCGGGAGCATCGGCCCGACCCGGTCCCGTTGCCTGGAGCAGTTGCGGCGGAAGGTGTCGGCATGACTGGGTTTGATGGGTTCGAGGAGTTCGAGGGTCTCGCGTCGCGCATGGATCCGGCGCCGGCGCACGTCATCGCCGCCGCAAAGGCCAGCCTCGGCTGGCGCGACCTCGACGCCGAGCTGGCCGCGCTGGTCGAGCAGCACGCGCTCGCGGAGGTGCGGGGAGAGTCGGAGCTGCTGACCTTCGAATCGGGGTCGCTCACGATCGAGGTCGAGGTGCGCGGGTCCGTGCTCGTCGGCCAGCTGGTGCCGCCGCAGGTGGCACGCATCCGCCTCGACCACGACGCCGATCCACTGTGGACGGAGTCGGATGAGCTGGGCCGCTTCGCCTTCGACGGCGTGGCGCTCGGCCACATCCGCCTGACCTGCTACCCGCATGGCGGGGGTGCCGTGCGGACGGCATGGACACGGGTTTAAGAAAGCACGCAACCTCGAGGTCGCCCGCACCCGTTTGATGGGTGATGAGCCCTGACCATGAACGGGAGTACGTGGAGTACGCGTCGGCGCGCCTTTCTGCCGTGCACCGGGCGGCCTACCTGCTCACCGGCGACCCGCACCGCGCCGACGATCTCGTGCAGGCCACGATGACCAGGCTCTACCGGCACTGGCACCGGGTGCGCGCCATGGACAACATCGACGGCTATGTGCACCGCATCCTGACCCGGCAGTTTCTCGACGAGCGGAGGCTCCGGTGGTCGCGGGTGGTGCTCGCCCACTTCACCCCGGAGCCGGCGGCGCCCGCCGGCTCCGCCTTCGAGGACCGTGAAGTGGTGCGCACCGCGCTGCGCAGGCTCCCGCCCGGGCAGCGGGCCGTGCTCGTGCTCCGGTTCCTGTGCGACATGTCGGTGGAGGACACCGCCGCGGTGCTGCGCTGCTCCACCGGAAACGTGAAATCCCAGACATCCCGGGGCATCGAGGCGATGCGCCATCTGCTGGAGGGGGCCGACCGTGCAAGATGAACCATCTGAGCCTCGCGTGCTGGCCACGCTCATGCGTGAGGCCGTGGTCCCGCCGAGCCGGATCACCCCGCAGGAGGCCGTGCGGCTCGGCCGGCGCAGCGTGAGCCTGCGGCGCAGCCTGGTCGTGGGCACGGCGGCCACCGCCGTGCTGGCCGTCGCCGGCGCGGTCAATCTCCGGCTTGACGATGACCGCCCGCCCGTCGTGGTGCCGCCGAGCACGGTGGCATCGCCGTCGCCTTCGCGTCCGCCCGGCTGGGTCCCGGCCCGGCTGGCCAATCCGCCAGGCGTGGGCAACCGGGTGCGCGCCGAGGCCGTGGACCCCTCGGGGCGGTTTGTGCTCGGCAATGCCGGCGGCAGGATCGTGCTGTGGGACAACGCAACGCCCGCCCTGCTACCCGAGCCAGAGCCCGACCTGCTCGAAAACTCCGCGACCGACGTCAACTCCAGCGGGACCGTCATCGGCACCGCCGGACGCAAGGACGGGAGCTATTACGCGTGGATCTACCGTGGCGGCACCTACACCAAGCTCGCGAAGCCGCAGGGCGCCCGCCGGTACCACGCGGCAAACATCAATGACCGGGGAGACATCCTCGGCTCATCGGATGGGGTGCGGGTGCTCTTCTGGCCCGCCACGGCGCCCGGCACGGTCAAGGTGCTGCCAGCCATCGACTCCGCCGGCGACCTCGACGACGACGGCACCATCGGCTGCAACGTCGGCGACGGCGGCCATCCGTGCGTGGTGGCCCCCGATGGCACACAGCGCAAGCTGGCCGGGGGGCCGGAAGGTCCGCGCGGCAAGGTCTTCGCGCTGCGCGGCGAATGGGCCGGCGGCTGGGTGTTGAACACCAGCAACGACTCCAACCTCATGGCCGCCCGGTGGAATCTGCGCACCGGCGAGCTGACCTACTATCCGGAACTGTCCAGGCCTGTCGAAGCCGTGTCGGCCACCGGAGCGGTCCTGTCCGGCGCGGGTGGACCCCCTGAGCCGCGGCCCGTCGTGGTGAGCCCGGAGGGGTTACGCCACCCGTTGGACAGCACCATGCCGGGGTCTGACGATTGGCTGGTGGGTGCGAGCGACATGAGCCGTGATGGGACCATCGTCGTCGGCTACGAGACCAACCGGGTGGAGATCCACCCGCTGGTGTGGCGGTTCGTTCCCGGAGCCGGCTGAGAGTCCTATCGCCGGCTGAGAGTCCTATGTGGAACTGTCAAGGAAAAGACTGAGCGCATTCACGTCGGCCTTCACGCGCGTAATGTCTGTTTATCATGAGCGAGGTCCTGTATCAGCCAACGCTGTCAACCGCGCTAAACGAAGACGTTGAGCAGCTGCTCGCCCGCGGGGAGCGCGCACTGCTCGGCGAGGGAGACCTGAGATCGAGCCGCGAGTGGTTCGACGCTGCCTACCGCAGGGCGGAAAGGGAAGACGACGCGGACGCGATGGCGCGTGCCGCCCTGGGCCTTGGCGGCCTGTGGGTGCACGAGCATCGCACGATGGTGTGGGCCGCCGCCGTGCAGGCGCGCCAGCGGCGTGCACTGTCCCTTGTGGACCCGGGATCGTCGCTCGCGCTGCGGCTCAGGGCGCGGCTGGCCGGCGAGGACGACTATCAGACTGGCCAGTCCGCCGAGATCCTGGCCGTGCTGGACGAGGCGACGGCGGCCGGTGACCCCGTGGCCCGGGCGGAGGCGTTGAGCCTTGCCCATCACTGCGTGCTAGGCCCGGACCACGCGGCGCTGCGCCGGGATCTCGCCGGAGAGCTTGTCGCGCAGAGCGTCCGGACATCGCGGCGCAGCGACCTGCTGATGGGGCTGCTGTGGCAGACCGTCGACCTGCTGCTTGCCGCCGACCCGCACGCGGAACGTTGCCTCGGGCAGGTCCGCGAACTGCTGTCGCGCAAGCATCATCTGGCGGTGGGCTTCGTCGTCAACGCCATCGACGTGATGCTGTGCATCCGCGCCGGGCGGCTTGAGCTGGCCGAAACGCAGGCAGGCGCGTGCGCCAGCAGGGGAGAGGCGGTCGGTGATCGTGACGCGCACGGGTGGTATGGCGGTCATCTGGTCGCGATTAGATGGTACCAGGGCCGCCTGGCCGAGCTGGTGCCCATGCTCGGCGAGATGGTGCACTCGCCCACGCTGAGCTCGGTGGACAACTCCTACTTCGCCGCCTTGGCCGTGGCGGCGGCCACGGCAGGGGACCGGCGCGCGGCGGCGGGCGCGCTGGCCCGGCTGCGCGGGCGCGACCTGGCCGACCTGCCCCGGTCGAGCAGCTGGCTGGTGACGATGTACGGCATCGTCGAGGCGGCACACCTGCTCGACGACGCCGACCTCTCGTCACGGGCATACGATCTGCTGAGCCCGTATGCCGGGATCCCGATGGTGGCCAGTCTCGGCGTCGCGTGTTTCGGCTCGGTCCGGCACGCCCTGGGCGTGGCGTCGCTGACCGCAGGCGACGTCGACCGGGCCATCAAGCACCTGCGCGGTGCGGTGCACGACAACATGGCCCTGGGGCATTGGCCCGCCGTCGTGCTGTCCCGGGCCCGGCTCGCGCAGGCGCTGATGACGCGCGGCTCGCTCAAGGGCGAGGCCGACGATGTGGTCGCCGGCCAAGCCGAGTCGGCCGCCGCGGCGCACGAGGCGGCGGCGATGGGCATCCCCGTGCCGGAGTTCGCCCGGGGCAAGACCACGGATCGCGTGTGGTGCCGGCGGCTCGGCCGGCAATGGCAGGTCACGATGGGCGACCGGCGGGCGATGGTCGAGCACAGCGTGGGCATGCTGCACCTGGCTACGCTGCTGGCCAACCCGGGCCGGGAAATCTCCGCCGTCGACCTCGCCGCCGGCCCGGCCGAGACCGGCCAGACTTCCCCCGCCCAACCGGTGCTGGACGCGGCCGCCAAGCGGCACTACCGGCAGCGCCTTGCCCAGCTGTCGGCCGAGATCGACGAGTTCGAGGCGCACCACGATCTCGAACACGCGGCGCGCGCCCGGGAGGAGCGAGACTGGCTGCTCTCGGAGCTGTCGGCGGCAACCGGTGTCGCCGGCCGCCCCCGCCACTTCGCCAACGACGACGAGCGGGCCCGGATCGCCGTAGGCAAAGCGATCCGGCGTGCCCTGGGGCGGATCGCCCAGGTCGACCCGATCATCGGCCGGCACCTGGAGAACACCATCGGTACCGGCCGCCGCTGCGTCTACCAACCCGGTTGAGTCCGGGACCTCGTTTAGTCGTTTGGTCAAGGACGGAGCTGACCGTCCATTTGGGACCATGCCGAGTAGGTCGTGGCATTGGCCGACGTCTGGATGCTCTGCCAGATGTTGCCGAGATTGTCGACGGCCACGAGGTGGATCCGGCCGGCGGAGTTGGTCTCGGCGGTCACCCGCGCGAGGGTCTTCTGGTTGAGCGCCGACCAGTTGCCCCAGGCGCTGGCGGACGTCTGCGTGCGGCGCCAGATCCCGCCGCCCGCGTCGAGGCCGATGAGTTCCAGCCTGCCGTTGGCGTTGCGTGCCGCGGCGATCGACGCCATCCCGAAGCCGGTGAGCTTCGTGAACGGCGCCCATGTGGTGTCGGTGGGCGTGGTCTGCGCGGTGCGCCAGACCTGGCCGGCGTCGTCGAGGGCGAGCACCTCGATGCGGCCGTCGGCGTAGCGGGCGGCGCCGATGGAGCGCAGCTCGACACCGTCGGCGACGTCGGCAGGTTTTCGTCCATCGAGATCGGCTCGGACGGGCTGCCGCTGATCACCTACATCTCCCAGCGCAACGCGAGCAACGCCTTCACCCAGGACCTGAAGGTGGCGCATTGCAACGACATCGCGTGCACCTCGGCGACCATCACGACGCTGGACGCCGCGGCCCGGGTCGACGACGTGAGCCCGGTGGCCATCGGCGGTGACGGGCTCCCGCTCATCGCCTATCAGGACACGACATCCAGCACGAGCACCAAGATTAAGGTGGCGCACTGCCAAAACCTGACCTGCTCCATGGCCACGCTGAACACTGTCGACACCGTCTTGCCGGACAACGGCGAGTCGGGCGGCTACAGCCAGGTCGGCCTCGCCACCGGGCATCACGGCCTCGGCCTGCTCAGCTACTACGACGGTGGTGCCAACCAGATGGTGAAGGTGGCCGCCTGCACCAACCTGGACTGCTCCGCCAGTGTCAAGACCGTGGTCGACAGGAGGCCCGCCGCGGCAGACGGTCTGCACGGCGGCTGGTCGTCGGTGGCGTTCGGCATCGACGGTCTCGCGCTCATCAGCTACAACGCCAAATACACCGTCACCGCCGGCACCGCCAGTTCGGATCTGCGGATCGCACACTGCCAAAACGTCCAGTGCACCGCGTCGACAATCGTGACCGCCGACACCGGCGGCAACGTCGGCTGGCACACCTCGATGGCGGTCGGCGGCGACGGTCTCGGCGTGGTGAGCTATCACGACATCAGGAACCGGGAGCTGAAGATGGCTCACTGCACCAATCTGGCGTGCAGCGCGGCCACTGCCGTCGCCGTCGACAGCTTCGACGATGTCGGCAACCGATCGTCGGTCGCGATCGGCCCGGACGGGTTGCCGCTGATCAGCTATATCGGGCCGGGCATCATCGGGTCGCTTTGCGAGTTGTCCAATGTGGAAACTCGGACTGCGGCGCACCCATCATCGCTCCGTTCTAGGCGGACATCCGCCCGCTGCGGAGCACTGGGGCCGTCGCCCGGCAGCATGCGACGGCCCCATCATCGTGCGCGGTGCGGTCGGGCCCTTGCGCGCAACGGGCGGTGACCTCCGGGTCGTTCAACGCCCGCGTGCCCGCGCCCGGTGCTCCATCAAGTTTCCCGCGCCAGGATCCAATGCGTTGACCATGGCGGTGCGGGATCGGACGTCCAGTTTGGTGAAGATTCGTGACAGGTGGGACTCGATGGTGCGGCGGCTGAGCACGAGCCGCTCGGCGATCTCCCGATTGGACAGACCCGTGGCGACCAGGTGGGCGATCTCCCACTCCCGGGCGGTGAGCAGGTCGACACCGCCCCAACCGGGGTGCTCGGAGTCTTCGTGGCCGGCCGACACGGAGCGCAGCCAGTGCGCGTCGCATTCCTGGAATCCCACCAGTGCGCGGTGCAACTCCGCCCGGCCATCCAAAAGCCGGCCGGCCCGGGTATGGACGCGGCCGCTGAGGCGGTGTGCCAGCGCGGCCTCCAGCGGCGCGCCGGCCGCGGACAGCAGGGCGGCGGCGCCGCCGGCCAGAGCCGTCGCCTCGTCAAGCCGGCCCGCCTTGGCCGCCATGTAGGCCAGGCCACACCCAGCCAGGCCGAGCTCGTACGGCAACCCGGCCTCGGCCGCGCTCTCGTAGGCCAGCGTCGCCGAGGTCTGGGCTTGCGGCAGGTCGCCGAGGCGGGCGAGCGCCACCGCACGCAGAAGGTGCTGTGGTACGGCGGTCTGCGGGCCGGCCGGCCAGACCGAGGATGGGCCGCTGAGCAGATCGAGGCAGGTCTGCAGATCGCCGGCCGCCACCGCCGCGAGGGCAAGGTTGAGCTGTGCGACCCTACGCCACATCGGTGCCCGCGGCTGGCCGCTGTCGGTCAGCCGCTTCCCGACCGCCAAGGCTGCTGCCGGGCCGGCACTCCACAGCAGTGGGCGAAGCAGTACCGCGTCCGCCATTGCCTGCATCTCAGCGCTACCAAGGCGTTCGGCGACCGCAGCGGCCTCGCGCGCCCGCCGCAGCGCGAGCTCCAGCCGGCCCGTGCGGGTCTGCAGCGCGGCCTCTACGACGAGGAGGTACGGCAATGCGCTGCTCTGGCCCATCTGCGCGACCACGTCCTTCGCCCGGGCGAGATGCCGCGCCGCGGCCGGCAGCTGTCCCAAGTGGGCCTCAACCCAGACCAGCGGGCCGAACAACTCCACATGCGGCCTGAGTTCGGCGTCGCTCACCGCGTCGATCAGGGTGAGCGCGCCGGCGATGTATGCCTGTGCCGTTTCGACCCGCCCGTCGTAGAGCGCGCCGAAGGCACCCAACGCCTGTGCCGCGGCGGCGAAGGCCGTATGGTTCGGGCCAAGCAGCCCGAATGCTCGGTCCGCTTGCGCCATGGTGGCCACCCCGTCCTCCCGCAGCGCGTCGATGGTCGCCAGCTGTACCCGCAGTTTGCCCTCGGCGGCGGGGCCGAGCCGCCCGCGTCGTAACCGCGCGTTGAGCATCGCCGCGGCCTCGTCGATGTCGCCGCGCAATCGGGCGACGATTGCGCCGAATGCCTCGGCCTCGGAGCGTATCGGCTCGGCGGCGTGCCGGAGTCCCGCCAACACCTCGCGACACTGGTCGAGCTGGCCGCTGAGCCCCAGGGTCCGGGCGTAGCTGATTTGGACGAAGGGGCGTAGCTCGCCGAGAGGGCCGTCGCTGGGCATGATCCGCAACGCGGTCGCGAGCCAGCGGCTGGCCAGGGAGGGGGCCGAGTAGGCAAAGGATTGGCCTGCCTCCAACAGTGTCCGGGCCGCGATGTCGTCGCCGGGACGGGCGGATCGTTCGGTGTGGTGGGCCAGCATTTGCAGTGGGCCATGGTGCGCGCGCAGGTAGTCGGCGATCCGGGCGTGCGCGGTTGCCCGCCGTGCCGGGCCGTGCAGCCCGCGCGCTGCGGCGCGCATCAACGGATGCCGGAACCGGCACTTTGTCCCGTCCATGTCCAGCAGCCCGAGCGCGTACAGGTGGTCGAGGGCGCTGATCGCCGACTCCGCCGGCAGCTCTGCCACGTGCGCGACAAGGTGTACGGTGGCTTGTTCACCCGCGACGGCGGCGGCGTGAGCCACCGCCCGCACGTCCTGGTCCGCGGTGAGCAGCTCACTGGCGAGCCCGGCGAGGATGTGCCGTCCAGAGTCGTCGTCCACCTCGTCATCGGTCAGCATCGCGGCCAGCGGGCTGTCGGCCAGCCTGGACGCGGCCTCGACGAACAGCGGGTTGCCGCGGCTGGCCCGCAGGATCATGTCGCGGCGATGGGCGGGAACGCCCGGCAGAAGCCATTCAAGATCCGCCGTGCACAGTTGGGGCAGCTGGATCCGTATCGCCGAAGGTCCATGATGGACGATCGCGTCGAGGACCCTGGCCGGTGTGCGGTTGGTCCGGAACGCGATGGCGATCAACAGTGGTCGCCGCGGCGGCTTGCGGATCAGGTACTCGGTCAGTTCGAGCGACGAGTGGTCCGCCCAGTGCAGGTCGTCCAGCAGCAGGGCCGCGCCCGCCGGAGCGGAGTCGGCCAACAGGCGGCGGACCGCGGAGTAGACCTGGAACCGGTCTGTCGTACTGCCATTGTGCCGGCCGGACCAGAAGTCGCCTGTGGGGACAACCGGATCCAGCGCCTCCGCGTACATCCCGAACGGGACTCCCTGTTCGAACTCGGTGGCTCGTCCAAAATAGACCCGCAATCCTTGGGCCTTCGTACGGTGCCCGAGTTCGTCGAGCATCCGGGTTTTGCCTATCCCCGGCTCCCCGGAGATCTCCACCACGGCCGACTGGCCACCGGCCACCATCGTCAACGCGCGGTCGAGTTGTTCGAGTTGCTCGGTACGCCCGACGAGATCGTGTCCGGGGAGTTGGCTGCCGACGGTTGCGTAGGGGCGATTGCGTGTTTTCACGGATGTCCCCCTGCCCTGCGGTCATAGACCATAGGTGTCCATCTATAACGATACCTGTCGATCACTTTTGCTGGGAGGTGGCAGTGAAGACATATCGACGTGCGTCATTTGGTCGGCGATCGACGTTGATCGCGGCCGTGGCATGCGGCCTGCTGGTAACCGCGCAGCCGGCATTGGCCGCGCCCACACCCGGTGCTCCCGCCGGTTCCGGGATCACCGCGGCGACCCCGGACACCCCACAGGCCAAGGCGAAGCGGCAGACCCAGCCCTTCGACCCGGAGCTGAAAAAGCTTCCGCCGCCGCAGACCATCCCGGGTACCGGCAAAAAGTTCGAGCCGCTGACCACGCCGCTCAAGCCCATGGAGCCCACCGCCCTGCCCGGGGCGGCGAAGGCGGGCGGCGGGGTGCTCAAAGCCGACGCCGAGGTCACGCCGGTGACCAACGGCGGGGCGACCCTCGCGTACAACTGCATGCCGAGGATCTACGGCGGCATATATGTCGGCTATCTCGATTCGATCGGCCCCTACTCCGACATCGTTTACACGGCGGATGTCACCTGCAACTTCTGGCTGGAGTACATGGCCGGCGTCTCCGCCGTCGTCGACTGGACCCAGTACTACGCGGGCGAGATCGGCTATGTCGGGACCTCGTTTGCGGGCTCGGGCAGCTACGGCCCGAGCTACGGCGCCACCGAGGTGCAGGGCGACCTGTATGACGGCGGCCGCTTCGTGGAGATCATCCTTGAGCTCGTCCTTCAGGCCTCCGCGCCCTGGGCGGCCTGCAACCCGCTTCCGGGCCTGCGTTATCTGGCCTGCGATGGACTGGGCACCTATGTACTGCATGTCGTCGTGGGAACCGGCGTCCTCGGAACCGGGCTCGCCGCACCGGTCGTGCGCTGGGCGGCGCTCGGCGACTCATACTCGGCGGGAACCGGTGCCTCTTCCTACCTCGGCGCCCCGAACCCGCCGGACTGCCGGCGCAGCCTACAGACCTACTCCTACCGGGTCGGTGGCGGAGGGCTGCGGATCGGGGACCGCGGCGAGCGGATATCCCTTGACACACCAAACCTGAAGGCCTGCGATGGCGCCAAAATCATCGACATGTACTTCACGCAAAACAACCGCGGCGCTGAAACGAGGCAGCTCGACTGGGTGACCCGGCGCACCCGGCTGGTGACGCTGTCCATCGGCGGCAACAGCGCCGGCTTTGTCGACAAACTAAAGACCTGTGTCTACGGCAACTGTTCGGGCGCCCCGCTCCTGTCCGGGCAGGAAGCGGCCACTATTCAGGATGACCTGGTCAGGCTCTACCAGACCATCCGGCCACAGATGAGACGCAACAGTCGGCTCGTCGTGCTCGGCTATCCGGCCTTCCTGCCCAACCCATATGACGGTGCGGATCCGCAGCCGTCGACGACGCGGTGTCCCATAGTGAACTCGCAGCTGGACACCGCGGAGCTGAGGCGGATCTACGAGGCGGCCGCGCTGCTCAACAACGCAGTCTCCGGCGCGGTTGCCCGGCTCGGGGATCCGGGCGTGAGGTATGTGGACGTGGCGGACGCGTTCCGCGGCCACCGGATCTGCAGCGACTACGAGTGGGCCAACGGCGTCAACCTGCTGGACATTCCAGAGACGTTCCACCCCAACGACCGTGGCTACCTCGAGCTGGCCAGCCATCTGATCGTCCAAGCGGGGATCGGCACGTAGTCCCCAACCCCTCGGCGCCCGCTATCGGGACGCGTCGCTGGTCTGCTCCGACAACTTGGTTTTCACCAACGTCGACTACGCCCCGTCCGGATTCACCGGCTACGCCATCAACTACTACTAGGATTTGCCATCTCCTGGCCGGCGTACCTGACGCCGGCCAGGACGCCTTCACGAGCCTGGCCTGACCGCCGCCCGCGCGGCCCGCATCCGCGGGGATGCATCACGCGTCCTTGCCCAGCGGTGGGTTGGCGCAGGAGGGACTCAGCAAGGCCTGGTGCTGAGGCGACGCGAGGTTGTCGGCGGACAGGAACGAGACGCCCGTGTCCCCGGAGGGTGCGGCGGCGCCCTCGCGAATCATCTTCACGGCGGCGTTGACGCCGTCGTACCCCATCCGGAACGGGTTCTGGGCAACCAGATCGGTGATGATGCCGGCCTTGAGGAGCTTGACAATTTCCGGACCGGCGTCCCATCCGACGAGCTTGATCGTTCCGGCCTTTCCGCTCTTCTGTATCGCCTCCGCCGCGCCGAGCGCGCTCGGTTCGTTCGCTGCGAAGATGCCGTCCAGATCCGGTGTGGTGGCAAGGATGCGTTCGGTGACGCTCACCGCGGTGGTGAAGTCGGACTGCGTCGGCTGCTCCGCCACCACCTTGATGTTCGGATGCCGGGCAAGTCCGTCCATGAAGCCCTGCGTCCGCTGGTCGTTGGTCGCCGATCCGGGGACGAACGGGAGGTACGCGATCTCTTTCTCGCCGGCGCCGAGCGACGTGGCGAGCAGATCCGCGGCCTTGTCGGCTCCGGAAACGTTGTCCGTGGCGAACAGCGGCACCTGCGGAGGCTGCGGGTACGTGCCGGAGTCGATATTGACCACCGCCTTGTGCCTGCGGAGCGCCTGTTCGGTGATGGGCGCAAGGGCCGTCGCGTCGGTCGCCGCATAGACGATACCGTCGACGTTCTGACCCACGATGCGCTGCAGCAGGTTGACCTGACCGACCACATCGCTTTCGGCAGTCACCCCGTCCCACTGGATGGTCACATCCTTGTGTTTGGAGGCGGCGCATTCGGCGCCCAGGCGCACCTGCCGCCAGAAGTCGAACCCCACCGCCTTGGGCACCACCGCGAGACTGATCGGGCCGGAGGGCTTTTGCGCCACACCGGCGGGTTCTGGGTCCTTCCCGCCGCCAACGACACCGCATGCTCCCGTGGCCGCCAGGCATACCGCCACAGCCACCACGGCGCCGATCGAGAGGCCGGTACGAAACCGCATGTCGACTCCTCCTGACCTACCCCACATGGCGCCGGTCGGCCAGCACCGGCAACGGGTCCGAGCTGTAGCGCCCCTCGATGCGCGGCACACCGGGTCGGGGCCGGCCGAACAGGTAACCCTGAGCCTGGTCGCAGCCGAGGCTTATCAGCATCTGTAGCTGCTCGACGTTTTCGACGCCTTCGGCGATCGTCGTCAGCCCCAGGGACTTGCACAGACCGATCACCGACGTCACGATCTCGCGGTCCGAGCTGTGGTCCACCATGTCAGCGACGAACGAGCGATCGATCTTGACAAAGCTGACCGGCAGGCGCTTGAGGTACGTCAGCGATGAGTACCCGGTACCGAAGTCGTCGATGCCGAGTTGCACACCCAGGTCGCGCACGTGCTCGAGCTTGCGCAGCGATGCCGCGTCGGCCTCGATGAGAATGCTCTCGGTCAGCTCCAGCGCCAGACAGTGCGGATCGAGCGCCGAGTCGGCCAACGCCGACATGATCGTGCCGATCAGATCGGGCGAGGCAACCTGCCGGAACGACAGATTGACGGCCACCTTGAGCGTGGGCGGCACGGCGCCGGTGACCTGCCACTCGGCGAGTTGGACGCACGCGGTCGAGATGACCTGAGCGCCGATCGGCACGATGAGCCCGGTGTCCTCGGCCACCCTCATGAACACGTCCGGCTCGAGCAAACCGCGGTCGGGATCCTCCAGGCGCAGCAACGATTCCGCACCGACCATGGACCCCGTGGTCAGATCGACGATGGGCTGGTGGGCCAGCCGGAACCCGCCTTCGCGCAGCGCCCGGCGGACCGACGCCTCGACCGCGATGCGATCGAGCGTGCGAGCCCGCAGTGTGTCGTTGAAGACCTCGTATCGGTTCTTGCCCCTGGTCTTCGCGTGATACATGGCCGTGTCGGCGTCGCGGACGAGTTCCTCGGGATCCGAGCCCCCTTCCGCCGCGATCGCGATCCCCAGGCTCGCTGTCAGAATCACCTCGGCGCCCGCGATGTCCACGGGAGTCGCCAACACGGGCAGCAGCCGCTCGGCCCTGTCGTAGGCGTCCCGCTCCGCCTTCAGCCCGCGGCACAGGACTATGAACTCGTCACCGCCGGCGCGGGCCACGGTGTCTCCCGGTCCGACCCTGTGCTCCAGCCGGTGAGCGACCCGCTGTAGGACCTGGTCGCCGGCGTTGTGGCCGAGACTGTCATTGATGGTCTTAAAGCCATCCAGATCGATGAAGAGCAGAGCGACCAGCCCTGCCGTCTCCCGGTGCGCCAGCACCGCGCGTAGCTGCTGCATGAGCAGCGCGCGGTTGGGCAGGCCGGTCAGGGGATCGTGCAGTGCCTGGTAAACCAGCTTCTCCTCGGCGGCGCGCCGCTCGGTGACGTCCTCGATCTGCTTGACGAAGTACAGCGGTGTCCCTGTCTGCCCACAGACGGCGGCCGTCGATATCAGTACCCGCACGGTCTGCCCATCGGCACGTAAGTAGCGCCTCTCGCCGTGGTATGTCGGCTTCTCGCCGGCCAGCATTGACTGGAATGTCGCCAAGGACTCGGCCCGGTCGTCGGGATGCGTGAATTCCAGCGGGCTCATACCGAGCAGTTCGGCCTCGGTGAAATCAAGCATCTTGCAGAAGGCGGGATTCACCTGTATGAACCGGTTGTCCAGGCCGACCAGGCACATGCCGGTCGTGGCGTTGTCGAACGCCTGCCGGAAGCGCTCGCGCGCCTCGCTCAGCTTGGTCTCGGCGAGGCGGCGGGCCGTGATGTCGATCCCCGAGGCGATGACGTGCGTAACCTCGCCGGCGTCGTCGACCAGCGCGCCGTTGGACCACGCGATGTCTCGGCGGCCGCCGTCACTCGCGACCCAGGTGCTCTCGAAGCTGTGCGGAAATCTGTTGGCGGCGGTCGTCTCGGCAAAGGTCGCCCGCGTGGCCGCGACCTCGTCCTTTGGCACGAACACGTCCCACGGGGCTCGCCCGGCGACCTCGTCGAAATGGTATCCGGTCGTCGTCTCGCAGGCGCGGTTGAATCGGACGATCCGGCCCTGCCGGTCCAGAACGAGGACGAGACTGCCCGCGACGTCAACAAGCGCACCGGAGAAGTCACGCTCGGCGCGCAGCCTCTGTTGCGACTGCGCGAGCCGTTCGGCCATGTCGTTGAAAGACGCGGCCAGCGCGCCGACCTCGTCGTGGCTGCGCACCCGGGCCCGCCGGGTCAGATCGCCACCGGCGTACTCACCGGCGGCGCGCGCGACGGTCCCGATGTCGGCGGCGATGCGGCGCGCCATCAGCCCGGTGAACAGCATGGTCAGCGCGAGTGCAAGAAATATGCTGCTCAGCGATAGGGCCTGGCGCTGGACATACCCCGAGTGACGGTCCTGCAGGAGTTGCCGTTGGTGGTCCCAAAGCGTGTTCCACAGCGTGGCGAGTGCTTTCGCGGCCTCGTCGACGGTGGTCGCGTACGCCGCCCGGTCAAGTGTCACCGGGGATGCCTGCACGAGATCGCGCGTCGTGACCTGGTTGAGCGCCGCGATGGCCGCATACGCGGATTGCACGGGTGGGGTCAATGAGTTCGCCGGCCCGCTGTTGTCCCAGTAGCGAAACGCCGTGTAGAGATTGTTCTGAAGATCGTCGATGCGCTGGCCGAGGGAGGTGACGATGGAGGCCGCGCGGGCGCGGTCGACGAAGGCGGGCTCCGTCTCCAGCGTTTCATCCACCGCGGTGCCGAGCCGCATCGCGTCGTCGGTGAGTTCGGGCACCTGATCGAAGAGGGCAACCGCCAGACGGTACGTGTCCGGTGCGGGATCGAGAGTCAGGTTGGACGTGATTCCAATGTGGTCGATCAATGACCGGACCTGTGCGATCATTACGTCGTGGGCGACCACATCAGTTGACGCCGTGTGTTTCGTGGACCCCCGCCGTTGCCATTCGCGGAGCTGGCCCGCGACCGTGGCGCTCTCGTTCAGTTCGGCGCCGGCCGTGTCGAGCTGGTCCCCCAGCCGGTCATCGATTGCCGCGAGAGCCGCGAAGTCCGCATCGACGCGCTTCGTGCTGGCTTCGAGCTCTTGCTTGGATCCGCCGGCGGCGAACGCCTGCCGGCTCAGGTCCCGGTGGTGCGAGAGGTCTATGAGAAGGGTGTACAGCGGCTTGATGTATTCAAGGCCGCGCAGCTCGTTTTCGATGACGTGCACACGCTTGGTGCTCTCGTTGACATACAACCCAGCGGTAATCGCGAGCGGCACCAGAAATGCCAACCCGATGACCGTCAGCTTATGCCAGATTCTTACGCGGCGGCCCTGATGCAGACGCCAACGGTGGAGACGCAAAACAACCCCCGTGCGCAGCTCATCCCGTTCTGGGCATTAACCCCAAATATAACCAATTATACGATTTTGTACCAATTCAGCAGTTTAGACCTAATGATGATTATATAGCCGTGCCTCGGTTTGGCCACCGCACACGGCATGCGGTGGCCAAACCCATCTGATCGGCGGCCCGGATCTCGTCGAACATGGGTACCCTGACGGGCGAAATCTCCACTATGCCCTGGCGGAACGGGCCGATGTGCCGTTGGGGCGCCGCGGTCCCGATCAAGCCACCGGTGAGCTGTGGTGCGCGGGTTTCACCCACGTCCTCGAGCGAGCGATCCACGATCGACCGGATCATCGGTGACGCGTGGAGCGCAGCACATCCGGTGTCAGGCGGGTGAGCCAATCCTGCGCACTCTCGTCGTCGAGCGTGCCCGGGTAGGCGGGCGGAAGCCCCGCACCCCCGAGGGCTTGCCGCAGGGCGTGTGCCGTGCCGTCGATGTCGAATGGGTCGATCGGCAAGGCATACGGCGCAAGGGTTTCGTAGGCACCGGCGTTGACCGACAGGACCAGCGGCGCACGGGGAGCCACGAGCAGTGACTCCTTGGCGACAAGGTTCAGCCCGTCGTATGTCGGGTTCACCAGGGTGGCATCGCTCATCTCGAGCGCCGCGATCACCCGGTGTTGCGTGTTCGCCTCGCCGTCGGCAATTAGCAGCGAGACCGGCTCCCGCCCGCCGCGGCCGTACCTTCCGTTGATGTGCGCGGCGATCGCCTCGCATACGGCACGCTCCCGGCGATGCCTTGGCGTCCCGGACCGAGGTGCCGACAGCAGCGCGCAGTGCCAGGTGTCATCGGTCAGGTCGGGGTGGCGGCGCAGCAGGCGTTCATACGCCAGCAACCCTCGCGGCACGTTCTTCCACAGGTCGAGGCGCTCGGCGCGGACCACGATCCGGCGCCCATCGGCCTTGTCCCGCAAGCGTTCTCGCCACACATCCGTCAGCGGGTCGGCGAGCAGCCTTCGTATCGTCCCCGAATTCGCCGGCCCGGGTGCGACCGCGACACGGGCGGCACGGTCACCGCCCGGAGGCAGGAAGGCGTCGCAACAGGAAGTGAACGCCCGCGCCCATCGTCTGCTGTGGAATCCCGTGATGTCGCACCGCGCCAGGCTCGACAGGATCTCCGCCCTGATCGGCGGTGGCAGCAGACCGAAGCGATCCGGCTCGCACCAAGGGATCTGGTGGAAGTAGACGATCGGCGCCGCGAACCCGGCCGCGCGCAGCATGCTCGGCACGAGCATGAGCTGGTGGTCATTGACGAACATCAACCCACCCCGTGCTGACAGTGCCGCTACCCGTTGCGCGAAAAGCATGTTGACCGTACGGTACGACTTCCAATCCGATGCGTCCGGCGTGACACCGCCCGGCAGGCGGTGCATCAGCCGCTGCCACACCTGCACGCAGACGCGCCGGTGGCCGGCGAGCGTCGCAGCATCGATCGCCATGGAATGCAAGGCCGTCCCACCGGATTGCACTGTCGTATCTCCGTCACCGGCGAAAACCCACTCGCCCCCGCAGTGAAGCATCAGCGCGGCCACCATCGGCACCAGGCCACCAGGGGATAGCGGCGCGATGTCGGCCCCGTCGAACCGTGCGCCGCTCACACTTACGGTGATGATCCGCAAAGAACTCCGTTGTGTAATGTTTACCCAGTCTTAGCATGATAGCTATGGATGGGGCGGCTGCGATTCTTGTCGGTGCGGGCATTTCTGCCGGCCACCCCGCCAATCTTCCCCTGGGCGACACCTTCCACGATCTGCTGCTGTCGGGTTGTTTCGAGGCCGCCGGCACCGTCGCCCCCGGACTGCCCACAGTGGACGGTCTGGCGCTGCTGCGGACCGTCGGCCGGCGCAACGTCTTGGGCTGCATAGAGGACTGCCTCGAAGACGGCACGGTCATGGATGTCCTCGCCACGATGCGGGTGCCCGTGGCGGCCGAGGAGCACCTGCTGTGCGCGCTGCTAGCCGCGCGAGGCACACCGGTGCTCACGCTCAACTTCGACGACGGCATCGAGACGGCCTATTCGTTGCTGCGCCGCGATTCCGAGCTTCCAAGCCAAGCATCCGAAGAGTACCGGATCGCGCTGCGCCGGTGGAGGGAGTGCATGCCGCTCGCCGCCCCGCTGCGGGTCGCCTGCACCTCCGAAGAACTGGCGAGCTATCGCGACCACGAGATGCCTCTGCTGATCAAGCTCCGGGGTTCGGTCGGCGTCGGCACGGATGAAAACGTGGTGCCGCACCGGCCGGCCGTGGAAGACCTGGAGGCCTCCCGGATGGATGCCGAGCACCTGGCGCCCGTCCGCGAGGCGGCACAGGCCGACCGTCTTGTCGTGATTGGACACTCCGGGCACGACCTCGATCTGCTGGAGTCCCTGCTGCCGCTGCTGCGACCGGGCCGGTTCCGGTGGGTGTCGACCTCGCTTAGCCCGCAGGTGCTCGCGCGGCTCAACGCGATCGATCCGCAGGCGTCCCACGTGGGGACGGCATCAGAAGAACTGCGGGCCATGGTCGGGGATGCGCCGGAGTGGCCCGCCGATCCCCTGCCCGGCGAGGGGTTCGCCGCCCGGTTCGAGCGGTGGTGGGGCGGGGTCCCACCGCTGGCCGCGGCGCAGGCATACGGTTGGCTGCTATCGCAGGCGGGTCGCCCGGCCGAGGCGATCGCCATTTTGCACTCGGTCTGCCGCGCCCGGGATACGCCGCGGGCACGGCTGCGGTTGGCGGATGCGCTCGCGCGCGCCGGGGACGTGTTCTCGCTCGGCGAGGCGCTGACGATGTTCCGGCGGGTCGCGCTGGCGCCGCGCACGTCCCGCTCGGCCCGAGCGTTTGCATTGATCCGCTGGGCCGAGTGCACCGGCAGCCTGCCGCCGGCGATCGCGATCGGCACCGCCGGCCTCGCCTTCGCCGCCGCTGCCCCCGGCGGAGCCCGTCTGGTGATCCGCGCCCGCACCGCCGTCGGTCGTATCCTCATCACCCGTGTCCGCCACACCATGTCGCCCCGCGAGCCGGGCGCCGCTCGCGAAGCCGTGCCGCCGTGGCGCGCCGCGCTTCGCCACGCCGTCACCCCGCGCCAGCCGGACGGCCGCGACCGCGCTGCTTCGCCTCGCGAGCCCGGCGGCGGCAGAATCCGGCCGGCTCTGGCCCGTCTGGGCCTGGCGGTGCTGCGCTCGGCATGGGTTCGGGCCGAGCGGCTTGGCTCGGCCAACCGGCACTCCGCTTTGGAGCTGCTGTTGCTCGAAGCCGAGCTTCACCTCGCCTGCCTGCGCGGCCGGGATGTCGAGGCCGGCTGGATGTCGCGGCTGGCCGCGGTCGAGCGGGCGTTTGCTCACCGCGGCGA
>JBIOYB010000369.1:0-69235 GCA_044869915.1 Allorhizocola sp.
GTTGATCGGCGATCGCCCCTCATCGTGTGCGACGTGGCGAGGGCGCTGCTCTATGGCGTGATCCCGCTGGTGGGCGCGTCCGGCGGGCGGGTGTGGGTGCTCTATCTGGTCGTGCCGGTCGCGGCCGCGTTCGCGATGATGTTTCAGGTGGGATACGTGACGGCGGTGCCCAACCTGGTCGGGCCGGGTCAGATCACGGAGGCCAACGGGCGGCTGTTCGCCTCGCAGGCGGCGGCGGGCGTGGGCGGCATGCTGCTGGCGGGGTTGGTGTCGGGTTTGTCCGGCCCATCGACGGCGGTCGCGGTGACGGCAGCCGGGTTTGCCGTGTCGGCGGTCGGGCTGGCGTTCGTGCGGCTGCGCAAGTCGACATATGTAGCGGAACGCTTGAACCCGTGGCGCGACTTCAAGGTCGGCCTCGGGTTCCTGTGGCGGCACCCCGTGCTGCGCGCGCTGACCGTGCTGCTGTGCTTCTTCATTTTCGTACAGATCGGGCTCACCGACCTGTTCATCTTCTACCTGAAGTCCGACCTCGGCCAGCCCGACAAGGTGGTCGGCTACGTCTTGGCCGCGACCACGGTCGGCACGGTCGCGGGCTCGCTGCTGGTCGGGCGGCTGCGCCGGACGCTGGGCTTTGGCGTGTGCTGGATCGGCTCGCACGTGCTGCTCGGCCTCGCGGTCATGCTCACCGGCATCACGCGCAGCGTGCCGGGCGTGGCCATCCTGGTCACCATATACGTACTGTTCCTGAGCGTCGCCGGGATCTGCTCGATGACCCTGCGCCAGGAGATCACGCCCGATCACCTGCTGGGCCGGGTCACTTCCACGTTCTGGACCATCCAGCGCGCGCTGAGCCCGCTCGGCGCGGCCGCGCTCACGGCCGCGGCCGGTCAGGTGGGCGTGACCCAGGTGCTCGTGTGGACGGGCATCACCTGTGTCCTGATTGGACTGACGGGGCTATTCACTCCCGTTCGTTTTGCCAGGCCAGAGCTCATCACCCCACCTGCATAAACCCCTCTTTATGCGGGTACGCGATAGGCGAACGGTTGATAGTCGCCGTTCGGGGCATTTAGCGCTCAATGTCGCGTTTACGCAGAGGAGAGAGTCGTCATGGCGCAACAGCAGAAGCCCGGGATAGCACTGCAGCACAGCGTGACCGAGGCGCTCACGTGCCACCGCATCTGCGAGGAGACCATCACCCACTGCCTCTACACGGGTGGCGCCCACGCCGACCCCGACCACATCCGCCTGCTGATGGACTGCGCGGACATCTGCCGGACGGCCGCCGACTACATGGTGCGCGGCTCCCGCTTCATCCCGGCCATGGCCGCGCTGTGCGCCGACATCTGCGAGGCGTGCGCGGCCGAGTGCGATCGTTTCACCGGCGACGCCCACATGGTCGCCTGCGCCCAGGCCTGCCGCCGCTGCGCCCAGTCGTGCCGCCAGCTGTAGCGCACAATGGACGCCGTGCAAGCACGCCAACCGTTAGCGGGCAGGGCTGGAGCTCGGCCCGGCCGCGCGACCGTGGGCGACCTGGTGGCAGCTATCACGTCTGGACGACCCTGCGGGCGCAGGACCGATCGTCAGAGC
Source organism: Allorhizocola sp. (assembly GCA_044869915.1). Lineage (GTDB taxonomy): Bacteria > Actinomycetota > Actinomycetes > Mycobacteriales > Micromonosporaceae > Allorhizocola. The sequence goes on from JBIOYB010000369.1 coordinate 1,588, forward strand.
CGCACGCCGTCGCCGACGCTGATCCGGCCCGGGATCTCGACTCCGGCGTAGACGCCCACGCACGGGAGCATGCCCTTTCCCGGGATTTCGTGCCGGCTGACCTGCGCCGGGACGCGCAGCGCGCTCGTGTCGGCGGGCCAGTCGCCATGGGCGAGGGTCGGGATCGCGCAGCGCGGCGTCGGCGAGATGACCCGCGCCGCCATCTGTCCGATGTGGACGGTGCGGCCCACCCACTCGTACTCAAGCAGATCCGTTTCAATGACAATATTCGGCCGGTACCTGTCGAAGTCTGCCCGCCCGATCAGCTTCAAGCTTGCCGTCGTGATGATGTGCAGCGCCGCGAAATCGAAGAAGGTCCCCGGGGCCAGCTCCGACCGGTCCACGTCGACGACCGCGTCCATGCCGTGCGCCAGCACCTCGTCGGGCCGGGCGCGGTCGAGATGGGCGCCCTCGGGCACGTCTGCGACCAGCCGCACCCGCCGGTTGAGCCGCCGCGATAGCGTCTCCTCGTCGGCCTGCGAATGGGACATCGTCAGCAGATCGCGCCACAGCCGCGGCTGCTTCGCGCTGGCTATCTTGCCGGTCTCGACGTCGAGCAGCGCGTGGACCCGGTCGCCCGCGATGCCCCGCTGCGTCACCTCCGCCGACTCCAACCGCTCACCGAGCATCGACTTGACCGGATATCGTTGCAGGGCAATAACTCTTCCCGCATGGCTCATGCCCAGGACCCTAGCTCGTGCGCGTGCGCCCGCAAAAACTCCGACAGCTCGTCTGGCACGAGCCGGATGGCGGCCAGGACGTCCGGCTCGCACGGCACAGTCTCGATATCATAATTTCCCTTGGCAGGATTGGAAAACTCCGAGCCGGTGCGGAGGCTCACGTCCATCGACAGCAGGCGGGTCACGAAGAACAGCTGCGTCGTCGGCCCGGTCGGGGTCGGCCCCGACACCGTGAACACCAGCCGCGCCGGCCCCACCTCGGCCCCCAGCTCCTCGAACAGCTCACGCCGCAGCGCCGCCTCGGCGTCGGCGTCCCTCGCGTCGATCTTGCCGCCGGGCGTCGCCCAATAGACGTCGCGCCCCGGCACCGTCCGTCTAAACAGGACCAGATGGTCCTGCCCGTCGCGCTCGGTGAGCAGCAGCGCCCGGGCCGTCCGGCGCACCTTGACCTTCGGCTCATCCCACACCACGCGCCGCTCGAACCCGCCCCGCTCGGCATGCTTGGCGGCGCGCATCCGCTCCAGGTCGTCGGCCTTGAGCCCGTGCCGCCGGCCGAGCGCCAGCACGACCTCCAGCACGTCGGCCAGCTCCGCCGGATCGGCGTCGGCCAGGTATTCGCCCACCTCCTCGGTGAGCTTCACCCGCAACAGGAAGCCATATTCGGCCTCGCCGGCCGTCCGGAACGCCTCCTGCTCCCGCGGCCACAGCTCCGGGATGCGGTCGCGCACCAGCTTGCCCCGGACATGCCACCACCCCGTGCCGCTCATTTGAATCATGTTAGTCACCCCGCCCGCGAGGCATCATGGTGGCGTGAGCAAAGACCTCGGCCCGTGGCTCGTCGGCATCGGCGTCCTCGTCGCCCTCGTGGGCGTCCTCGCCTGGACCGGCGCCCTCTCGTGGTTTGGCCGCCTGCCCGGAGACATCCGCATCACCTCCGGCAACACCCGCATCTTCATCCCCCTCACGTCCATGCTGCTCACCTCCCTGGTCCTCTCCTTGATCTTCGCCCTCATCCGGCGGCGCTGACCGAGGGGGTTGAAAACTATGACCATGGATCTGGGGACCAGGCTCTGGAGCGTGCCGGCGGGGCGGCTGCTGTCCGGCCAGGCACACGTGTTCGACGACGGCGTCGCGCTGACGACGTGGCGCGGGAAGCCCCGGGCGGCCTACCGGTGGGAGCAGGTCGCGGACCTCTGGTACGACGCCGCCATGCGCATCGTGCACGAGGAGTCGGTCGGCAGCATGATCACGCAGGCGACCCACAAGCTGACGTTTGGATTCGGCGACGGCGACGACGGCGGTGAGCGGGTCACGGTGCAGCTGCGTGAGGACGCTGTGCGCACCCTCGCGAGCGACTTCTTCCGCCACGGCATCCGCCAGCGGCCGACATCGGCCGCTGAAGTTGTTGTCCAGCATGTGCGCGACCGGGTCGCGAGCATCCAGCTGCCGCGGGTGCAGGAGAAGCTCGCGGCCGGTGGCGTGGTGGACTTCGGCGTGTTGAGCGCCACCGCCGACGAGCTTCGCCATGGTGGGCAGGCGTTGCCCTGGCAGCAGGTGTCGTGGCTCGGGTTCCTGCACCGCTACTCGTCACGGCCACCGATCGACCACGGCGGCTTCGCCTGCATCTACTACGATCGCGACGAACACTGGTTTGATGTGCCCGCCGCGCACGTCAGCAACCTGCAGACGCTGGAGCAGCTGTTCGACTCGATTCCCCGGGTGCCCTAAAGGCTTGCGGCAACGGGCGACTACGAGCCACCGGGCGGGGAGCTCGCGATCGGGACACTCTACTTCCGCTGCGCCGCATGCGGCATCATCGGCGGCGAACGTTCGGTGTCCTACGGCGAGGCCGACGACGGCGACTACGACTGGCCGATCGATTACGCCTGCCGCTGCGGGCACACCGGTCAGCTCGCGCGGGCGGATGCGCTGCCCCGCGACAGCGAATGGACCTGCACCCAGCGCGCCTGCGACACCATCTTCCCCGTGCCACCGGCGCATCGACGGTAACCTGCCCGGTCTGCCGCGCCAGCCAAGACACCGGGCTCGCTAACGGGCATTGAAGAGCGCGCGCAGCTGCGACATTGTCCGCGCAAGCTCGCTTCCGAAGCGCCACGGTCCACAGCAGCCACCCAAGACCAAACAGGATCGGCGGGCTGAGGAGCAGCCCCACGACAATGGTGACACGATGGTCAGCCACTCGCGCGGGATGAGCCGCATGGCGGCCCATGATGTCACACGGATGCCAAGTCCTGAGCCAAGATCGATGGGCACAGTGATGGTGGGCGATCCAATTTTGGCGCTTTACGGCGGGCTGCCGGTCCGTTACATTGCGCGGTGGGAGCGATCCCACGGGTCCCGCGGACGGGGGGAGCGATGACGGCGAGGCTGGTCGTTGACCGGGTGACGGTCGGATACACGCCCGATCAGGCGGTGCTGCGCGAGGTGTCGGCCACGGCGCACGCGGGCCGGATGCTAGCGCTGACCGGGTCGTCCGGCGCGGGCAAGACGACGCTCATCCGGACGATGGCCGCGAGCCTGCGCCCGAGCGAGGGCAGCGTGCGCTTCGACGGCGAGCCGTTGCGCGACCGCAAGGATGCGATCTCCAAACGGATCGCGTGGATCCCGCAGCACAACGGGCTCGCGACGATCCTGACCGCGGCCGAAAACGTGCATGTGGTCCTTGTCGCCAACGGGTTTTCGCCCGACGACGCGCGGCGCGTCACGGCCGAGACGCTCGAGCTTGTGGGACTGTCCGAACAGGCCGGGCATCTGATCGAGGAGCTCTCCGGTGGGCAGCAGCAGCGTGCGGCCATTGCGCGCGGGCTCGCACTGCGGGCTGACGTCGTACTGGCCGATGAAATAACAAATGAGCTCGATGCCGGCAATCGGACGCGGGTGCTGGAGTTGCTGCGGGCCGAGGCGCGCAGGGGTGCGGTTGTCGTGCTGGCGACGCACGACTCTGAGGCGGCGGCACTGTGCGATGAAGAACTGCACCTCATAGATGGAAGCGTTGAGACGGTCTGATGCCGCGCCTCCTGTTTGCCGCGCTGCGGTATCGGATCGGGGCGATGCTCGCCCTCGGCGCGCTGGCGGTGCTCACCATCGCGGCCGCGGTGGCCGTGCCGTTCTACACGAGCGCGGCAGAAGACTACGCGGTGCGGATCGTGTTCGACAACGCGGCGCCCGCCGATCGCAGCATCTCGGTCACCGCGGATGTGCCTGCGCCGCTCAGCACGGATGTGGCCATGGACAAGCTGCTCATCGAGGTCACGCGGCACGCGCCGCAGCCGGAGTTTGAGGCGATCACGGGCGCCCTCGTGCGGGGCACGGCCGATTCGCTGGAGGCGCCGTTGGTGGTGCGGCCCGGGTTTTGCGAGGCGCTCACGATCACCGGCCGGTGCCCGCAGCGCGGCGGCGAGGTCGTGATCAGTGATCTAGCCAAGCAGCGGCTGGGCGACACGTTCGAATACCTGATCCCGCGCCTGGAAAAGCCCGTGACCCTGCGCGTCGTCGGGACCTATGTCCCGCCCAGGGACGCGGACCTGCAGAAGTTTTGGGCGGGCCGGGCCGAGCTGACCCCCCGGCCGCTGCGCGCCGGGAATCCGATCTTCACCGGCGCCCAGACGTTCGACGATGCCAAAGTGGACAGTCTTACCGCGACGGTCGACCTCGTGCTGGCCGGGCCGGCGCTGCCGCAGGGCACGTTCGACCTGAAGGCACCGGCGGCCGAGGCCCGCTGGGTGGTCAGCGACGGGCTCGTGCGCCTGCTCGACGCCGTCTCGGCCGCGAAGGAGCGGCTGCGCATCAGCGCGCCGCTGGGCGGCCTGACCATGCTGGCGGTCTCGGGCTGGATCCTGCTGCTGGCGGCCGCAAACGTCGCGGGCGGCAGGCGGGCCGAGGCCGCGGTCGGCGACCTGCGCGGGATCCCGCGCCGCCACCGGTTTTTGCTCACACGCGGGCCTTCGCTGCTCGCGCTGATCCTCGCCGCGCCGCTGGGCGCCGGGCTCGGGTGGGCGTTCGTCAACGGCATGGCGCGGTGGGTGTTTGGCGCGCCGGACTGGCTCGACCTGGACCAAGTCGCGCTCATCGCGGCCGGTGCGGGCCTGCTCGCCGCCATCGTGGGCGTGTCCATTGTGGAGTCGCGGCGGCGGGAAGGCCCGCTGCTGGAGGCATTCCGCTGGGTGCCGCCGCCGCTGCGCCGGTCGGGTCTGGTCGCCGAGCTGTCGATTGTGGCGCTCGCGGTGGCCGCCGCCGCGCAGTCTCTGGCGAGCGGAGGGACCGGGCTGGTGGCCCAGGCAGCACCCTTGCTCGTCGCGGCGGCGATCGGGTTGCTGGCCTTCCGCCTGGTGCGGCCGGTGGCCAAAACTCTTGGCATTGCTCGGATCCGCAGTGGGCACCTCGCCTCGGGCCTTGCCGCGCTTCACCTTGCCCGCCGCCCGGTGGCCGCGCAAGCGGTCATGCTGGTGGTGGTCTGCTTGGCGCTTACCGCGCACGCGTTCGGCGCGTGGGAGCGCACGGACGCCACGGCCGTGCAGCGGGCCGAGGCCGAGCTGGGTGCGCCAAGCGTGGTCACGGTCGCGGCGCCGTCGCGGCCCGCGCTGCTGGCGGCGGTCGGCGCGGCGGATCCGAAGGGCGAGTGGGCGCTGGCGGCCGCACGGGAACGCCTGCCGCGAGGCCGCGCCCTCGTCGCGCTCGACACGACCCGGCTGTCTATTTTGGACCAGTCCGATCTCGCGGGGATGCTGCGGCCCGCCAGCAACGAATCGCTTGCCGTCAACGGGAGCGAGATCGCGCTCGATGTGACCGTGACCGAGGCGCTCAGCGAGCTGCCCATCACGGTCGCGCTCGTCGGTCCAAAGGGGACACCCGTGACGGGCGTGGCCACCGTGGCACCGCAGGTCGGGCGGCGCGAATACCGGATCGCCGTGCCGGAGTGCGCGGTCGCGCCCGGCTGCCGGCTGGCGTGGCTGAGCTTCTTCCGCTCGCCCGACGAGCTTCGCCTGCACGGGCTGCGCCAGCTCAACCCCGACCGCGAGCTGGCGGCCGGCGCGGGGATGGTCGCGCCCGCGCGCTGGCGGCCCTCGTTTGAGATGGAGCCGGAGGTCAGGATCACGGGCGCGGAAGGGTCGCTGCGCGTGCGCTATCAGCCCGCGGACCCGAGGATGGTCAGCCGTGACATTCGCGTGCAGGTCGCCGACGCGCCGGTGCCGCTGCCGGTCGCGGTCGTGGGTGAGCCTGCGATCGTCCACAACGGACAGCTGGCGGGGGCGGGGATCTTCGCCTTCGTGGACCGGCCGGTGACCGTCGTGCGGTCCAGTCCGAGCCTGCCCGGCCTGCCCGAGGGCGGAGTGCTCGCCGACCTGGCCTATGCCGACCGGCTCAGCGACACCTTCGACAACGACGCCCAGCTGCAGGTGTGGCTAGGTGAACGGGCTCCGGCCGACGCCGTCGCACGGCTGGAGGCAGCCGGGCTGATCCCGATGCGGACAGACAGCGTGAGCCGGCGGGCCGCGCTGTACAACCTCGGCGGCGACGCGCTCGGGCTGCGCCTGCAGCTCGCGGCGGCCGTGCTGGCGGTGCTGCTGGCCGTGTTCGCGATTTTGGTGCTGGCGGGCACGGACCGGCGCCGGCGGGCGCAGGAGCTTGCCGACCTGCTCGACCAGGGGGTCGACGCCCGCGTGATCCGGCGCGTGGAGCGATCCGGTTTCGTGGTCGTGCTCGCCGCGCTGCCCGCGGCGGTGCTGGCGTGCCTGGTCGTGTGGTGGCTCGGCGGCGCGCGGCCGGCAGTCGTCCCGCTGGGCGTGGCGCTGTTGGTGCTTATCGGCGCGGCGGTGGCGCGGGAGGTGGCCTCGTGATTGGGCTGGAGAAAAGCGGGCTGCGGGGGGTGGCCTCGTGATTGGGCTGGAGAAAGACGGGCTGCGGGGGGTGGCCTCGTGATTGGGCTGGAGAAAAGCGGGCCGCGGGGGGTGGCCTCGTGATCGGCCTGATGGTCAACCTGCTGCGGGCGCGGGCGAGTCTCGCGGTCATGACGTTTGTGCTCACCGCACTCGCCGCGGGCGCTGCCGCGACGGGCCCGCTTTACGCGGCCGCGGCGTCGCGTTCGGCGCTGGTGGCCGAGGTCAACGCCGCGTCCGTGCCCGAGCGGATCATCGCCGGGGATCTGCTGGGCCGATCCCAAAACTTGGATCCCCCCGAGCCGTTGGAGACACAGCCCTACCTGCCGGGCTTCCGGACCGTCACGGGCGTGATGTCCAACGGCCGGCTGAGTTCGTCCGCCGGATCGGCGTCGTTGTGGCTCGTGTCGCGCACCGGCGCGTGCGGCGAAATCGTGGTGTCGCAGGGCAGATGCGCCACGGCCGACCGGGAGGCCGTGCTGCGGCGCGACATCGCGCAGATCGTGGGCGCGGCAATCGGTGCCGAGGTCGAGTTTGCGCCGTGGAGATTCGGTGGCGGCGTGGCACTCGAGCCGATCATGCTGACCGTCGTCGGCGTCTACGAGCCCTACCTGCCCGACGGCGTCTACTGGGGCGAGCACATCATGCTCACCAGCGGCGACAGCCCGCCCGTGTTCACCAACGAGCGGACCGTGCGGCGCGCTACCGGGCCGCTGCTGTTCACCACCGATCTGATCGCCGGGCCGGAGGCGTTTGAGGACAGGGACCGGCTGGCCGGCGAGGTGGCCAACGTGCTGGCCGTTTACGAGGCCGCCGGATACGACGGCGCCACCGAAATCGGCGCGTTGTCCGCGCGCATCGACGAGGCCGCGGAGGTCTTGCTCGGTAGCCTCATTGTGGCGACCCTGCCGCTTGTGGTCATTTGCTGGTACGTCTTGTTCCTGGCCGCTGTCGGAGCCGTCGAGCAGCGCCGGGGCGAGCTCGCGGTCACCGCGCTGCGTGGCGTGCCCACGCGCATGCGCTGGCAGCTGGCCGCGGCCGAGACGACCGTGCCCATCCTGCTCGGGTTCGGGCCGGGCCTGCTGCTCGGGTTCCTGGCCACGGCGACGCTCGCGGTCACGTTCAACTGGCTGGCGCTGGGATTGGCGTCGGTCGCGGTGCTGGGCGCGCTCGCGGCGGGCTGGCTGGCGCAGTGGCGGGCGATGCGCCTGCCCGTGGTCCAACTGCTGCAACGGATCCGGCGGCGGCGGTCCGGCGGCGGGGCGCTGGCGCGGGCGGGCGAGGTCGCGATCGGTGTGCTCGCCGTGGCGACGGGATATCAGGCCGCCACTGCGGCGGGCGCGGGCGGGATCGCACTGCTGGCGCCGATCTGCTTCGGGCTCGGGTGCGGTCTGCTGGCCGGGCGGCTCGCGCTGCGGCCGACCGAGCATATTGGACGATGGTTCGTGCGGCGCGGGTGGCTCACGGCCGGGTTGGGCGCGCTGGCGATCGCGCGAAGGCCCGGCTCGCGGGCGATCGTGGCGCTGCTGACGGTCGGGGTGGGCATGCTCGGGTTCGCGCTCACCGCCGCCGACACGGCGCAGCAGGCGTGGGCGATGCGGGCGCGGGTCGAAACGGGTGCGCCGCGGGCGCTCACGGTGCTTCCGGTGTCGGCGGCGCGGCTGCTCGACGGCGTGCGCGCGGCGGATCCGGAGGGGCGATACGCGATGGGCGTGGCGCTGGTCCAGATCGCCAACGCTCCGCCCGTGCTGGCAGTCGACAGCACGCGACTGTCCAATGTGGCCTACTGGCCCGGGCTTGAGACGCGGGCCTCGTCGCTGCTGCGGCCGGAGGAACCGGACGCGATCCTGCTGCGCGGCGCACGGATGGACGTGGCCGCGACACTGCACGAGCTGGCGACGGGCGCGACCGCGCGCATCGAGCTCAACCTGGTCAAGGCCGGCGGCGACCGCACGGCAGTAATCTCAAACGAATTGCGGGCGGGCTCACACTCGTACCAAATAGAAACTCCGGGTTGTGAAGAACGCCCCTGCCGGCTGACCAGTTTGGTGATCAGTGTGGCCGGGCCGCAACGGATCCGGGTCACGCTCGGGGATATACGCAACCAGGCGGGCGAGGTCCTGCTCGACCGGGCCGCGATGGGCGAGGTCAAGCGATGGCTGCAGTCGCAGGCCAGCACGGCCAACCCGGTCGCAGAGCTGAGCTCGACCGCGGAAGGGCTTGGTGTGCAAGCCGATTCGGGGATACCGGTGGATCTGCGCCTGCGGCCAGCCAGCGCGCCCGAGCCGGTGCCGGTCATCGCGGCCGGCGAGGTGCCACCGCGGCTGACCGTGGTCGGCGGATCCATGCGGCTGGAGCTGGCCGAGTCCACGGAGCTGTTGCCGCGCTTGGGAAACAAGGGCCTGCTGGTCGACCTCGAGTATGCCGACATGGCCATGGGCCTGCGCGCCGAGCTGCTCCAGCCGGAAGTTTGGCTCAGCGCGGCCGCACCGGCCGACATCGCCGAACGGCTCCGGGCGGCCGGGCTGATGGTGCAGAGCAGCGTCACGACGGACGATCGGCACGCGCTGTTCGGCACGCAGGCGCCGGCTTTGGCGCTGCGCTTCCAGCGGCTCGCGGCCATCGCGGCCATGATGCTCGCCGCGCTCGGGCTCATCGTCGCGGCCATGCTCGACCGCACGCGCGCCGGCCTGGACCTGTCGGTGATGGTCCCGCATGGACTGTCCAAAGCGTCCGTCCGGATCGGAGCATTGCTCGGCCGGTGGGCCCTGATCGTCATCGCCGCGTTCGCGGGTGCCGTCGCGGCGCTCGCGGCCTGGCTCGTGGCACGCCCCGTAATCCCCGTCTACACCGTGGACCTGCCCACCATCCCGCTGCCCCAATGGCCCGGCCTCCCCGTCGCCTGGTTCGGCCTTGCCGCGCTTGCACTCCTGCTCGGCACGGGCTGGGTGGCCGCACAATTCTCCCGAAGCACGATGGAAGGGGCGCAGTCGTCATGAGCGGACTGGCCAGCGGAATGGCAGTGGTGTGCCGGCGCGTCGTGCACATCTACCGCACCGAGGGCAACGACGTCGTCGCGCTCGCGGGCGTCGACCTGGACATCGCGCCCGGCGAGATGGTCGCGCTAGTCGGACCGTCCGGGTCCGGCAAATCGACGCTCATCGCGCTATTGGCGGGGCTCATGCGGGCCAGCGCGGGGCAGGTACGCATCGGCACGGTCGACATCAGCAAGGTGAGCGACAATGAGCTGGCCCGCATGCGCGGCACCGACCTGGGCGTAGTTTTGCAAGGCGCGCAACGCAACCTGCTGCCCTACGCCACCGTGCGCAGCAACGTCTGGCTCGCCCAGCGGCGGGCAGCTCAGGTGCGCCCCGGCGATGTCGAGTCGCCCGAACGCATCCTCGCCCTCCTCGGCCTCACCGGCGTCGCACACCGCCGCGTCGACGGCCTCCCACCCGGCACCGCCCAGCGCACGGCGCTCGCGGCCGCCATGGCATCCTCGCCCGGACTGTTGCTTGTGGACGAACCCACCAGCCAGCTCGACCGCAAGGCGCGCGACGAGGTGCTCGAGGCGCTGACCACCATCAACGCCGAACGCGGCGCCACCATCGTCACCGTCACCCACGACCCGGAGGTCGGCCAGCGCCTCGGCCGTGTCGTCACCATCCGCGACGGCCGTGTCGGCTCCGAAGGCCGCGACGGGCGGGAATTCGCCGTGATCGCGGGCGACGGCACCGTCCAGCTCCCGCCCGAGATCCTCGACGCCTACCCGCCCGGCACCCTGCTCACCGTCGAACACCAGGACGGCCAGGTCACCATGCTCGTCAACCGCGCACCGTGACTTCCGCGGCGCTCAAGCCGATGTCTGCGGGCTGAGGTCAGGCGTTTTCGCGCAGGGCGGCGGCCAGGCGTGGGCTGAGCACGGTGACGCTGGGGAGCGCGGGGCGTGCATACCACGAGCTCTTCCGCTGGCGCAGCAACTGGTCGCCGTCGCTATCCCAACGGAAGGCGGGTTTGCCCAGGGCCGCGCGGATGACCCGGTTGACGGTGTCCGGGTGCCGGGCGGCCAGGCGTTGCAGCGGGACCGGATCGATGCTGTCCTCCTCAAGATATGCCTTGATGATCTCCTTGTAGCGGCGCCTGCGCATGAGATCCGGGTCCGCGAACGCCGCCTGCGCCAGGGCATAGTCGGCGTACATGCCCAGGCCGGTGGTTTCGTCGAAGATGATGCCGACGGTCTCGGCGGTCTCGTCCAACCAGGAGGTGTCGGTATCAGGGTTGTGGTCAGGATCGCCGGCGAATGTGGCCCAGAAGCCGGCCATGGTCGTGGCAAGGTCGTCCGCCGAGATGGTGATCTCGTCCGTGCCGAAGTGCCGCACGAAGGCGGCGTGCTGGTCACGCTGCTGCTTCCAGCCTGCCTCGACCTTTTCCGGGTTGCGGAACACGAGATCGGGGTTCAGGGTCGCGAGCCGTGCGGCGGCGAACAGGACCTCCTGGCGGGCCGTCGCCGGATACAGCCGCGGCCCGCCGCTGAGCAACCACACGTCATCGTTGACCGGCACGATCCGGGTGTACAGGAACGATCCGGCCGGCATCTGATCGAACAGGCTCGGCCCGACGTTGGTGCGCAGCGCATAGGGCAGGTCGTCGACCAGGTTTTCGGTGAGCAGCACGGAGCCGTCGCGCCCGGTCACCTCGAACAGGCCCTCGCGCACGTCACGCCAACGCAGGAGGAAATCCCGTTCGGCCTCGGGCAGTTCCCTTCGGGACTCGAGAAAGCAGTCGATGACGGTGCGGCCGTCGTGCAGGCGATACTCCTGGATGAACCAGTCGAAGAAGTTGTACAACTTGCCCTCGTCGCCGGTCCCTATCGGGCCGAACCGTCGCCGAATCTCCTGACGAAACATCTTGTCGAAACGCGGCTTCTGCGCGAAGTCCAGGACCTGACGCTTCAGGTCACCGCTTCGCTCCACGAGGAGATCGGTCACATCCATCGGGCGAGCGTAATGCCCGGCAGGCACTGTCATGCGACGGGCACGCCACCGGTGTCACCCTCCCGATTCGGGTTCAAAGTGGATGTTGCCGCCGGAGGGGCGGACCAGGCCTGACTCGTAGGCGACGACGACTGCTTGGGCGCGGCTGGTGAGGCCGAGCTTGCTCATCGTCCGGTTGAGGTGGGTCTTGACGGTCGCCTCGCTCACGCTCAGCTCGCCGGCGATGTCCGCATTGGACAGTCCGCGTGCGACGAGGCGCAGGACCTCGGTTTCGCGCTCGGTGAGCGAGCCGAGGCGCGGGAAGGGCGTGCCACCGGCGGTGCGCGGAAGGTGGGCCTCGATGAGCCTGCGGATCACGGTCGGGGCGAACAGCATGTCGCCGCCCGCGACGGTCCGGATCGCGGACAGCAGCCGGTCGGGGTCGGTGTCCTTCAACAGGAAGCCTGCCGCCCCCGCGCGCAGGGCGGCATAGACATATTCGTCCAGATCGAACGTCGTGAGGATGAGCACGCGCGGGGGTGGTGAACCGCCGCGCTCGACGAGCAGGCGGGTCGCGGCGATGCGCGGCATGCGTATGTCCATGACCACCACGTCGGGGGCGGTCTGGGCGGCGAGCTCCACGGCCTGCGCGCCGTCGGCGGCCTCGGCGACGACCTCGTGACCGCCCGCCCGGATGAGCGCGACCAGACCCCCGCGGATCAACAGATGGTCTTCGGCGACCAGGACCTTTACCAAACCCCAACCCCCACAGGCCTCCGTCCCGGCTAGCCTACGCCGGTGCGAAATGCGCTAGCCGCAAGGGTGCGCGCGCTGGGCATCCCGCTGCTCGACCTCGGATTGGCCGTCGGATGCACGTCGGTGGCGATCCTGATCGGCAGGGAGGAACACCAGCAGTGGCTCCCGCTCGACACCACCGGCTATGTGCTGACCGTGCTGGCCAACATGCCGATCGCGTTCCGCCGGCGCGCCCCGATCATTGTCGTGCTGTGCTGCTCCGCCGCCTGGCTGGCGTTCATCCACCTGGGATATTTTCCCGCGCTGAACGTGTATGGCTGCCTGGTCGCGTACTACACGGTGGCATCGGTCTATCCGCCCAAGGTCGCCATCCCGCTCGGCGGCCTCGGCTCGGCGATCTGGTTCTACGCCGGCGTGACGTCCGAGGGCTCGTCGATGGCGAGCGTGCTCGCCATGTGCGTGATGTTCACCGCCGTGATCTGGAAGTTCGGCGACAACGCCCGCCGGCTCGCGCTGCAAAACCGGGAAATGGCCGTGCTGAGCGAACAGCTGCGCGCCGAGCAGGCCGAACGGGCCAGGCAGGCGATCATCGAGGAGCGCATGCGCATCGCCGGTGAGGTGCACGACATCGTGGCCCATCATCTTTCGGTGGTGTCGGTGCAGGCCAATCTCAGCCGGTACGTCTTCGCCTCAGACCCGCAGGCCGCCCGCGACGCGATGGATGTCATCGCCATGTCCGCGCGCGAGGGGCAGGAGCAGCTGCGCGTGATGCTGGGCCTGCTCCGCGCGCCGATGGACGCCGGCGGCGAGATGCCCGCGTCGTCCTCCAGCGGGCTCGCCCATCTCGGCGAGCTCGTGGCGCGAGTCCGCGCGGCGGGCCTGCCCGTCGACGTCAGGGTCACGGGCCCGATCGAGGCGCTGCCGCCAGGCCACGACCTGTGCGCCTATCGCGTGATCCAGGAGTCGCTGACGAACATTTTGAAGCACGCGATGCCCGCCGCGGCCACGATCACCGTGGAGCGTACGCCCGGCGAGCTGGAGGTGCGCGTCATCAACAGCCGGAGGCCGGTGCTCATGGCGCGCGCTCCGCGGCCGGCGGACATCGGCAGCGGCACCGGCGTGGGGCACGGCCTGATCGGCATGCGGCGGCGGGCCGAGGCCTACGGCGGCACGCTGTCCGCCGGACCGCGCGGCGGCGGGGGCTTCGAGGTCGCGCTGTGGCTGCCGATCCCGGCCGCCGAGGCGAGCGAAGGGCTGCCGCGCGAGCCGCGGCAAAGAGTGGCTGCCGACTTCGGTCACTGAGGCGAGCGAGGAGCCGCCGCGCGAGCCGCGGCAAAGAGTGGCTGCCGATCCCGGTCGCTGAGGCGAGCGAGGGGCTGCCGCGCGGGCTTCAGCAAAGAGTGGCTGCCGATCCCGGCCGCTAGCCCGGATGCGAGTAGGGAACGGCAGCCGCCGCACGGCCTCAGCCGGACAGGTGTCTAAACGCGACAGTCTGGGCCACGGTCCAGGCCGTCGAGGTGACGATGTAAAGCGTTGCGGCCAGCGGGAGGAACGCGACACTGAGCATGGACAGGTAGGGGAAAACGCGGGCGACGCCCTTGAGCGGCTCGCGCGGCAGGCGCGACTGCGCGTAACCGATGGCTGCCAGCAGGATCAGCGCGCCCGCGAACACGGCCAGGTGCGCCGGATCGAGCGGGAACAGGTGCGCCTGCAGCGGTACGCCCAGCAGGGTGTGCAGGCCCAGCGTGGGGGACAGGAACGCCTGGTAGAGCGAGGCGAACACGGGTAGCTGGACGAGCATGGGCAGGCAGCCGCGCGCCAGGCTCCCGCCCTCGGCGCCGTAGAGCTCTTTGAGCTCGGCGTCGAGCCGCTTCTGGTTGTCTGCATGGCGCTTTTGCAGCTCGGCCACGCGCCCGAACAGTGCGACTCTGCGCTGATCGGCGCGATATTGCAGGTATCCAATGGGCGTCAAGAAAATTCTGATCAGGACGGTCGCGAGGACGATGGCGGCCGCGGCGCCGGCGATGGGCATGAGCAGGGTGATGAGGGCGTGCGCGGGCACGCCAAGCGGTTCAAGCATTTTGCGGGCTCCAGATGAAGGGTGGATGAGGGGCTCTGGGAACTCAGCCCTGATCTGGAGCTCTGGGGCGCGGCCGGCCCGGCGCGTCGGGGTCGCTGTGTCGCAGGTAGACGGTCTCGGTGCGCCTGCCGGAGCCGCCTGGCGGGAGCGCGTGCCCGGCCAACGAGGGCCGGGGCCGCATGCCCGCGAGCAGCGCCACGCACAGGGCGGCGACGGTGAGGGTCAGGATGCTCGGCAGGCTCGGCTGCTGGATCGCGAACGCCGCGATCGCCAGCGTGACGAGTTGGAGCATGGCGCCAGACTAGCGCCAGAAGTCAATGAGCGGATCGCCTTTAAGGGCGATCCGCTCGCGACTTGCTTTAGCAGGAGCAGGGAATGGAGCGCCCATCCCGGCACGGATGGGCGCCCTTTCCCTTGCCAAGGACAGGGGGAGTCCTTAGCAGGTCGGCACACCAGGCAGCACCGCCGCCGGGTGGTCGATGTAGATGTTGGTCATGAACCCGTTCGGTGACTCCAGCTTGGCCCACCAGTTGTTGGTGTAGCCCTCGGCCGTGACGGTGTCGCCCTGCTTCTGGCACACCACCTTCACGTGCGTCGGCCCGGCCAGCGTGCCGACCACGGCTGCGGCCAGACGCGCGTCCGCGCGCACCCGCACACCGCTTCCCCATGTCCAGAACCAGGTTCCGCCGCCGCCGCACCCGTTGTCGCTCGTGATCGACTTGACGCCGTACGAGCCCGGGTAGGGCGCCAGCGAGACGCCGTTGATCCGGATGGTCTGGCCGACCCCGTTGAGGAGCTGTTCGTAGTGGATGTGCGCACCGGAGGAATTGCCGGTGCTCCCGGTCGTCCCGATCTGCTGGCCCTGGCTGACCGCCTGCCCGTTCGCCACGGAGTAGCTGGCGAGATGGAAGTAGTAGGTCTTCCAGCCGCCACCGTGGTCGATCACGATGTACTGGCCGGCCCCGCCCGGTTGGTTGTACCGGTAGGCGGTGCCCGCGGCGGACGCCAGGTTGGGCGTTCCCGCGGTGCCGCCACCGTTGCGGACGAAGTCCAGCGCCAGTCGCACTTCAGCGCTGTGGTGGCTGTAGGTCCAGCTCTGGCCGCACGGGAACGGCGCCTTGAAGTTGGGTGCTGCCGAGGCCGGTGCCTGGCCGGTGACGATGACGGCGATGGAGGCCGTGATCGTGACGAGGGCAGCGACCACGGATCGCCTTACTCGCATACTTCGTTCCTCCCTTGAAACGTGTGGGGTCACGCTAGGGCGCGCGAGCGCGAGTTGATCGGGAGCTTCGGGCCTGGCCGAAACGATCTGACAATCTTGGGGTAGAGTGTCAGTGCGGATCGCCGACGGCGGCATCCTGACGATCTTGAAAACGCAAGTGAGGAATCGCGACGGACTGCCAACACCGCAGATCCGCCAAGCGATACCTCACCAGCGCACGCAGTGGTCAAGATCGGGCTTGGATGGCGTCGTCCTCCGGGGCGATCCGCCTGCGACTTGCTTTAGCAGGAGCGAGAATTAATGTCGACTGAGCGCGTGCGGGTGATCCTCGACGCGGCATACCGGTGCTTCGCCCGCCACGGCGCGCGGCGCACGACGATGGACGACATCGCGGCCGAGGCGGGCCTGTCGCGCCCGGCCGTGTATCAATACGTCCGCAATAAGGACGATGTGTTCGAGCGCCTGACCCGGCGCCTGTTCGAGGAGTCGCTCGCTCGGGCGCGCGCCGCCGCGGCCGCGCCGGGTGACCGTTTTTCGCGCCTCGAAGGCGTTTTGAGTACCAGACTGGAATTGGTGTTAAAGCTCTTGAAGGACAGCCCGCACCACGCCGCCGAGCTGGTGGGTCGCGGCGCGGCCTACGAGGCCCAGCTGCGCGAGCTGGTGACGGGCGTGCTGGACGGGTCGGCGGAGCTGGCCGAGCTGCTGCTGGCGTTTGCCCGCGGGCTGGAGACCGACCTGTCCGACCCTGACACGGCCCGGGCGCGCCTGCGCGAGGGCATAAGAATATTTTCCGCGGGAATAGAAAGCGTGCGATGAGACCACTTCGATCCATGGGCGCCAAGCCCGATCCGGCCGCGATGAGCCGCTCGGCTCATTTCGATGGGCACCGGTTCCACAATTCGACGCCGAGCGCGGTGATGCCGCCGGACTCCGCCCGCAAGATCTTCCGGGAGTTGGTCTTCGGCAAACAGATGCGCCGCCCGTCGAGTCCGATCCCGGTGGTCACGCCCGCCGACTGGGCGCTCGAGGCGGGCGGGCTGAGCGCGGTCTGGCTCGGACACGCATCGACGCTGATCGAGATCGAGGGGCGGCGTGTGCTGGTCGACCCGGTGTGGAGCGAGCGCTGCTCGCCGAGCCGGATCGCCGGACCAAAACGCTTGCACCCCATGCCGTTGGCGCTGGGCGAGCTGCCGCCGCTGGACGCGATCCTGATCTCGCACGATCACTACGACCACCTGGACATGGAGACGGTCGTTGCCCTGTCGGGGCTTGCGCCCACGGTACCGTTCCTCGTGCCGTTGGGGGTCGGCGCGCACCTGCGGCGCTGGGGCGTGCCGGGCGAGCGCATCGTCGAGCTCGACTGGGATGAGGAGCACACGCTTGACAAAGGCCTGCGGCTCGTGGCCACCGAGGCGCGCCACTTCTCCGGGCGCGGGTTCACGCGTAACGAGACACTGTGGGGCTCGTGGGTGATCGCGGGGGAGCGGCGGCGCGTCTTCTACACGGGCGACACCGGCTACTTCCCCGGCTTCGCCGAGATCGGGTCGCAGCACGGCCCGTTCGACCTCACCCTGATCCAAATCGGGGCTTATAGTCCATATTGGCCGGACATTCACATGACGCCCGAGGAGGCCATCGCCACGCACCTGGACGTGCGGGGCGGGCTGCTGCTGCCGGTGCACTGGGCGACGTTCAACCTGGCGCTGCACTCGTGGAGCGAGCCGGTGGACCGCCTCTGGGTGGCGGCCAAGGAGCAGGACATCGCGCTCGTGGTGCCGCGGCCCGGCGAGCGTCTGAAAGCCGACGACCCGATCGAGGTAGACGGGTGGTGGCAGGCCATCGCGTGATGGCACCATCCAGGCATGACTAATCGTCGATGGCTGGTGACGGGGTGCTCCAGCGGACTCGGCCACGCCCTGGCCACCCATCTGGTGGCAAAGGGCGACCCCGTGCTCGCCACCGCGCGCGATCTGTCCGGTTTGGACTTCCCGGACATGGCGCGGCTCGACGTGCGCGACCCGCGGCAGTGCCAGGACGCGGTCGACCTGGCCGTGCAGCGCTTCGGCGGCATCGACGTGCTGGTCAACAACGCCGGCTACGGCCAGATGGGCGTGGTGGAGGAGATCTCCGACGCCGAGCTGTCCGGGCAGTTCGAGACCAACGTGTTCGGCCCGTGGCGGCTGATCCGGCTCGTGCTCCCGCACTGGCGGGCGCAGGGCGGCGGGCACGCCGTCTTCACCTCCTCCATCTCCGGCTCACTGCCGCTGCCCAACCTGTCCGCCTATACCGCGAGCAAGTTCGCGCTCGAGGGGATGGCCGAGTCGCTGGCGCAGGACGCGGCCATGTTCGGCGTGAAGGTGACCATCCTGCAGCTGGGCGGCTTCGCGACCGACTACGGCAAGAAGGCCGCGGACCCGGGCCGGCGCCTGCCCGAATACGCGCCAGTCGCCGCCGACGTGGTGTCCCTGGTCCGCGGGCTGGCCGACAACCCGGAGTGCTTCCCGCCCTCGGCGTTCGCGGAAATGATGACGCGCCTGGTGGACATGCCCGACCCGCCGCTGCGCCTGCCCTACGGCGGGAAGGCACGCGAATACCTCGACGAGGCGTTGTCGGCGCGCCGGCGGGCCTTCGACTCGGCGCCTAGCCTGGTATGAGTTTGACGGTGAAGCTCCGGCCATAGGCGTGCCGCGTGGTCACCTCGATGCGGGTGCCGCCCGGCGTCCAGCGGACCCGGACCGACTCGTCGGCCGACACGACCCGCATCCGGCGCCCGTGGATGGTCACGCCGACGGTGTCGCGCTGCATCGTAGGGTCGGACACCGCCACTTCAACGAAACGGCCAACACTGCGGGTGATGACCGATGCGGGGCCGTCGATCGTGAAGCGCTCCACGTGGTGCCGGCCCGGGGTGAAGGCGTTGGCCGCCACCAGATCCAGCCCGGTGTGCTTGACCGCCTGCAGCCGTGCGGTGTTGGACAGCACGCGCAGCGGCCCACCGGCATAGGCCCGCAGCTGAGACTGGGAGGCGTGCGGCACGATCGCGTAGGCCATCGAGCCGGGCTGCTCATAGCCGACCGTGAAGACCCGCTTGGTCACGACCGCGTCGGGATTGGACAGGCGCACGATCCGGCGGCTCGCGGTCACGTCCGCGTGCGTGACCACTGGCGCTTGCCGCCCGTCACAGGAAAGGAAGACGTAGCCCACGGCCGTGCCCTGCGCGCCGTTGGCATAGCGCAGCCAGGCCAGATCCGCGGAGCCGGTGCCCGACCAGGCGGTGCCGTCGCGCAGCGCGCCCACGACGGTGGCGCCGTCGGTGGGCGCCGCGATCCGGGCGTCGATGGTCGTGGTCACGGCGCGCCCGGCGGGGTCGCCGACCCCGGCCGCGAGCACCACGATCTCGTCGTCGAGCAGAAACCACGACTTGATCGCCCGCGCGTTGCGGTATGCCACGAAGTCGGCCGGGAGCTTGCCGGCCTGCTTTTCCTGGTACGCGAAGTCGTCCGACTGCACGAGGCCCGCCACACCGTAGGCGCCCAGCACGGCCCCGCCCGAGAAAACGTTGGTGCCGCGAGGGAAATAGACGTAACGGTTCTGCGACTCGGATGACGACGTGAAACCGAGGGCCGGATTCTCGTACCACATGGTGCCGTAAAGCTGCGGGATGGTCTGCCGCTGCTCGACCGGCGCGGTCACACCGGCGAGCCGGTAGGGCGAAACCGTGGCGTAGTAGTCGACGCCATAGGCCTGCGTCTGATCCTGGCCGGACAGGTAGAGGTAGTGAGCGCCGTCGCCCTGGAACCAGGGCATCAGGTTCTCACCATTCATGTACTCATACTTGCTGATCCGGCTGGAGCTGCGCGCCAGCGCGAACGCATAGCCGGGGCGCCGGTGGACAGTCTTGTCCATGGAGTTGAAGGCGATGCAGCGCTCGGCCGGATTGAGATCCTGTGCGGGGATCGCCGTGTTTTCCAGGATTTCTTGGTACCGCGAAATGCTGACCGGCGACACGAAGGTCGTGGGGTTCAGGGGCTGCCGCGTGCTCTGCCGCACGTGCTTCACATATCCCTTGAGCGCCAAGGCGTCGGCGGCCGTGGCATAGCCGGAAAGGTCCACGATCGCCTCGACCACCACGGCCACATCGGCATAGCCGGTAGTCGTGCGGGAGACCGCGCGCCCCTTGACGACCTCCATCATCCAGCCCTCGAAGATGAGCGGGGCGAAGCCGTTGACCACCCAGCCCTGCACGACGCCGACGAGCGTGCCGCCCTGCGCGTAGCCCGTGCCGTCCAGGATCTTGACCGCCTGCACCACCCGGGTCAGCAGGCTCTTGCCATACGAGCCGGTGTAGGCCACCGACGAGTGCTGGATGAACGAGCCGTCGGCGTAATACCCGTCCGTGACACCGTGGTTGAGCGCATACGGGTCGATCGTGGCAAACACGGTGAGCTGGTCGGCGATCGCCTTGCCGAGCCGCGCATCGTCATTCAAGACGGCGCCCTGCAGGATCCGGTTGGTGGTGATGTCGGCGAGATTGGCGCCGGTGTGGAAGCGCGAGTCGAGGTCCACGTCGCCGTTCTTGCCGTTACGTAGGTAGGCGTCCATCGCTGCGACATAGGTGGCGGCGAGCTCCGGCCGGTAGGCCCGTACCTCGTCGGCGAGCAGGACGAGGGTCCGGCTCACGTCCGTCGAGATGCCGATCTCCCAGTTGAACCAGTTGCCGTAGTAACCCTTGGACTGATCGCCGTAATAGTTGTCGTAGAGCCAGGCCAGCCCGTCGATGACGCGCCGCTGCACGGTGACGTTGCCGGACAGGTCGGAGCCCGAGCCGGGGACGCGCGTGGCGAGCGCGATCTCGTACAGGTTCAGGTAGGCCCGCTTGAGGTTGGTGTCGTTGGCGCCCAGGGCCAGGCCCTTGAACAACTCGCCCGGCCCGGCGGTGTCCATCGCGCTCAGCCAGCCGCGGGCGGTGGTGTCGATGGCCGCCAGCTTCGGCGCGACCTCGGGGCGTGCGTTGGATTGCGCGGTCCCCGCGAACATCGCGACCGTGTTTTCGATCAGCTTCGGGTGGTCGGCGGGAGCCGCGCTCGCCCGCAGCGGCCGCGCCACGGCAAGCAGCGCGGCAGCGGGAATCGTGGACAAAACGGCACGTCGCGACATCGACACGGTACACACCTCATCCTGATGAAAATGACTTACAACTTCAGCGATCGTTTGGTGCATCATTTTCATACCACGCGGATTTGGGTGCTGGCTATTCGGTCCAATTTGGACGACGGAAAAGTTGTTAAATAGTCCCAAAAAACTGGACTAATGCAATCCGTCAAGACCTTCCCAGATAATGGGATGTCGGAGATTGGACTTACGGAGGGTGATACCGCGCTTATGCAGTCCTTAAACGCGATCAACATGATCAAGATAGTGAAGATCATTAAGTTGACCCATTGACATGTCTAGACTGCGCTCCGTAACGTTCCGGCTCGCTACGGATCGGCCAACAGATCGACTACTCAAGGGGTCAGTGCGATGAGGGTGCGCCTCATGCTCGCTGCTACGGCAGCGTCAGCGTGTCTCGCTTCCTCCGTCATGCTCTCGATCCCGGCCTCACCCGCGGTAGCCGCGCCCGAGCAGTCCAAGCCGGCGACGACAACCGTTGATCCACAAACGTTGCGCCCCGAGTTGCTTCGCGGTCTGCTGCTGCTGCGCGAGTTGCGACTACTGGCCGTGCGCGGGCAAATCGGGCCCATGACGGACAAGTCAGCGGCCGCCGCGGCGAAACTGCCCACGGGTGGCAACGCCAAGACGCTCACCAATGTGGAGCTCGAGATCGTCGTCGCGGGAGCGGCGGCAAACTACGTGTGGTTGATCGACCGCGACAAGACCACCGTGGCCGACCTGAAGCCGTTTGCGCACGAGGCGGTCGCCGCCTTGGTTGCCAGTGGCAAGGCCACGCTCAACGGCCAGGCGCTCGACGCGCTCGTGGCCAGTGTGGTCGTGGCATACTCGAGTCGCCCAGCAGAGCGCTCCGCGCACAACCAGTTCACGGAGTTCCTGCACGCCGCGTCGGCACCGGTCGACGCGCTCGCGGACGTCTCCGTCACCGAGGCTCAGCTCGAAGCCGCGGCCGATCAGGCGAAGGCCGATTGGGCCGCGAAGTATCCCGACGAAGACTTCGGTTCGCTCTCGTTCCAGATCGGCGACCTGGACGGCCTCGAGCTCGCCTCGGCCTCCGGCAACACGATCACCATCGATGGCAACGCCGCCGGCTTCGGCTGGTCGGTGTCCTATTCGGACGGTGACCGGATGCATCTGGTCACGGCGATCCGGCACGAGATCGGGCACGTGCTCGGGCTCGGTCACGAGGGCCAGGGGCTCATGTCCGAGACCCTCTCGCCCGGTGCTGTGAAGCAGGTCCCGGCGCCCGAGCCGCCCGCAGAGGCCGACCCGCCCGCGGACCCACCGGCGACCGACCCTCCAGCCACCGACCCGCCCGCGACGGACCCTCCAGCCACCGACCCGCCCGCGACGGACCCGCCGGCTAGCGACCCGCCCGCGACAGACCCGCCGGCTAGCGACCCGCCGGCGACGGACCCGCCCGCGGCGGAGCCGGCACAGCCGCAGCCGCAGGTCTTCTACGTGAACATGACCGGCGCGCAGAACGTGTCCTACCTGGGCCCGACCACGATCCACGGCATCAACGTCCCCGCGTTCACCGCGCCCGCCCACCTTCAGGGCAGCGAGGCGGCGATCGGCGCGGCACTGATCAATGTGCTCAACCAGGCCTTCGCCGGACGCAACGTCATCTTCACGCTGCAGCTCCCGGCGGCGGGTTCCGAATACTCGACCATCTTCGTCGGCGGGATGAGCAACGCCTTCCCCGGCGGCGCGGGAGCGCTGTGGGGCGTGTCCGAAGCGGTCGACACCGGCAACCTCAACCGCAACGACAAGGCCTTCGTGTTCAGCGGCAGCACGCCGCAGGTCGCCAAGACCGTCGCGACATACGCCGCCGATCTCGCGCGGTTCGTCGCGCACGAGGCCGGTCACCTTCTCGGACTCGAGCACGGTCACGGCGCCGACCACGAGGTCAGCGGCGCGCTCCACGAGGTCGCCTGGAAGCCATACACCCACGTCGAGATCGCCAAGGACGTCCGGCAGGACATCCTGGCCGACGGCAAGCTGACCATCAACGGTCACGCCTACACCGTCCACCCGACGCTGGCCTTCGCGATCGAGCACCACCCGTCCTACTTCTACGCCGGCGCGGTGGGCCCGGACGGCTTCCCCGATCTGGTGATGGGGCAGAGCCAGGTCCACCCGATCGACACCGGCACGTGGCTCGCACGGGTCATGGACATGGCATGGCAGGCGCAGAGCGACGGATCGTTCTCCAATGTGGAGCGGCTGCAGCTGCTCGCGTGGGCCTACGGCTACGCCGTCCACGCCGCCGGCGACTTCTGGGCGCACACTCTGGTCAACGAGTTCACCGAGGGCGTCTTCCCGGGCGTCGGCGAGCTCACCAGCGACGAGCGGGATCTGGCCAACGCCATCCGGCACTTCATGATCGAGGGTTACCTCGGCGACGCGACGCCCGGCTTCGACAACAACCCCGACCGGACTCTGCTGCCCGACGGCGACGTGAGCGACGACTCCACCGCGGCGATCGAATTCGCGGCGCCCATGCGCTTCATCTACGAGACGTTGATCAAGCCGTTCCCGGGCGACCCGACCGCCGAGGCGAGCACGCCCGTCACGACGATCAGCGCGAGCGGGCACACCTTCATCCGCACGGTGGGCAGCTTCCTGGCCGACGGCTTCCGGGTTTACCCGACCGGTCCGGGTCAGGTCTTCCAGGCGTTCGGCTTCACCAACGCGGCAAACAAGGGCTGGTTCCACGTCGTCAGCGTCACCGATCTCGTGCTGACCGTCGCCGAGACGCTCGTCACCGAGACCGGGACGGGCGATGAGTGGCTGGCGATGCAGGGCAGCCGCGGCATCATCATCGACAGCGCCGTGGTCATGCAGCGCCAGGTCGACTCGGCTCGCGCCCTGGCCAACGCCGGCAAGCCCGCGCTTACCCAGAGCTTCCAGCAGATCGCGCTCGCCGTGATCACCTTGCTGACCGACGGCAACCCGTCGACCAACCCGACGGCGACGCAGATCGACAACCTCTTCCGCGCCTACCTCGACGAGTGGAGCGGGTCGATCGGCAACGCGTTCCGGCGCTGGGGCGAGCTCGGCTTGGCCACCACAAAGGCGATGTTCGACCCGGGCACGCGCAGGCACTGGCAAAACCAGGTCGGCGAAAACCACGGTGCCGACGTCGATCCGTCCCGCGCGGACGCCGAAGACCTCAGCATCATGGACGTCTTCCTGCTGGAGCTCGACGACCCCAACCACGACGGGCTGAAGAACGACTCCTTCATCACCAACGTCCTGCTGCCGATGTTCGGCGTGCCGGCGGTGCTCGGGGATCTGCAGGAGGTGCTCGGCGCCTTCGCTGAGCTGATCGACGACGTGATCGTCGGCCCGGCCCGGCTCGCGCTCAACCCGCTGTTCGAGTCCCTCGACGAGCTCAAGCAGATCCCCAGGGAATTCGTCAAGAAGCTCATCGAGCAGCGATTCGGCATCCCCTTCGACCTGTTCGAGCAACTCGTCGGCCTGGCCAACAAGATGGACCTGGCGACCGTGACGGTCGGCAACACCGTGATTCCGATCTTCAAGCGCGGCGACCACGCCAAGGTCGATGCGTACATGGGGATCCAGGGCCAGGCGCACTCGGCGCCGATGGACCCGTCACTGGTGAACCGGCCGGGCATGACCTTCTACTCCGGTGCCGTGCAGCAGCTCGACGACAACGTCGAGTTCAACAAGGCCCTGTTCGCGCCCTACCGCAACTCGGTCGTGCTCACCAAGATGCTGCTGCTGCACGAGGTCAACATCCCGGGCGTGACCAGCACGACGAGCCTTGGCCAGCTGAGCAAGCTCGTCAACGACTCGCTCGCCGATCTGGGACAGCCCACCGGATACGACTTCTCCAAGCTGCACCTGGTCGGCAACCACGGCGGCAACGTGATGACCGCGACCCTGCCGCTGGGCGCGGGCGCGACCACGAGCCAGATCCGCGTCTTCGGGATGTTCTTCGACAACATCACGACGCTGATGACCCGGCCGACGGACAGCCTGCCGTGGCTGCGCAGCATCGACGGCGACAAGGTGTGGCGGTCCAACACCCACACCACAACGACGATTCTGTACCGGGTGAGCCAGCCCTACGCCGACAACGCGCAGTTCGCGTGGACGCAGACGGGCCTCGCCGCCGGACAATACGTGATCCAGGCGAGCTGGCTGGCCAACGTGACCCAGCGCTTCGAGGACCCGTTCTGCGCACCGGGCGACCAGGCCTGCCGCGACGCCTTCGACGCGAAGATCCACGAACTGGATCTGCAGCCATCCGAGAACGCCATCTACGACATCTTCGACGGCACGACGCTCATCGGCTCGTTCGTGGTGAACCAGCGGACCTTCAACGCCCAGTTCGTCGACCCCACCGATCGCGTCTCCTTCGACACGCTCGGCACCGTCGTGATCTCCAGCGGCACGCTGCGAGTGGTGCTGCGCAAGGGAACCCTGGGCTCGGACCCGGAGACCATCGCGCGGCGCAGGCTGCAGAGCCTGATCGCTGGCCCGCTGCGCCTCGTGTCGGCGTCGGGTGCGGCAAGCCGGCTGCAGCTCACGCGCAACCCCAGCACGCTCGCGGTCATCCCGGTGGCGGGCCAGACCTTCACCGAGACCGGCACGCTGGTCACCGGTTACGAGGACCCGGCACAGGTGTGGAACGACCTGGTCTACTCGACGGGCAACGGCAACTTCACCTTCTGGGAGAGCGCCATCCTGCGGCCGGTCTTCCGGGCACTGTTCCGCGACTGGCAAAACGGCGCGCTGCAGTTCCCCGACCTCGGTGACCCGACGTCGCCCGACCCCAACGCCGTTGGCCCGATCCCGCTGGGCGGGACGACCGGCCCCTACGGCTCGCCGTTCGAGCAGACCGCTCCCGTGACCCCGGCCGCGCCGCAGGTCATCTCCGGCAACGTCGTGATCACGGTCACGAGTGGCGACTTCACCACCGACGGCATGATCGGCGACCCGCTGACCGGTCTGGACACGCTGGTGCTCAACGTGGCGGGCAACGTGTTCATCAACGGCAACATCGGTGGCGGCGGGCTGTTCAGCATCATCATCAACGCCGGTGGCATGATCGTGATCGCCCCGGGCGTCATCATCCACACGCGACAGTTGGGCACGGGCAACCCGCGCGACGGGCCGTCCATCGGGGACTCGGGTGACATCACCCTCAATGGCGCCGCCATCGTCATCGGCGCCGGAGCAGCGGTCCTGGCCCACGCGACGAATGGCTTCGCCTCCGGAGACGTGCGACTGCGCGCGGAGAAGGTCCAAAGCATCACCTGGTTTGCCGGTGTCATCGGGTTCACGAACCCGTTCGACGGCGCCGCCGTCGCACTCGGAGCCGGCACAGCGGTGTCCGGTCGCGACATCGTCATCACCAGTCACGCCTCGAATTCGATGACCGCGGACGAAAATGTGCTCTCGCCGGCCGACTTCGGGCTTTTCGAAGAGCTTGCTCAGGTCGTACAGACCTTCCTCGCGCAATTCCAGGGTCAGGCCATCGCACTGCTGGCGACCGCGCGGGCGTCCATCAGCGTCGGCAGCGGCAGCATCCTCTCGGCCGACCGCGACATCCTGATCAGCGCCCTGGCCGAGGCCGACATCACGCTTCGCACCATCGGCAGGCATTACGGCCTGACCCTCGCCCGCTCGGCGCCCGTCGCGACAGTGGGGATCGGCGACGGCGCGATGCTCACCGCGGGCCGCCTGGTCGATCTGGCCGCGCGGACGGTCAACGACCTCGAGGTCGTCACGATCGTGCCGGCCGGCGGCGACGTGGCCGGGCTGTCGGTGGCGATGGGCGTGGCCCGCGGGCGCTCCGAGGTCCTGGTGCAGGGCGGATCGGCGATCACGGCGCAGACGGTGAACGTCACCGCCGAGAACACCAACTCCTACGTGACGCTGGCGGGCAACCTCACGGGCGCCTTCGGAGCCGGTGCCGCGCTGGGCTTCTACCAGTCGACCGCGACCGCGATCGTGAGCGGGTTCGTCACCGCGACGAGCCTGACCGTCCTGGCCCGCAGCCGTAACCTGGTGGACCAGACGCGATCCTTCGCCATCGTGCAGATCCCGGTCGCGCCGAGCGCACTGCTGACCGCGCTGAGCAACTTCCTTCGCGGGATCAACCTGTCGGTGGGCAACGCCAACCTGCCGAGGGTGACCGTCGGTGCGGCGATCACCCTGGCGGAGAGCGAAAACCGGGCGATCGCGCTCATCGGCGACGGCGCACGGCTGATCCTGGGCAGCCTGCTCGTGCGGGCCCTGGCCGAGGAGCACTTCCAGTCCAGCGCGGTCTCGCTCGCGGCCAGCGGCGCCACCGGCGTGGCCGCGGCGCTCAACTGGTCGCGGGTCGCCAACCAGGCCAGCGCGTTCATCGCGCACAACGCGATCGTGGATGTGTCGCACCGCATCGAGATTTCCGCGAAGGCCGACGTGCTCAGCGCGGGGCCGGTGTTTGACCCCACGGGCCCGGTGGCCACGGCGCTGCTGCCCCTGCTGAGCATGCTGGCGACGATGCCGTTCGACACGTTCGCGCACTCGGCCGCCGCCGGGCCGAACGCGGCGATCTCCGGCGCCGTCAACTACTTCGACGTCTACAACATGGCCGCCGCCGGTGTGGCTCCGGGCGCGTGGCTCAACCAGTTGCTGCCTTCCGCGGCCGATCAGGATGTGGTCATCGACTCGGTGGC
The DNA here is from genome assembly GCA_044869915.1 of Allorhizocola sp. Lineage (GTDB taxonomy): Bacteria > Actinomycetota > Actinomycetes > Mycobacteriales > Micromonosporaceae > Allorhizocola. The sequence goes on from JBIOYB010000369.1 coordinate 29,105, forward strand.
GACGGTGGAGGCGATCCACCTGACCGGCACCCGCACGCCGCTGTCGAACTCGGCGGCGAGCGTCGGCGGCAACGTCAGCGTGGTGTTCATCGACAACTACGCCAGGTCCTATGCGGACGATCGGGTGCTGCTGACCGTGGCCCGCGACCTGACCCTGCACAGCCTGACCGTCACCCGCGTGCTCGCGATCGTCGTCGAAGGCGGTGCCGCGACCGACGTGGCCGTCGACGGAGCGTTCAGCTTCGTGACGATCGGGCACGAGTCGCTGTCCGGCATCGAGGACCGGGCGACCGTCCGGGCCGGGCGCAACATCCTCCTGCACGCCGACAACGCGACCCGCTCGGTCAACATCGCCGGGGCGCGTGCCGTGGCGCAGAGCGTCGGGGTGGGCGTCGCGGTAGCGCTCACGATCCTGGCCCGGCCGCGGGCGCTCGCCGACCGGGTGGAGCTCGGCACCGACGACCGGCCGATCGGCGGCAGCAGCGTCAACGCGGTGATCGGCAACGTCACCGAGGCGATGGGCGCGATCGGCACGGGTGGCGTGATCGGCTCGGTCAACGCGGGCGGCACGCTCACCCTGCGTGCCACCAATGACACCAATGGCCCAGTGGCCAACAAGTTCTGGACCCTTGCCACCGCGGGCGCTGCGGGCACCGGCACTCCCGGCAGCGGCGCACCGGCCTCCGACCCGTTCCACGGCTTGGACTCCGGCCTCGGCTTCTCCGGCGACGTCGCGATGAACATCGTGCACCGCCGCACTGAGGCGGCCATCCGCGACGTCGGGACGGTCACCACGCTCGTGCTCCTGCTCGACGCGTCCGACTCGCCGGTGCTCGTCGGTGCCGCCGGGACCTCGGTGGCGGGCAACAACCTTGGCATCGGCGGCGCCTTCGTCGGCAACACGCTCACGGCGCGGACCAAGGCGTACACGCAGGACACCACGCTCAACGTGCCGAGCGTCTCGGTGCTGGCCAACACGGCCGCGACGATCCTGTCCTTCGCCGACGGCGGCAGCGGCACCGCGCAGGGCGGAAGCGTTGCCGGGTCGGCGATCCTGGTCACCACCGACGACCTGGCCCTGGCCGCCCTCGGCGACCGCACCCGTGCGCTGAGCCTGGTCGGCACGACGCTCGTGCGGGCACGCTCCACAGTGGACGCCACGTCCGAGGCGGGCGCGTTCTCCTTCACCGTCAACGGCATCCTGGCGCTGGGCGCGGCCCTGGGCCGGCACAACATCGGCAATGCCGCGCACGCGTTCGTGGGCCAGAACGCCTTCCTCACCGTGGCCGGCGACCTGCAGCTGTCGGCGTCCACCAGCGAGCGGATCCGGTCGCACGTCGCCTCGCTGGCCGAGGCGCTGCGGCCGGGCGAGCCGATCCGGGTGTACCAGAACCGTGGCCCACCGAACCAGTTCCCCAACGGCACCAGCGTCGGCACCCCGCGCCTGGTCACCTCGGTCGCGCTCGGCGACCTCGACGGTGACGGCGATCTCGACCTCGTGACCGGCAACTTCGGCCAGTTCAACCGGGTTTACCTCAACGACGGCACCGGGGCCTTCGACTCCGGTGAGGACATCGGCACCGATCTGCTGCTCTTCCTCGCGGCCCTGCGGGCGCCCACCGCGCAGCAGGTGCTCAACTCGCAGGTCCCCGACTTCACCACCGCCATCGCACTGTCCGACGTGGACGGCGACGGCGACCTGGACGTGGTGGCGGCCAACTACCTGCAGCCCGGCCGGGTGTACCTGAACAACGGCAAGGGCAAGTTCTTCGCCGGCATCGACTTCACCGAAGCGGGTCTGCTCGCCAGCGATGTGGCGCTGGGCGATCTCGACGGCGACGGCCGCCCCGACGCGGTGGTCACCACGCTCGGCCAGGGCAACCGGCTCTATCGCAACATCGGCGGCGGCTCCTTCGCGGCGGCGCAGATGCTGCGCTCGCAGGCCCACCCCACCGCGCAGGAGAACGACTTCTCCACCTCGGTCGCGCTGGGCGACATGGACCGCGACGGCGACCTCGACATCATCGTCGGCAACGTCGGCCTCGACCTGTCGTGGCTGGTAGACCGGGCGCTGATCGGCATCGAGGACCTCGTCGAGGACGCCATCGTCTTCATCGGCGACCTGATCCAGCGCGGTCTGGTCAGCCTCATCGATCTCGTCGAGAGTGGCCTGCTGAACCTGCTCGACTTCCTCGGCGCCCGCGAGGTGTCCATCGCCGATCTGGTCAACAGCGGCCTGACCAACCTGCAGGAGCTTGTGCGCCGGGGCCTGCTCGGGCTGCCCGACTTCGTCGACCGGCCCATCTCCCGGGCGGATCTGATCTCCTCCGGCCTGGTCACCGCCGAGCAGCTCGACTCGGTCTTCGGCCCCGGGGTCGACCCGTCCATCACCGCGCTGGTGAACTCGGGCCTCGTGCTGCTGCGGCAGCTGGTGCTCGACCAGCTGGTGCGCCTGGAGGATCTGGCACCGGGCAGCACCACGATCCCACTCGGTGATCTGGTCAACTCGGGCGCGGTCACCCTGCGCGACCTCGTCCGCGAGGGCATCACGGATCTGCAGGACCTCGTGCGCGACCGGCTCGACGTGCGGCGCCTGATCGATTCGGGCCTGGCCGACCTCGGCGACCTCATCAACAACAACCTGATCCCGCGCGATCAGATCGACCTGTCCAACCTGAGCCTGGACGACCTGCGCGACGCCTTGCGTGTGGGTGCGGCGAGCCGCGTCTATGTCAACGGTGGCGGAGCCGCGCCGCTCGCCATGCGCTTCACCAACCGCGTGGACATCACGACGGCGCCGACCCAGGCGATCGCGGTCGGCGACGTGGACCGCGACGGCGACCTGGACATCGTGTTCGGCAACACGCTTGCCGCGCCCAGGTTTGCCCGCAACACGACGGCGACGCCGGGCGGGCCGATCACCTTCACGGTGACGTCGGTTGGCAGCGACAACGCGCTCACACAAGCTGTCGCGCTCGGCGACATCGACGGCGACGGCGACCTCGACCTGATCGTCGGCAACCTGGGCACCGAAAACCGCCTGCACCGCTTCAACAACGGCGCGTTCGGCGCGGGCGAGGACATCACCGGCGACGAGCACTGGACCACCTCGGCCGCGCTGGGCGACCTGGACCGCGACGGCGACCAGGACCTCGTGGTCGGCAACGCCAAGCCCAACGTGGGCATCGCCGGCTCGGTCTCCTCGATCGTGACCAACGCCGATGTGCGGGCCTACATCGCGGCGGGCGCGGTCGTGCTGGTCACGCAGACCATCAGCGTCCTGGCCGACGACCGCACCGACATCGTCAGCACCACCGGCGCGGGCGTGGACGGCTCGACGATCAGCATCGGCGCCTCCTTCTCCCACGTGCAGATCGGCCGCAACGTCCAGGCCTACGTGAGCGGCACGACCAACAGCTCCACCCTGACGGTCCAGGCGACCAGCGGCGACGTCATCTCGTCGCACGCGGTCGGCAAGGTGACCGCCCAGGAACTCGGTCTGGTCGCGTCGGTGGCCTTCACCGAGATCGGCGGGCTCACCGAGGCGTCCATCCGCGACAGTGCGAACGTCGTCGCCACCAACGTCTTCGTGATCGTCGGCTACACGTCCGACATCTTCGGCCGGGCCGGTGCGGTGGCGGGCTCGGCCACCGTGAGCCTGGGCGCGGCGGGTGCGATCGTGCTGACGAAGGCGACCCACTACGCCAACATCCGTGGCGGGGCAACCGTCGTCACCGCGACGGGCAACATCGTGGTCGACGCGCACAGCACCGAGCTCTACCGGTTGCGTGCCGGAGCCGTCGGCGTGGGCACCCTGGGCATCGGCGGATCGGCGGCCTTCGCCATCACCGGCTCGGTCACGCGCGCCACCATCGAGACCGGCAGCACCACCACCAGCGGCCTGGACGTCACGGTGAGCGCGACTCGGCAGGCCACAGTCAACACCATCGCCGGTGCCGCGGCGCTCGGTGTGCTCGGCGGCATAGGAATATCGGGGGCGGGCACCTACACGCATGCGGCGCAGACCGACGCGACCGCGAGCGGGATCGTCAACGCCGGACGGGATCTGCTCGTCCGCGCCACGGCCACCGACTCGATCTTCGCCCTCGCGGCCGGCTTCGGGCTTGGCCTCGCCGCCGGTGTCGCGGCGTCGGTCGCGCTGGTCGCCACCGCCGCACAGACCCGGGCGCGGATCGACGGCGCCACCATCGTCGCCGGGCGTGACGTGCTCGTCGGCGCCACCCACCAGGTCGAGGTCGACTCCTTCGCCGGGGTCGCCGCGGCAGGCCTGCTCCTGGGCACGGGCGCGGCCGCGTCGGTCACGATGCTCGCCGACCGCACCGAGGCGGTCATCGGCGGCAACGCGCACGTCAGGGCGGGCAACCACCTGATGGTGCAGGCGAGTTCGGCCGAGGAGGTCGACGCGTTCGGCGCCGGTGTCGGCATCGCGCTCCTGCTGACGGTCAACGTTTCCGGCGTGCTCGTGCTCGCCGATCCGGTGACGCTGGCGCACATCGACGCGGCGCTCATCGAGGTCGACGGCAACGTGATCGTCTCCGCGGTGCGGGTGTCCGAAGTGGACGCCTTCGCCGGTGTGGTCGGCGCGGCCCTGGTCGCCGGGGTCGGCGCCTCCGGTTCGGTGGTCCGCCACGGCGAGCAGACCGAGGCGTTCCTTGGCGCCGGTGCGGACGTGCGCGCCCGCGGCGTCACCGGGACAAGCATGGTGCGGGTGGACCGCACCCCCACCGGCTTGCCGCTGAGCCGGCCGATCCGCGGTGTGGCCATCATCGCGCTGTCCTTCAAGGACGTCGCGTCGATCAGCGTGGGCGGATCGGCCTCCATCGGCGCGAGCCTCGCGGTCTCGCTCAACCTCACGGTCATCGGCGGCGCGACGCGAGCCTACGTGGCCAACGGCGCCAAGGCCGGACTCTTCCCGAGCGGTGTGCCGCCGCCGCACGCCGACCAGATCGTGGTCGTCCTCGCCGACGACACCACCGTCATCGCCGGCTTCGCCGGGGCGCTCTCGGCGTCGATCGCCGCCGGAGTGGGCGCGGGCATCGACGCGCACACCATCGTCAACACCGTCGAAGCGGCGGTCGCGGGCGAGGTGGCCGCGCAACTGGACGTGGAGATCCGGGCACTGTCCATTCACGACGTGCTGTCGATCTCCGCCTCCCTGGACATCGCGATCGTCACGGCCGTGGCGGGCGCCGGGGGAGTGCACCTGGTCGCCCCGACCACCCGGGCCATCGTCACCGCCACCGGCATCGTCACCGCGCTGGGCAGCGTGGTCGTCGTGGCCGACGCCCTGACCGATCTGGACGTGATCGCGGGCGTGGCAAGCACTTCCACCATCGGAGCCGCCGCGTCGGCGGGCCTGGTGCTGCTGGGCAAGAAGACCGAGGCCCTCGTCAACGGCCGGGTGACCGCGCTGGGCACCCGCCCCGGGATCAGCACCAACACCGGGCGCTTCATCGTCACCCACACGGCCGACCTCGCCCACATCCCGGGCATGGCCGGAGCGCTGCTGCTGACCGTGGTGGGCTTCGTCTTCGAGAACCCGATCCGCGACGCGCTCGAGCAGCTGTTCGACTTCGACGGCGAGCTCGAATTCCTGGACATCACGCCGGTGGACGCGCCGCCGGTCGACCCGGACTGGACGGGCGCCCGCCACGTCGCGCTCGAGCGGGCGACGGTCCGGGGCCTGTCGGTCACCGCCACGTCCCGCGACGACCTCGACACCCTCGTGCTCGGCTTCGCCTCGTCGTCCATCATCGCCGCGCCGGAGCTCTCGGCCGCCGCCGTGGTCACGGCGAGCCGCACGACTGCGCGCGTCGGGCTCGACGCGCGGGTCAACGCCGCGACCGTGCAGATCGTGGCGGGGTCGGACATCTTCGCCTTCCTGCTGACCGGCGGCGCCTCGGTCGTCGGGACCGTGGGCGCGGCTGCCGGTGGCGCGGCGGGCATCGCGCTGCTGTCGGACACCACCGAGGCCAACGTCGGCGACACCGCGATCGTCAACAGCGACAACGACATCCTGGTGCTGGCGCTGGCGTCGCAGGACGTGCTGGTGGTCTCGGCCGGGTTCGCCGCCAGCGGCCGGGTCACCCACTTCACCGCCGAGGTCTCGCTGTCGATGGCCGCGGTCCGCAGCCACACCCGTGCCTACGTCAACGGCACGGCGCGGCTCGAGGCACAGGGCAACGTCCTCATCCTCGCCGTGGACACCACGGACATCGACCTGATCGCCGGCTCGGCCGTGTTCGGCCAGAGCGTCGTGGGTGTGGGCATCGGGGCGACGCTCGCCATCATCGCCAAGGACACCCAGGCGTTCGTGGGCACGGGCGCGACCGTCATCGCCCACGGCCTCACCCCTGGCTTCATCTCGGTGCTGCGGGACCAGGTCGACCCGACGTTCGCGAGCAAGCTCATCAAGGGCGTGGGCGTGCAGGCGCGCTCGTTCGACAACGTGTTCAGCATCGCCGCGGCCGGTACCTCATCGAATGCCGTCATCGGCGTCTCGGGCGCGATCTCGATCGTGCTCGCGGACTCGCGCACCACGGTCACCGTCGACGGCACCATCATCGCGCCGACGATCAGCCTGGTCGCCGCCGGGCAGACCGTCGTGTTCGGACTGCCGGTGAACGTGACCCAGGGCGTGCTCACCGCGGGCGTCGGCCTGGACGCGGGCGTCATCGACAACTCGATCCAGACCATTGTGGACAGTCACGCGAACCTCCAAGCCACGATCGACATCGAGATCCTGGCGCTGTCGCGCATCGAGGTCGACAGCTTCATCGCCAACGTCGGCTCGTCCGACTTCGCCGGCATCAACATCATCGCGTCGATCTACCGGATCCGCGCCGACCTGCCCGACCCGCTCAAGGACCTCAACCCGTTCAGCTCCGAGAGCATCACGGTCAAGCTCGACGACCTGCTCGCCCGCTTTACCCAGCCCGGCGGCAACGGCCTGCGCGACATCATCGGCGGCTACGCCAACATCGTTCCCGCGATCGGCGATCTGGGTCAGCTCTTCGACGACCTCGCGCCGGACGCGCCGGTGTCGGGCGGCATGGCCGGACCGGTGCGCGGCCTCGGCGCGGTCGCCCGGGTGCGCGGCACCGTGCACGCCAACAACGACGTGCTGATCGCGGCCCGCGAGCGCACGGACGTCGCGCAGGACACCGCGACCGCCGCGCTGATCGTCTTCATCATCACCCAGGCGAGCGGCAACACCGACCCGATCAACCTGCGCCCGGATCGCGCCTTCCTCGCGGCCGGCGGCAAGGCCACGGCGATCGTCGAGAGCGACGCGAACGTCAGCGCCGGCCGGGACGTCATCATCAGCGCGGCCGTGGAGAACGACCACACCGCGCTCGCGGCCACGGCCAACCTCACCACCGCCAACGTGGTCGAGGCCGGCGTGGACCACGCGACCGTCACCGCCGGGCGCAACGTGAACATCAACGCCTCCGAAGACACGATGACCGTGGCATGGGCGATCCTGCCGCAGTTCGACGGCCTGCAGATGAAGGAGGGCAAGAACACCGTCCGCAACACGGTCCGGGCCTTCGTCCGCAACGCCGCCAACGTCACCGCCGCCGGCACGGTCTCGATCACCGCCACTGACGACACGGTCGCCCTCGTGGTCGCGAACGCGATGACGCTGGGCAAGGAGGGCCCGTTCAGCGGCAAGGTGCCCGCGACCGGTTACGCCCGCGCGATCAACGATGTGGCCAACACGGTCAGCGCCTTCATCGAGGGCTCGCGGGTCCTGGGCCCCAACGGCGTCCTGGTCCGGGCGGAGTCGGACCCGACCCTGGTGACGGTCGCGCTCGGCATAGCCGAGGCGACCCAGTGGGCGGTGCTCGCCGGATCGTGGAGCACCAACACGATCGCGAGCATCATCGGCGCGCACATCTCCGCATCGTCCGATGTGGACGCTCCGGCCGGCACGGTGCGCGTGGAGGCCAACGACGACGCCAACATCGTGGCGATCGCGGGCAACGCGGCCATCGCCGACGGCAAGTTCGCCATCGGCGGCACGCTGGCCCAAAACGAGATCCGCACGACCGTGACGGCCTCCATCACGGCGTCCACAGTGGACGCGCTGCTGGTCGAGGTCATCGCGATCGAGGACGGCGACATCACGTCCATCGCGATCGGCGTGCAGGTGGCCGACCAGGGCGCGATCGGCGGCTCGGTCACGACCAATGAGATCGCCGACAACGTCAGCGCCTTCATCAGCGCCGGTGCTCGGGTGACCGCGGGCACGGTGCGCGTGACCGCGAGCGACGACACGGCGCTGTTCGCCCTTGCCGGCAGCGCGGCCGCGAGCACGGGCTTCGGCGCGGGCGGCGCGTCGGTCTCGCTGAACAAGAGCAGCACCAAGGTCCGCGCCTACATCACCGGCAGCGGCACCGTGGTCACGGCCACGACCGGAAACATTGAGCTGCTTGCCTTCTCGAGCCCGAGGCTGGAGTCCATCACGGCGGCGGGCTCGGGCTCGGAGACGCTCACGGCAGCGGCCGCGATCGCCAAGAACGACATCACCGACGTGGTGACCGAGGCCTTCATCTCCGACCAGGCAACGGTTGTCGCGGCCGGGACGGTCTCGCTGACCGCGCTCGACGACTCGCTGATCCGGGTCATCGCCGCCTCCGGCTCCGGCGCGAGCAGCGTGTCGGGCGCCGCGTCGATCGCGCTCAACAAGATCGCCTCGCGGACGGCCGCCTACATCACCACCGGCGCTCAGGTCACCGGCGCCTCGGTGCGGCTGCGCGCAGGCGCCACGGCCAGCACGCTCACCGCGCCCCCGACCGTCGTGGGCGACGCCATCGCGCTCCTGGGTCTGGGACTCTCGTCCATCCCGACCGCGCGCATCGAGGCCGTCGTCATCGCCGGCACGGGCTCTGGCTCGGTGGCCGTGGGCGCGTCCATCGCCACCAACGAGCTGCGCATGGTGATCGAGGCCTTCATCTCGGCCGGCGCCAGGGTCACCGGCACCACGCTGGTTGAAGCTGTTGACGCGTCCGGGATCGCGGTCTTCGCGGGCTTCGGCGCCGGGTCCGGCACGGCAGCGGGCGGCGCGGTGGTCGCGACCAACGACATCCGCAACACGCTTCGCGCCTTCGTCACCGACCAGGGCACGACCGTCACGGGCAACCGGCTCGACGTGCGGGCCGACTCCAGCACCATCATCAAGTCGACCGCACTGGTCGGCGCGGGCGCGGGCAGCTTCGCCGGCACCGGTTCGGTGGCGCTCAACGACATCGCCAACACGGTCGAGGCGAACATCTCGGCACAGGCGACGGTCAACGCGATCGTCGGCATGGCGGCGATCGACGCCTCCCAGATCTCCTCGCTCGCCGCGGCGGGTGCCGGGTCGGGCGGCGGCGCGCTCACGGGTGCCTTGAGCACCAACAAGATTGCCAACCTCGTGCGCGCCTTCGTCAACGCGTCGGCGGTCGTCACCGGCGCCGAGCTGCGGGCGATCGCCAACGAGAACGCGACCATCCGCAACACGGCGGCCGGCGGCGGCGGCGCGGCCTACTTCTCGCTCGTCGGCTCGCTGGCGGTCAACGAGATCGACAACACGGTCGAGGCCTTCGCCGCCTCGTCGGCGCGGATCCTGGCGAGCGGGCTCATCGAGTTCAACGCCTCGGACACCTCGGTCATCAGCTCGCTGTCCGGCCAGGGCGGCGGATCGGGCGGCGTGTCCATCGGGGCCGCGGGCGCGTACAGCACCATCAAGAACAAGACCCGCGCGTACATCGACAACGCCACGGTCACCTCGACCGCGGGCAGCATCCTGGTCATCGCGCGGCAGCGGCCGGCGATCCTGTCCATCGCCGTCGGCGGCACGGGCGCGCTCTACGCGGGCATCGCCGGATCGGTGGTCGCCAACAAGGTCACCACCACGACCGAGGCGAGCATCCGCAACAACGCGGTCGTCACGGCCGACGGCAGCGTGGTCGTCAGCGCGATGCTGGACCTCGGCGACGTCTTCGCCGAGCCGCTGAGCCTCAGCGACCTCGCCGGCGCGCAGGCGCTGATCAGCCAGTCGACCGACGGCATCAACTCCTTCGCGGGCGCGGCGGCGGGCGGTCTGGGCGGCGCGGCCGGCTCGGTCATCTACAACGTGATCGCCAATGTGACCCGCGCCTTCGTGATCGACTCGATCGTGGTGGCGCTCGGTCACGGTGCGGCGGTGGGCATCGCCCGCTACAACCCGGACAACGGCGTGCTGGACACCGAGTTCATCAACGGCCTGGCCGTGGTCGCGACCTCGCGCGAGGACATCGACGTCATCACGGTCACGCTCGCGGGCGGCTTCATCGGGCTCGGCGGCGACGTCTCGTTCAACAAGATCACAGACACGACCGAGGCCTTCATCGCGCGCAGCACAATCAACTCGGCCGCCAACTTCGGCGCCAGCGTGATCGTGCGGGCGCACCAGGAGACCGAGATCGACATCTTCGGCCTCGGCGCGGTCGGCGGTGCCGGCGCGGCGGTGGGTGTCGTCGACTCGACCCAGATCCTCAACGACACCAGGGCTTTCATCGGCGCGGGCGCGACCGTCTACGCCGCCTCGGCCGAGGTGAGCGCGCGGACGCGCGAGGACCTCTACGCGTTCCTGATCGGCGCGGGCGGCGGCTTCATCGCCCTCGTCGGGTCGGTGGCCGCCAACTCGATCGCGAGCAACACCGACGCCTTCATCCAGAGCGCCGACGTGTTCTCCCTGGGCGCGATCGCCATACTCGCCGAGAACAACACGTCGATCACGGTCAACACCGTCGCGGCCGCGGGCGGCGTGGGCGCGGCCGGCGGCGCGATCGCGGTCAGCTCGATCAAGAACACGACGCGGGCGCAATCCCTTGGCGCGCACCTGACCGCGGCCGGGCTCATCTCGATCACGGCCGACAGCACCGAGAAGATCACCGGTCACGTCGCCACCCTGGCCGGCGGCCTGGTGGCCCTGGGCGCGTCGGTCTTCGTGCACAGCATCGAGACCATCACCGAGGCGCGTGTCGTCTCGTTCGGCCTGCGCGACTCGCTGCTGCAGGCGGGCAGCGTCCGGATCAGCGCGACCGATCTGGGCCGGCTCGAGGCCATCGTCGGCGGCGCGGTGGGCGGCTTCGGTGCCGCGGGTGCCGCGGTAACCGTTGGCGCGCTTCGCAACCGGGTGGTGGCCGAGGTCGGGCCGCGCACCTCCATCGCGGCGGTCGGCACGGTCGAGATCCTGGCCACCTCGCACCACGAGATCGACACCACGGTCATCAGCGGCGTCGGCGGCGTGATCGCCCTGAACGCGGCGGTCGCCGTGATGAGCCTCGGCGGAGCGGTGGACGAGGTCGCGAGCCAGGAGTTCGGCGTCGACGGGCTGCTGCCCAAGGCCAACGCCGACCTGTCCATGCGCCACCCGGCACTGGTCGAGGGCCTGAGCTACTTCTTCGCCGCGCCGGCGGACGTGGATTCCGCGGCCAACACCGTGCACCTCGCCGGCCACACGTTCGTCAACGGCGACGCGGTCGTCTACACCACGGGCAACTCCGGCGGGACCGGCAAGGTCGGCGGGCTGGACGAGGGCCGCATCTACTACATCCGCGTCCTGGCCGGTGACCTCATCACGCTGCACCGCACGCGGGCGGACGCGCTGGCCGCAATCAACGCCATAGACCTCGATGCCAGTGCCTCATCCGGTACGCAGCACGCGTTCAGCAAGGCGGGCGACCTGGGCCGCGAGATCGACGGCGAGAACCACAGCCCGACGATCGACAGCGCGATCGACCCGGGCCGGACCGTGCCGGGCGCCATCACCGGTGCCTTCGTCCAGGACGCGGCCGGAGCGGGCACAGCCGCGATCATCGTGGCCGGTGGCCTGATCACCATCCGGGCCATCCACACCTACGACGTCGACGTGCTGGTCGGCTCGGCAACGGGCGGCCTGGGCGCGGCGGGCGCGGCCGTCGGCATCGTGAAGATCCAGAACCGTACGCACGCCTTCGCCGGCGCCTTCACCAAGCTCACCGGATCGGGCATCGAGATCTCGGCGAGCGACCTGCAGGTCGGCGCGGACAGCACGGTCAAGGCCTACAGCGCGACCGGTGGTCTGGTGGCCGTGTCGCTGGCGCAGGGTTCGATCGACGTGACCCTTGAGGTCCGGGCGTTCCTGGCCGCGGGCGCGGTCGCCAACGCACCGGCGGGCCAGGTCACCATCAGCGCGATCTCGATCACCAAGGCTTTCGCCCTCCTCGCCGGCATCACCGGCGGGCTGCTGGCGATCCGGCTGGCGCTCACCCGGGCGACCGTCGCGGGCACCACCGAGGCCTATGTGGACGGTGCGATCAACGCCGCGACGATGCTCGTGAACGTGGACGCCACGCAGACCGCCTACGCCGAGATCATCACGGCCGGTGGCGGATACGCCTCCATCGCGCTGTCCAAGGCGACCGCTCAGGTCACGGCCGCCGGCCGGGCCGGGCTGCGCTCGCAGGCCGACGTGCGCCTGACCGGCGCGGGCACCATCACCTCGGGCGGCACCAAGTCGGCCACGTCCAAGGCGTGGGGCATCAACGGCGGCCTGGTCGAGATCAGCGGGCTGTTCGCCGAGTCGAAGGTCACCGGCACGACCCAGGCGTTTGTCCACAATGGAGCAGGGTTCTCCGGCGCCTCCCTGACGGTGCGGGCCACGTCGGACTACGACGCCTTCGCGCTGACCCTGCTGATCGGCATCGGCCTGCTCAGCGTCGGCGGCTCTTCGACTGACGCGACGGTTTCCGGCACCGGCGAGGCGGTCGTGGCCGGTCTGGTCACGGTGACCGGAGCGCTCGTGATCGACGCCGTGTCCACAATGGACGCCACGGTCGAGGCGCACGGCGGCGGCGCAGGACTCGTGCGGGTCGCGCTCATCTTCGCCACGGCTCGCGTTACGGGTGCGACCACCGCGCACCTCACGGGCACGACCAACGCGGGCTCCGTCTCGGTGACGGCCAACGGCACCTACAAGGCCAAGGCAAACTCGTTCTCGCTCGGCGTCGGCCTGCTGACGGTCGGGGTCGTCAACATCGACGCGATCGTGAGCGGCTCCGTCGACGCGCACATCGGCACCCCGCAGACCACCGTCCAGAGTGGATCGGTCTTCGTCGGCGCGACGTCGTCGATGACCGCCACCGCCGACTCGCACGGCTTCGTCGGCGGCATCATCTCGGTCGGCGTGATGCTCCCGACCGCCGAGGTCTCGGGCGTGACCCGCGCCTGGATCGGCGAGGGCGCCGTCGTCAACGCCGGTGACATCACCGTGCAGGCAAGGGCTCCCGTGCAGCGGGCCGAGGCCGACGCCAAGGTGCTCAACATCGGTGTGGTGGCCGTCCAGGTCATCGAGTCCAAGGCCACCGTCTCCGCGCTCGTCGAGGCGTTCATCGGCGCGCAGGCCGGCGCGCAGTCGACCACCGGCGCGACCATCAACTCGACCGGCACGGTCACCGTCAGCGCGTGGGCCTTCATGAGCGCCGACGCCACGTCCAACGGCTTCGGCGGCGGCGGGGTCGCGGTCAACGCGATGACCCCGACCGCGACCGTCAACGGCACGACCCGCGCCTATGTGCGCGACGGCGTGGCGCTCAGCGCCGCGGCCCTGAACGTCCACGCGGGCACCACCGCGGAGCGGGTGCGCTACGAGGCGACGGCCACCTCGATCGTGGTCGCGATCGCGCTAGTCGGGGTCGGTGTGATCAACGCCGACGCGACCATCTCCGGTGTGGCGGAAGCGTTCCTGGGCGCGCCGGGCGGCATCGCCGGCGCCGGCCCGGCGGGCAACCGGATCGTCGTCACCGGTGTCATCACGGTCGGCGCCGCGAGCTTGATGAACGCGACCTCGGTCGCCGACGCCACCGGCTTCGGCGCGGTCGTGATCGCGGTGACCAACCCCGAGTCCAAGAGCAACGGCACCACTCGTGCCTACGCCGGCGATCACACCAACGTCTCGGCCGCCGCGCTCACCGTCAACGCCGACAGCATCGCCAACTCGACGGCCACCACCAAGACCATGACGGTCGGCATCGTGGCGGGCAACGGATCCGACCCGGTCGCGCGGATCGGCAGCGTGGTCGAGGCCTACCTCGGCAAGAACGCCAACGCGGCGCTCAACGGCGTGCTGGTCGTCATCACCATCACCGGCCCGGTCACGCTCGGCGCGGTCTCGGTCAACACCGCGACGGCCAAGACGGACCGGGGCTCGGGCGCGGTCGTCGACATCACGCTCATGAACCCGAACTCGATCGTCAACGGCGTCACCCGGACGTACGTCGGCCCCGAGACCAACCTGCAGGCCTCCTCGATCACGGGCACGGCCAACGCCACCAGCACCGCCAAGTCCACCGCGGACATCACCAACATCGGCCTGGTCGGCATCTCCAACGTCAACGTCGACTCGTCGGCCAGCCACCTGACGCAGGCCTTCATCGGCGACGACGCGCTCGTGACCGTGACCGGCCTGATCTCGCTCATCGCGACCGCGCTGAACGTGGCCACGTCGACGTCGGAGCGCTTCGGCCTCGGCCTGGTGGATCTCGGCGACTACGACGTGACCGCGCGCATCTTCGGCGAGACCGCGGCGTTCGTCGGTGACGGCGCGACGGTCCGGGCGCAGTCGCTCGTGTTGCGCGCCACCGCGACGCACACCCCGACGGCGACCGCCGTGAGTGTCGGCATTGCAGCGATCGGCCTCGGCGGCGTCACCGCCATCGCCGAGGACCGTGGCTCGGTCTTCGCCCACATCGGCCCGCGCTTCGGCACCGGTGCCGCGGACCCGTCCGACCCGACCGACGTGCTGACCAACGGCGCCGGCGGCGTCGACGTGCGGGCGGAGCTCACCTCCACCGTCCGCGCGGTCACGGACGTGCTCGGCGTCAGCGCGCTCCTGTCGGGCGTGGCCACCGGGACGTTCGCGACGTCGCTCGCCCAGGCACGCGCCTTCCTCGGCGACCGGGCCAGGATCGCCGCAGGCGTCGGCGCGGTGTCCTTCACCACCTTCGCCCGGGTGAGCGCGGTCGCCGACGGCACCGCGGTCGGCGTCGGGGCCGGCATCGCCGCGGGCAACGCCGCCGCCATCGCCACCGTCAACCCGACCGTCGGCGCGGGCACCGTCGGCGGCGGCTCGATCAGCGGCCGGGCCGTGACCTTCTCGGTCTTCCTCAACATCGACCCCAACACGGGTGCGGCCCTGCGGCCGGCGCGCAGCGGCCTGGCCGACGCGGCGGGCAACCCGCTGCCGGGCGAGCAGCCGGTCGGCCCCGCCTACGCCACGGTCCGCCTGACCAGCGCCGCGGTCGTGGGCGCGGGCGCGCAGGGAACCGTTGTCGCGCAAGACATCCCGGTGGTCGAGCTGATCGTCGGCTTCGGCACCTCGATCACGGCGGCCGAGGCGGTCATCGCGCGGACGTTCGCCTTCATCCGCGGCGAGGCCGACGCCCGCTCGTTCAGCGCCGGCCTCGCCGTCGGCATCGGCTCCACGACGGGTGCCGCGATCGCCGGTGGGTCGGTCACGACCGCGTTCAACGGCAACATCGTCTCGGCCGCCTCGCTGTCGGTGACCAGTTTCGTGGACGCGAGCTCGTTCGTCTTCGGCCGCGCGACCAGCCTGTCGATCGGGGTCGGGGCGGCGGACGCCAACGTCGGCGCGAAGACCGTCACGGTCATCACCACGTCGATCGGCGGCACGGTCAACGTGAGCGGCAACGTGCTCGTGCGCACCGACGCGCTGACGGACTCGCGCGCGGTGTCGTCCGCCTTCGCCGGTGGCCTGCTCGTCGGCGCCTCCGGCTCGTCGGTGCGGGCCAACAACGCCGCGGTGGTCGCGTCCCGCATCGGTGGACACGTCACCAGTGGCGGCAACGTCCAGATCATCGCGTTCCACAACTTCGACGGGACCGGCTTCATCACCGGCCGCGGCGCCTTCGCCTCCACGGAGACCATCACCGGCGGCATCGTGTCGGTCGGCAGCGCGACGGTCGAGGCGTTCGCCAACGCCACGGTCACGGCGGCCGTCGACGCCAGCGGCACGATCACCGTCGTTCTTGGACAGCTGGAGATCGTCGCCAAGTCCGGCAACATCGCCGACACCCGGCTCAAGAGCCGCAGCGGTGGCATCGTCACGGTCAGCTCGGGCAGCCCCAGGCCGACCGCCTCGGGCACGGTCAACGCCGGCCTCTTCGGCCATGTGCGCCAGGGCACCAATGGGATCGGCGCGCGCGGCATCACCATCCTCGGCGAGATCCTCGCCTTCGCGGTCAGCGTGCTCGACACGGCCAGCGGCGGCGGCGTGACGGTCGACTCGGCCAACTCGCAGGCGATCTCGGCACCGGTCCTCAACGTGCAGCTCGGTGGCCCCGGCTCGCGCATCATCGTCAGCGACGACATCATCGTGACCGGCGTGGCGACCACGGACGCCGACTCGACGACCGACGGCCGCAGCGGTGGCGTGGTCCGGGTCAGCAGCTACAGCTCGCGGGTCGACAACAACCCGACCGTCAACGTCAGCATCGGCGCGGGCGCGAACATCACGGCCGGCGACGAGATCCACGTGCGGTCGGCGCACGGCCGGATCTCCGGCTCGGTCTCCGACGGCACCATCGTGTCGATTGACACCAGTGGCGACTTCCTCGAGCTCGGCGCGGTCGTCAACGGCGCGGCGGTGGCCGCCAAGCACGGTCTGACCACCGGCGACGTGGTGACCTACCGCGCCAAGGGCAACGCGGCGATCGGCGGGCTCGCCGACGGCCGCACCTACGGCGTCATCGTTCGCGACGACTTCACCGTCCACCTTGGATCGGTCTTCGACGGCGTCGCCGTGGACACCCTGCGCGACGAGCTCATCTTCGGCTCGTTCGTCCCGGATCTGTCCACTTCGGACCCTGACGACTTCAAGTTCGTCGCCGCACAGCACAACCTGGAGACCGGGGACTACATCTACTACTTCGCGCCGGGTGGCGTGGCCATCCCGGGTCTGATCCACGGCAAGCGCTATCGCGTGACCAAGGTGGACGGCTCGCGCCTGAAGCTGCTCGACCCGGACCTGCCCGCGCCGTCGGCCAACGCCGGTGGGCACCAGGTCGACAGCGACGCCAACCGGGTCAACACGCCCAACACGTTCACCGATGGCCAGGCCGTCACCTATCACGCGCCCTCGGCGAGGCGCTTCAGCAGCATGCTGGTGGACGCCGCGGTGGACGCGCAGCTGCGGCTGCTGCTCGACGTGGTGGGCGACGAGACCGTCATCCGCACCGACAACAACGACATCATTTATCTCGGTACCGACACCAATGGCGATGGTCTGCCGGACGTCGGGCACGGCTTCAGCACCGGCACCCGGGTCCGTTACCGCGCGACCGGTGCGGTCATCGGCGGGCTGAGCAACAACGTCGACTACTACGTGATCCGCGTCGACGCCTATCGCGTGCGCCTGGCCGACAGCTTCTGCCACGCGGTCGGCACATGCGTCGACGACAAGGGGACGCCGGAGACCGAGGACGACGAGATCATCCCGCAGCAGGCGCTGTCCTTGTCGCCCAACAAGTCGGTCAGTGGCCGCGGTGTGGTGCACAGCCTCGTGCGCTCGGCCGAGCTCGAAATCGGCGGCCTGGTTGACGGGCGCGTCTACTTCATCGCGAACGCGGACGGCTCCGGCTTCCAGCTCCGGTTCTCGCCCGGTGGCTCGATCGTGGACCTCGACGCCACCGGGCTCTTCGGGGGCATCCACCACTTCGAGGTCGAAGGCGTCGACCTGACCGGCTCGGGCAGTGGCCTGCACGCCCTCGTGATGGACCTGACCGGCGGCCTGAGCGGCCGGCAGAAGCTCGACGGCGTGACCGGCGCGACCGTGCTCAGCGGAGCACCGTCCGGCGACGGCATCCCGACCGCCTCGGCGACCGGCTCGGGCGGCGGCGTCATCGACGTCAACGGCGCGACCGCACGCGCCTTCTCCACGGTCACCACCAACCTGACCGTCGGCGCGGGCGCGCAGGTGACCGCGTTCACCATCACGCTGGAGACCGACTCGCTCCTGCTGCTGTCGGCCACGGCCAACGGCCGGGGCATCGGCGGGCTGTCCTTCGGCGACGCCGACGCGAAGGCCTTCGCGGTGCACAACAGCACCATCCTGATCGAGGCGGGCGCGCGGCTGGTTTCCCTTGGCAACACGACGATCCGCGCCGTCACGGACACTCGGGTGAGCGCCTACGCCAAGACCGGCACCGTGGGCCTGGGCTCAACGGCCGACGCCGACGCGCAGGTGGACATCGACTACACCACGCGCATCCACATCCTCGGCGAGATCCAGGCGTTCGGTCTCCTGCTGGGCGAGGCCATCACACGGATCGACGGCGACGCCCAGGCGCGGGCAGAGGCCGGCGGCATCGGCGCCGACGCCGACGCCAACGACGACGGTGGCCGCGGCGCCAACCCGCACGCGCGCGGCGTCCGGGTCGGGCTGAACAGCGCCCTGACCCAGATCGAGCTCGGCGGCACGGCGGTGCTGCGCGGCGGCAGCGTGGTCCTCAACGCGTTCGTCGACGGCGTGCGGATTTACTCCTTCTCCAAGGCATACGCCGCGGCGGCTGGCGCGGACTCCGACGCCACGTCCAACGCGCACTACCAGGGCAGCGCGGAGATCCTGCTGCGCAGCGGCTCCCGGATCCTGGCCAACGACGCGGTCGAGCTGCGCGCCTGGCACTTCAACGTCAACCTGGACTCCGTGGCCGACGCCGAATGTGACTGCGGCGGCGGCGACACCGACGGCACCGCGAACCTGCGCTACTACACCTACTCGCAGATCATCGGCGAGGACGGCTCCATCATCCAGACCACGACGCTTCTGGTCTCGGCCATGCAGTTCATGGGCTTCCACTACCGCGCCCGCAGTGACGGCGGCTGGCTCGACGGCGGCGACGCGGACGCCAACGTCGATGTCCAGCCGCGCCGGGAAATCCACTGGAACACCACGGTGATCATGCTCGGCGAGCCGAACCCGCTGCTGATCATCGACCGCTTCGGCACCATCATCGCCAAGTCGCGCAACGTGTCCGTGCGCGCCTACAACCCGGCCAACGGCACCTTCTCGGGCCCGCTGGCCATCGGTCAGACCATCCCGATCGGGCACTGGATCATCGTGGACCCGATCGTCTACGACGAGTCGGGCTACGCCAAGTTCGAGGCCAACGTCGACGACCACCTGCCCAACAGCATCATCGACAACGGCGCCGGCGAATTCCTGGTCAAGGACACGTGGGATTCGGTCACCATCACCAACTACTCCGACCGCAACCTGTTCATCGGCGCGATCGACGTGCTCAGCTCGGCCGCCGACCCGCTGGTCGAGGTGTTCGTCGACGAGATCACGTTCGAGTTCGACATCCGGCACCTGTTCCCGCTGACCCAGATCGAGATCTGGAACCTGAACCCGCCGGGCTTCACCGTCGGCGCGTCGGACATCATCCTGGACGGTCTGATCGACAACCCGATCGGGCGCACGTCGATCCGCAACGTGCGCGGCAACATCCTGACCAACGACGACGAGGACGTCGAGATCATCCGCACCAACATCCTCGAGCTCGACTCCGACACCGCCTCGGTCGGCCGGCAGACGCCGGGCCGGGCGCCGCTGACGATCGAGCTGGTCCGCTTCCGCGACATGGACGGCGTGATCCACGACATCGTCGTCAACGCCGAGGCCTTCGGCGATCTGGTGCTGGACATCACCGCGGTCCGGCGCACGGGCGAGGCCGCCAACACGCCGTTCGTCATCACCATCGCCCGGCTCGTGGCCGGCGACGACGTGGACATCGTCTTCAACGACGCGCGGCAGGGCTTCGACAGCGGCGACGTGGCCGGCGTGCTGGTCCGGCTCTACGACCCGCCGTCAACCACTCCGTATCACGAGCAGGTCTACTTCTGGCACTTCCGGCCGGACCCGGACCCGCTGCCCGAACCGCTGCTGACCATCCTGCGCGCCTTCGGCTCCATCAACACCGAGCTGGACTCGACCTTCGTCATCATCGAGGTGCGCGCGGGCGACGACATCGACCTGTGCCACGTCACCACGACGGGCTCGGAAGCCAAGCTGTGCGCGACCACCGGCGGGCAGGACACCCGGGTCAACCTGATCGCGGGCACCGACGTGGCGTGGACCGGCGGCTCGGCCAACGCGGCGACACCGCAGATCGACATCACCACCAACGGCTTCATCATCGCCACCGAACTCGTGGGCGACATGCTGGTGGGCCACATCCACTCCACAATGGACAACGTCACGCTCACGTCGCCGCAGCGCATCCTCGACTCGGGCAGCCTGCCCACGATCGACGTGACCGCGCAGAGCATCACCATGACCGCGGGCACCGGCGGGATCCTTGGCGGCGTTGGCCTGCCGAACGACTACCTCGAAATCAACGTCGACCGCAACGGCACCACCCCGCCGGGCGTGCTGACGGTGCACGACGTGTTCGCGCCGACGCTGGGCGTGTACCTCATAGAACTCACCGGCACCATGCATGTGGCGCTGGTCCGCACGCGCGGTGACGTCTCGCTGACCACGGTCGCCGGGTCCATTGTGGACGCCAACGCGGGCGGCGCGGGCAACGAGGACGCCGACGTGATCGGCCGGACCATCGACATCGACGCCAACGGCGAGGGTGCGAGCATCGGTGACGCGTCGGGCTACAACGACCTCGACATCGACTCGTCCTGCCTCATCTATGCGTGCGGGCTGGGCACGGTAGGCCTCGAGGCGACGCGGAGCATCTTCGTCACCGAGACCGACGCGATGCTGCGCCTGGTGCTCGCCTACGCGTTCACCGGCGACATCCGGATCACGGTGCGGGAGTCGGCCGCGGACACCGACGAAGACCTCGACCTGCTGGCCTCCGGAGCGGTGCGGTTCACCGAGACCGGCGTGCGGCCGGTCACCATCGGGCAGATCTACGCCGTGCTGGGCTGGGTCACGCTGCTCGTCGGCGACGACGTGACCACGTCGCCCAACAGCGAGATCCTGGCCTTCAAGGACATCGACATCGTCGGCGACCACCTCAACCTCGACCCGGGCTACGGCTCGACGATGCTGCTGCGCGGCGCGATCGTCGCCGGCTGCGTGCCCGGGTTGTGCGTGCTCACCAAGCAGACCAACAGCCCGTTGTATGTGACCCGGATCTACACGCAGTCCGATGTGGACACGGTCCAATTCGGTGACCAGAACGAGTCGTACATCTACCTGGGCAGCAAGACGCGGGTCTACACGGGCGGCGGCGAAGACCGGCTCACCGTCTTCTTCCTGCAGACGATGAACGTCGCGGTTGGACACACGCTGACCCTCGACGGCCAGGGCGGCTCGGACTACTACACCGTCTACACGACCGGCAGCCAGGCGGTCGGCCGGTGGTACCACTACGTGATCAACGTGCTGGACACCGGCGCGGCCGACGACGGCGTGGACGAGCTGGCCATCTACGGCCGCGACTCGGCACCGAGCAGCGGCACCGACGACACGTTCCTGCTGCGCCGGGTGTCCTGCATCGACACCGAGGCGCCGTACAGCTGCGCCAGCCCGACCGAGACCGCCGACCGGCCCGCCTTCGTGGCCCTGCTCTACGGCGACTCGTCGCGCTACCGCGACGGCACGGCCAACAACGAGCCGACCACCAACCTGGCGCGGATCAACTACGACACCGCGATCAACGGCCGGATCCACGTCTACGGCTTGGGCGGCAACGATTACTTCGCCTCCGACGACACGAGCGCGAACGTGTCGCTCTACGGCGGCGCGGGCGCCGACGAGTTCCAGATCGGCCAGATCTTCCGCCACCGCAGGGATGTGGCGAGCGGAGGCCTGGCGCCGCAGGACGTCTTCCCGAACCAGGTGGACACGACGCGAGGCTGGCTGAGCCCCGGCATCAGCGCGCCGATGATCATCCACGGTGGGACCGGCGACGACAGGTTCATCGTCTTCTCCAACCAGGCCGAACTGCGGCTCGAGGGCGACAGTGGCGACGACAGGTTCATCGTGCGGGCCTTCGCCCTGGCCGGTTGCGATGACGACGATGTGCGCTACGTGGTGAACGCGCCGGTGTCCGTGGACGGCGGGACCGGCGACGACAAGCTGACCGTGGTGGGCACCGAGTTCCGCGACGACTTCGTCGTGACCGGTCAAGCCATCCAGGGCGCCGGGCTTCACGTGAGGTACCAAAGAAATATTGACGTTGTGGAAATCGACGCCGACTGGGGCAACGATGAGTTCTTCGTGCGGTCGACGGCCGACGACGTCACCTACAAACTCACCGGCGGTGGCGGCATCGACATCGTGCACTGCGACGGCGACGTGGTCCGCGACATCGTGGTGCGCGAGCTCGAGGGGCTCAGCGGAGTCGTCGGGCACCTGATCAAGTCCAACGACAACGGCTACGACTGCATCGTCGTCGACGGCATCGACCTCAACGTGGCCGACGGCACGCACGGCAACGTCATCGTCACCGAGACCAACGGCCACACCACGATCGGTGAGGGCGGGTCGGTCCAGATCGACAAGTACTTCATCCGCCTCGCGGCGGCGCCGACGGCCACGGTCTACGTGACCATCTCCACCGGGCGCTCCACGCAAGAGGAGGGCACCGGCGACACGATCTGGCTGTGCACGGGCCTCAGCGACGCCGAGTGCGACGCGGCGGAAGAGTTCCAGCGATCCATTGTGGTCAACGGGGTCGTGACCGCGGTGGCGCGGCGGGGCAGCGTGCTGACCTATGTCTTCACGCCGGAAAACTGGAACATCGATCAGGCCGTATACGTCTACGCCGTCAACGACCCGCTCGCCGAGGGCACCCGGACCGTGGCCGTCAACCACAGCGTCATCTCGGCCGACGCCCGCTACAACGCAGCGGCCGTGCGCAACGTCGAGGTGACCGTGCGGGACAACGACCGGCCCGACGCCCACGTCATCGCGGTGCGGCCGGGCACGGCGATCGAGGACCGGCGCACCCTGGTGCTGGAGGGCAACGCCACCCACGGCATCGTCGACGAGCTGCACATCTCGCTGGCCAAGGCGCCCACGAGCGGGACCGTCGTCATCAAACTGACCCTCGACGACACCGCCGAGGACGAGCTGATCCTGCTGAACCTCGCCGCGGACCTGCGGTTCAACCTGACCAACAAGACAATCACCTTCACCGCCGCCAACTGGAACATCCCCGTGCGCATCGGCATCACCGCCAAGGACGACTCGCGGCGCGAGGACACGATGACCGGCTTCATCACCTTCTCGCGGCACAGCTCCTCCACGGACGCGGGCTATGTCTTCGATCCGGTGCGCGCCGCCGTGGAAATCCACGACAACGACAGCCAGGGCGTGCTGGTGCAGGAAAGCGACGGCTCGACGCTGGTCGTCTCCGGCGGCGCGACCGACGACTACACGATGCGGCTCACCAAGGCGCCGAGCCACACCGTCCTGATCCCCATCACGACGGACGGCCTGACCGATGTGCTGACCATCGACGGCGTGCCCGTGGTGTACCAGCTGATCGGCTCGTGGGCCGGCGGGCTGTTCGTCAACGGGACGGTCACCTTCGACCCGGCCAACTTCCGGCTCACCCGCTCGCACGGCCACTGGAAGAACGACGGATTCGCCCCGGGCATGCGGGTGCGCATCGACGGCGTGGGCGACTACAAGATCGCGTCCCTTTCGGGCGGCGTCATGGAGTTCACCAAGCAGACGGCGTTGCCGGCACTGGGCACCAGAAAGGTCACGGTCACCCAGATCGCGGCCGTGGTCACCTTTACGACGGCGAACTGGTATGTGGCGCAACGGGTGGAGCTCATGGCCGACCCGTTCTGGGTGGTGCCGGCGGAGCGGGAAAACCTCAAGACCTACCCGGTTTCCACCCATGTGGACTCGGACAACCGCGGCGACTTCTCCTATTCGTCGAGCTGGGGCATGGGCTGGGATCCCTGCACGGGCCTTGCCCTGCCGGGGGAGAAGGACCCGTCGTGGCACCACGGCTGGCTCAGCCTCTCGGCACCCGACGCCGATGCCACCGCAATTGATGCGGCGGCCACAACGGAGGCCACCGCAGCCGATGTCGCCGCCTCCACCACCGAGGAGCCGGCCGGGTCAGCCGCTGAGCCGACCGCCTCGGCTGAGCTGGCCGCCTCGGCCGAGCTGGCCGCCGCCCCCGCGGATGGGGGGCAGGCCGTCCCCTATGGATCGGCCGACGCCGCCCGCCGCGAAGACGAATTGCTGCTCGTCTAACCGCTTGCTGCACGCCCTGCTCGACGGGACGGATGCGCCGGCCCTGGCTGGGCCCGCGCATGTTTATGGCAGTCGAGCGTGGGGCTCACTGGTCGGGTGTCGGGGTCGGCGTTCTCGACGTGCGGGCAATCTAGCCGGGTTCCAGCGACGCGCGGATACCATCGATTTATGGCAGATCGTCGATGGCTGATCACGGGGTGCTCCAGCGGGCTCGGCCACGCTTTGGCCACTCACCTGGTGGCCAAGGGGGAGCGGGTAATGGCTACCGCGCGAGATCTAACAGCCTTGGATTTTCCCGATATGGTACCGCTTGACGTGCGCGATCCCGGGCAATGCGCAGCGGCGGTGGCCGAGGCGACCGCCCGGTTCGGCGGCGTCGACGTGCTCGTCAACAACGCGGGCTACGCCCAGATGGGTGTCGTGGAGGAGGTGTCCGACGCCGAGCTCGCGGCGCAGCTCGACACCAACCTGTTCGGCCCATGGCGGCTGACCCGGCTCGTGCTCCCGCAATGGCGGGAGCGGGGCGGCGGGCATGCCATCTTCGCCTCGTCCCTGTCGGGCATGGTCGCCTTTCCGGGGCTCGCCGCATACACGGCAAGCAAATTCGCCCTCGAAGGGCTGGCCGAAGCGCTCGCGGCGGAGGCGGGCCCGCTCGGCGTGAAGGTGACCATCCTGCAGGTGGGCGGCTACGCCACGTCCGCCGGCAAGAAGTCCGTCGATCCGCAGCAGCCGATAGCCGTGTACGAGCCGATCGTGAGTGAAGTCCGCACTATGGTGCGCACGCTGGCCGAACGCACGGACGTTGACCGGCCCGAGAGCTTCGCCGAGACGGTCGCACGCCTGGCCGAGCTGCCCGACCCGCCGCTGCGCGTGCCGCTTGGCGGTCTCTGGCGGGAGTATCTCGAAGGTGCGGTGCAGGCCCGCCGCGAGGCGCTCGACTGGGTGTAGTCACGATCCGGTGACGGCGGGGGAGTTGGCCTCGCGGACCAGCAGGCGCGGCGAGCCGCTGCCGGCAGCGTCCACGGCCCAGATGTCGTTGACGCCGTCGTTGCCCTGTATGCCATAGGCGATCGTGCGGTCGTCCATCCACAGTGGCTGGTCGTCCACGCTGCGCGTTTCGGCCGTCGGCGTCACGGCCATCGTGGCGAGGTCGAGCACGGACACCCGCCAGCCCTGCCGGGGATCGCCGTTGACCGCGGCCTTGAAGGCGATCCGGGTCCCGTCCGGCGAAAGCGACGGGCACTCGACGTTGCCGGCGAGGGTTCGCGCCGTCCCCGCGGCGAAGTCGCCCTCGACGAGATAACGCTGCCCGCCGGTGGACATGGTGGCGTAGAAGCGATTGTCGTCCCCGGTGAACGTGACGCCCCAGAAGTTGACGTCCACCGCCCGGTGCGCCCGGCCGTCGACGGTGGCCGCGAAGTCCTCCAGCGAGGTCACGAGCGTGCCGGTGCGCGTGTCCAGGATGCCTGTGCCGGTGGAGAATCCGCCCACGGCATAGGAGTGCCCGTCGACGAACAGCGTCCAGGCGATCATCCGGCCGCTGGCCGAAACGCGCAGCCGGTTGGGAAATCCGGTGAGCGGCAGCTCACGCTGTTGTTTCAGATCTTTATCCAGTACGAGCAAAGAGGAACATCCGCTTGACCGGTGAGTTGTCCACCCCGACTACGCCGGCTCGGGGCGGTGGACGCCGCGGGGACGGTAGCCGAGCGCCCCGCTCTCGCCGAGGACGTCGGCCAGCAGCCACACGATCGCCAGCCACATCTCGGTGCCCATCAGACTCGGCTCGCGCTGGGCATCCGAAGGGCTGAAGGCAAACCCGGCAGACGGGTGCCACCGGGTCAACGCGTCGTCGAGCCGCTGCCGCGCCCACGCCTGCGCCTCGGCCCGCCGATGCCCGGTCTGCTGACCGCACAGCCACAGCGGGTGGATGACGTCGAGCACGTCGCACGCCGTGCCCCGCCCGTCGGCGAAGAACCGGCCGTCGCGCGCGTGGGCGAGCACCGTGTCGATGGTGGCCTCCGGCCGCGGCACGGGCAGGCCGAACTGGGCAAACGTGCCGCGTGTGAGCCGGTAGTATCCGTTGACCGGCTGCCGCCGGCCCTCGCCCGCCGTGGGCGAGCCCCACAGCCCCGTCCACGGGTCCTGCCGCGTCAGCAGCCAGCCCATGAGCGTCTCCAGTGGACCGTCCAATCCAAACAGTCGCCGGTTCCAATGCAGGCCCGTGCCGAACGCGTCCACCCACGCGCCCGCGTGCCAAGCCCGCTGCTCCCACGGCAGCGAGTCGAGGATGCCCAACAGCTCCGCGGGCTCGATGAGGACCGCCTTGATCGGGTGGGGGAGCGAGGCTCCGAGCAGGTCGAGGGCGTATCCCACCGAGAGCAGGTGATAGACGGATCCACTGTGGATGGTCGTCGCCTCGGTCTCGCCGATCTCCGGGATGAGCCCGGTCTCGGGGTCCTGCCACCCCCGCAAGAGCTCCGTGAGCCCCTGCCGGTCGGGCAGCGGCGCGCCCAGCAGGTCGGCGATCTCCACTGTGTCGCAGACCGCCCGGACGTTGGCGCCCGCGCCGTAGCCGTAGCGCTCCAGCAACGGCGGGGCCTCTTCGCGTGCCCGCTGCGCGAAGGCCTCCAAGGCGGCGCCTGACGGGCGCTTGGTGTCGTGGCGATCCCGGATCCGCCGGGCCGGGTTGCCGCCCATCACCGACCACGCCGGCACGTCCTTGGTGACCACCGCGCCCGCGCCGATGATGCTGTGCTCGCCGATCGTCACCCCGTCGAGGACGACCGCGTTCGACCCGATCCACACGTCGTCGGAGATGGTGATGCCCTTGCTCGTGACCGGCTGCCGGAACACGGGCTCGCCCGGGTCGGCCGTGTGATTGAAGCCCAGGATCGAGGAGTGCGCGCCGATGCGGACGCCGTCCCCGGCCGTGACCGTGCCCCGCACGACCGCGTAGGGATTGACGGTCGTGTTGTCGCCCAAGCGGATGCGGCCGGTCACATAAGCGTGCGCGGCGATGTAGGACGTGCTCCCGATGGTCAGCTCTTCGAGGTCGTAGATGGCGGCAAGGGGCGACAGATAGGTCTTTTCGCCCGCCTCGCGCAGGCCCGGCAACTCACGTTGCCGGGCCAGCTGACTGGCCAGGTCGTCGTCCGTGGCCTGGGTCCAGTAGAGCCAGGGGCAATAGTCAAACAGGTGCACCCTGACATCATGCCGCGATCACACAGTGCAGGGTGTGCGCTCGACGTTCACTTTTGCCTCACCGATGACGACATCGGTCAGGAGCGTGTCGAGCACCACGGCCTGGCGGGTGATGGAGGTGGGTGTCTGGATGGTGCGGTTGAGGCTCAGCGACCCGATGACGAGCGGGATGGTCACCGGATCGGAGCCGACATTGACCGGCACCCCGTTGATGCGCAGCCCGACCACCTGGGACGAGGCCGAGAACACATGGCTGCCGTTGACGCACGTGACGTTGGCATCCGCCCGGATCACCCCCAGCTCGATCGTCACGAGCAGCGCGGCCGTGATGCGGGTCGAGTCGACGCGAGACCATGCGGTGGCGTTGTCCCCGTTGGCCGGCGGATTGAGGACCAGATTGTCGGGTGTGAGCGACGTGTGTGCCTCGAGCGCCTGCGCCCGCACGTTGAGGATGCCCGCGTTGAGGTTGACACTGGCCACCAGCTCATCGTCGTCGGCGCACGGGACGTCCGGCGGGTTGGCCCGCGCGACGATGACGCCCGCGAGGTTGAGAGCCGTTGCCTGGCAAGAGAACCCACCCTGCCGGACGCGTGCCTCGATGCGGATGTCGGACAGGATCGGGCTCGTGCCGTTGGGTGCGGCGCGCAACGTCGCGCGCACCTCGATGTACCGCCCAGTCATCAGGAAATTGGTCCCGTTGGACACCGGGACCCAGGACTGGCCCGGCAGGCCCGCCTCGGTGTTGGAAGCCCGCGCCTCGACCGTGATGGACGTGCCGGGCGGCACGCCGCCCTGCGGCTCGGTGTTCCACGTGACCTTGCCCCACGGGCGGTTGTTGACCCCGCCGTCCTGGACAACGGTCCACGTGCCGATCGGCGCGGTGATCTCGCCGAGCACCGAGCCGGTCATGTCGCTGTAGTTGTACGGGCCCGCGCCCGCGCCCAGATCGACGGTCAGGTCGACGGCGCCGACCCGGAATCCGCCGCCGCCGATCGGCCCCGCGTTGGGGTCGATGCGCATGGCGTTGTTGGTATTGATGTTTGTCACCCACACCTTGCCGTTGCTGTCGACCGCGACGCCGGTGGGCCCGCTGCCGCCGGGCAGCGTGACGTTGCCGACGTAGGTGCCGTCGGTGCGTACGTGCCCGACCGTGGTCGCCGGACCGAGCAGCGAGTGGGCCACCCAGACGTTGCCGGTGCTGTCGACGGCCACGCCCTGGGCGTAAAAGTTGCCATGCGGGAAGGCACCGAGCACGTTGCCCGCGGCGTCCAATTTGGCCACCCTGTTGCCGGTGACGTTGGTGTGCCAGATCTCGCCGGTCCGCGGATCCATGCCCAATCCGTAGTCACCATGGTTGGTGTCCAGGCACACGCCCGGCGGGCCGCCCGGCACATAGCGCAGCAGGTTGTCGCCGAAGCGGGCCGACCACAGCGTGCCCGCCCGGTCGATGAGCCCGCCGTAGCCGCCGCAACCGAAGTTCACCAGGGTCCCCGGGACGACGGCGCCGGTAGTGCCGTTGACCTTCTCATGCTCGTTGTCCGCGCCGCCGGTCCAGATGTCGTTGTTGGCGTCGACGGCGACCGTGCGGGTGAGGATGCCCGCCACACGGGTGTAATTGATGAGACATTCGTCGGCGGCCGTTGTCACGCCGCCGTTGTCGTCGGCGCCGCCCGCGTTGGTCCACGGGCGGATGTCGCCCAGGCCGCGCGAGGTGGCGATGAGCCCGTCGGCGTTGCGGTCGCGGCAGGTGTTGTAGGCGAACGGAGGCGCGAGGTAGTCGCCCACGGGGTTCGGGGTCCCGTTGGCATTCACGCGTGAACCGCCGGAGATGACACCCACTCGGGTGACCGATCCGCGCCCGCCCTGCTGTTCGTCGCGATTGGACAGCCACGTGTTGCCCAGGCGGTCTACCGTGGTGCGCGACGGGTTGCGGCCGCGGCCGTCGGGCGCCGACCACCACTCGCCAAGAATCTGGCCGGTGTTCACGTCGATGCGCACCATCGTGCCCCGGGCGGAGTTCGCGATGTTCACATACGGGAAGAAAGTCTGTTCCTTGTCCAGTTGCAGCTGATTGTTGTTTGGTGCGTCGTGGTTGACGTCCTGCGGCACGCCCCGGTCGAAATCTGCGTCCGTGGTGTAAAGGACGTTTGTGCCGGGTACGGGTGCGGCACTCGCGCTGACGGCCGATAAGCTGATCGTCAGTGTGATCACTGTAAATACGGCAAGGTGTTTGAGTCGCATGTCGGCTGAAGCTACGGGTGGATAGCTATCCGTAACCATCGCTCGGATCGACGATGAAAGTGCGTGAGGATCATTCATGGTAATTCACGGGTATGGTGGGGTGGTGACTCGCCACAGCCTCATCGCCGGCGCGGCGAAACGCTGGCAGGAGACCCTGGTCGACGACTCGGGTCGCAATCAGCTTGCCTACTATCGTGATTTGAAGGTGGGCACGCTCGCGCTCGAGGGCGCGCATGAGCCGCATTTGGCCCAATTGACGGCAGGTCGTCCGGTTGCGCTGCGTCACCTGTTCCCGCAGGCCGAGGCGCATGCCGACGCGATGAAGCGGATGCGCGCGGTGCGCACACACATGCGGATGTGGGCCGAGGAGCGCGGTGTCGAGGTGGGCTACCTGGTCACCGGCCTTGCCACATGGCAGGAGCCGGGCCGCACCCCGCGCGCTCCCGTTCTGCTGCAACGGCTCGCGGTCAGGCCGGCCTCCGCGCTGCATCTTGACTTCATTCTCGACGCCGATCCCGAGCCGTCGGTCAACCCGGTGCTGCTGCACAAGCTGAGCAAGGACTTCGGCGTGTCGATCGCGCAGGAGGAGCTTGAGGAGCTTTCACCGGACGATTTGTTCGACTATCTCGCCAAGGCCGCGCTGGACGTGCCGGGGTTCGCCATCGAGCGGCGTCACCTGATCGGCACTTTCACCTACGCGAAGCTGCCCATGGTCGACGACATAGGCGATTCACACGAGGTGATGGCCGGCCATGACGTGATCTCGGCGCTCGCCGGCGACCGCGAGGCGCTGACAAACCTTGCGGCGCCTGACGATTTGAGCGTCGACGTGCCCGACCACGTCTCGCCGGCCGACGAATTTATAGTTTTAGATGCAGATTCGTCGCAGAGCCGCGTGGTCAACTCAGTGCTGTCGGGACACCACCTTGTCATCAAGGGCCCTCCGGGCACGGGCAAGAGCCAGACAATCGCAAATATCATCGCCGCGCTGGCGGCCAACGGGCGCACCGCGCTGTTCGTCGCCGAGAAGCGCGCGGCCATCGACGCCGTGCTGGATCGCCTGCAGCACGTCGGCCTCGACGACCTGGTGCACAACCTGCACGGCGAGCAGCAGAGCCGGCGCGAGCTGGCCCGCTCGCTCGACGCGCGGCTGCATCGGGCGCGCACCGAGGCGCAACCGTCCACCGACGACAACGCGCGGCGGCTGGGCCTGTCGCGCGACGCGCTCGTGCGCCACCACGCCGCGATGCACCTGCCGCGCGAGCCGTGGGGCTTCTCGGTCTACAACATGCAGGCCGGCCTGGTGGGCCTGCCGCCGACGCCCGTGCGGTGGTCGGGCGAGTCGCTGCGGGGCCTGCACGGCGAGACCGTGCACCGGGTGCGCGCGGCAGTGGCCGAGCTGGCGCGCATCCCGACGACCACGGCGTGGCTCGAGACCACCATCGCCGACCGGGCGTCGGCGCAGGCTGCCTACGGCTGGGCCGGGCAGGCGGTCGTGCAGTGGCCGCGGGCACAGCAGGCCGTGGCACGGTTGGTGGCGGAGCTGGGGTTCGCGCCGGCAAACAACATTTCGGCCATGCAGCAGGCGGTGCAGCTCGCTTCCGACGTGCAGGCGACGTTGGAGGCGTTCGAGCCCGAGATCTACGAGGCCGACCTGTCGCGCTGGGACGGGTTCCTCGACCGGTGGCGCACCAAGCGGCGCATGCGCGCGCTGGCCCTGCGAAGGGTGAAGGATCTGCGCGCGGTGGCCGCCCAGGTCGCCGATCAGCGGTCGCGCTGGAGCCGGGTGGCCGTCGACGGCGGCGGCCCGCGCGTGGCCGCCTCGCTGCCCGAGGCACAGGAGTCGCTGGGGCAGGCGGTCGAGACGCTGCGGCAGTTGCACGCCGTCCTGCCGGTCGAAGACCTCACCGAGCGGCTGACCTCGCTCGCGCCCGATCAGCGCGGGCTGCTGGATGCCGTGCGGCGCAACGAGTTGCTGGCCGTGATCGGTCCATACGGGACGTTCGCGAGCGCCGACGAGTTCGACCACGCGTGGCTGAGCTCCATCCTGGACGAGGTGCGCTTCAGCGACGAGCACCTGGCTCGCTTCCAGAGCTCGGTGCTGCACGAGCGGGCGGGCGAGTTCCGCGCGGCCGACGCCGAGCACCTCGCGCTCGCGGCGGCACGCGTGCGCCATGCCGCCGCCATGCACATGATCCGCGTGCTGGACGAGTTCCCCGAGCAGCAGCGGCTGGTGCGCAATGAGGCGGCCAAAAAGGCACGCCACCTGACCGTGCGCAAGCTGTTCGAGCAGGCGCCGCAGGCGCTGACCGCGCTCAAGCCGTGCTGGGCGATGAGCCCGCTGCTGGCCAGCCAGGTGCTGCCGGCGCAGACGCTGTTCGACGTCGTCATCTTCGACGAGGCGAGCCAGGTCGAGCCGGTCGACGCCATCACGGCCATCATGCGCGGGCGGCAGATCGTGGTCGCGGGCGACGAGCACCAGCTGCCGCCGACGTCGTTCTTCGACCGGGCGCCGGTCGATCTGACCGACGATGTCGAGCCCGAGGAGACGCTGCCCACCGACGACATCGAGTCGCTGCTGCAGTCGTTCGCCAACACGCTGCCGCTGCGCCAGGTCCGGCACCTGTCGTGGCACTATCGCAGCCGCGACGAGCGCCTGATCGCGTTCAGCAACCGGCACATTTACGCGCCCAACGGCAACGAGCTCGTGACGTTCCCGGGCGCCGACACGCTCGACTGTCTGCGTCACGTGCTCGCCGGCGAGGGCGAGTCCGAAATCGAGTTTCCCCGGCGGACCGCCGACACCGCGGATCCGCCAAGGGGAAGCTCGACATCGGCCGAAGTGGACACCGTCGTGCGCCTGATCCTGGAGCACGCCGAGCAGCGGCCCAACGAGTCGCTCGGCGTCATCACGATGGGCGTCAAGCATGCCGACCTGATCGACGCCGCCCTGCACAAGGCGCTGGCCAAGCGGCCCGAGCTGGCGGCGTTCTTCACCGAGTCCGGGCTCGAGCCATACTTCATCAAAAATATCGAACGGGTCCAGGGCGACGAGCGCGACGCGATCATCATGTCGGTCGGTTATTCCAAGGGGCCCGACGGCCGCATGCGTTACCTGTTCGGCCCGTTGAACCAGAAGGGCGGCGAGCGCCGGCTCAACGTCGCCGTGACGCGGGCCAAGCGACGGCTCACGCTGGTCAGCTCGTTCACGTTCCTGGACATGGATCCCAACAAGCTCAAGGCGGCAGGCGCGCAGCTGCTGCGGTCCTATCTG
The DNA here is from genome assembly GCA_044869915.1 of Allorhizocola sp. GTDB lineage: Bacteria > Actinomycetota > Actinomycetes > Mycobacteriales > Micromonosporaceae > Allorhizocola. The sequence goes on from JBIOYB010000369.1 coordinate 62,107, forward strand.
GAATATGTGCAACTCGGCGGCATCTCGGACAGTCGCAATGCGACGGTCAACGCGTTCGAGGCCGAGGTGCGCGACCGCCTTGTGGAGGCGGGGGTTCCGGTCGAGGCCCGCTTCGGCGTCGACTTCGCGGCCAAGCACCTGGCGATCGAGACCGATGGCACGCGCTACCACTCCAGCCCGACGGCACGAGACCGCGATCGCCTGCGGCAGCAGCATTTGGAGCGGCTGGGCTGGCGATACCACAGGATCTGGTCGATCGACTGGTTCGCCGACCGGGAGGGCGAGATCGCGCGCGTGGTGCGGGCCTATGAGGAGGCGCTCGCGCAGGAGCCCGAGCCGGTGCCCGCCGTCGAGGAAGTGGTGGTGGACAAGCCGCCGCAGCTCAAGACGCGCGGGCCCAAGCCCGAGCTGCCGCCGTTCGATGCCATCACCGACCTGCCCGACCACGTGCTGGCCGAGCTGGTCAAGTGGGTGGAGAGCGACGGGCTCAACCGCACCGAGGAAGAGGTCATCACCGAGACCATCGCCGAGCTCGGCTTCACCCGGCGCGGCACCCGCATCGTGGAGGCGGTCAAGCGCGCCCGTCAGCTCACCAAATAGGTCAGGCGAGCCGATAGCGCGGGTTGTCACCATACTGCAGGAACGAGTAATGCGCGTTGGGCGAGTAGGCCTCGCCCAACGCGGCCCGCGCAGCCACGTCGTCGAGCCACCGCCGATAGAAGGTGAGGAAGCCGACCTCGAGGCAATAGAGCCCGGTGCTGTCGTCGGTGCTGTCCAGCCAGACGGTGCCGCGTCGCGGCCCACGCACGACCAAGGAAAACCAGGCACCGCAGCCATAGTCCACAATGGGCAGCCGGCCGTCGAGCCACGGCCGGTCCGAGTAGACCTCGCTCAGCTCTTCCGGCGGCTTGCCGGTCAGCTCTTCGAAGTCCACATCGGTGGTCAGCGGGCAGTCCTTGCCCAGCGAGTCCAGCGATCCAAGCGCCCGCTCGAGCCGGTCGAGCGCCCCGCCCAGCGGAAGCACACCATAGTAGGGGCCTGCGCCACCATCGCCGATGTCGCAAACGAAATGCCGGTAGTCGTCGGGTAGCGGCGCCCCGATCGCGGTCTCGGCCCGGGCCAGCGTGGCCTCATCCACCGGCGGATTGAGCCGATAACGATGCCCGGACGCGGCAAACTGCGCCAACTCCGGGTCGGCGGCGGCGACCTGAGCCAGCAACTCGCGGACCATCCCGTGATCCTATCGCCGTGGATCACTGGCCGCGGGCGGTGGGCCGGTTGCGGTACCTTCGGGCGCGGGCAGGACGCGACGGGAGGCGGATGTGCGGGCCGAGAGATCTTGGCGTTGGGACGCGGGCGAGGATCCCCACATCGGCAACGTGGAAAAGACCATCACCTTGCGGGCGAACGGGCTGTCGTACACCGGTTGGGGCGACGATCCCATTATCGGCGGCGGGTATTCGATCGGCTTTCAGCCCGTCGCCGAGTTCCTCCAGCGCGGTCCGCTCGCCGAAGGAGAGGTACCGGCCGGGATCGTCGAGGAAATCCGCGCGTACCTCGTCGAGCATTCGCGATCGGAGGCCGCGCGTGAGCGGGTGGCGGGCGCCACGGTCGGCGCGGTGCGGCTGATCCCGCTCCAACACGGTCGGGCCGCTCGGGTCGGATCTCAGCGCAGCGCGACCTCGCCCGCCCGGATGGCACGCATGGCGCGCTCGACAGTCTCGGGCTTTTCGCCGACCGGAGCCACGTAGTCAATGACACCGCGCGCGGCGTCCTCCCCGAGCATTCGGGTGATCACCCATGCGCCGAGATATTGTGACGCCAGGCAGCCGCCCGCCGTGGCGATGTTGCCCTCGGCGTGAAACGGTGCGTCCAGCACGGTGACGCCGCAGGCTTCGACAAAGGGCCGGCTCACCATGTCTGTGCAAGCCGGCATGTCACCCAGCAGCCCCAGGCGCGCCAGCACCAGCGCGCCGGAGCACTGCGCACCGATCAGCTGCCGCGAAGGGTCGAGCGGCAGCCTGGAGATCAGCCGGTCGTCGGCGACCACGTCTCGCGTCTTGACCCCGCTGCCGATCAGCACGGCGTCGGCCTCGGTCACGAACTCCATCGGGCGCTGCCCGGTCACCTCGACGCCGTTCATCGACGTGACCACCGGCGTCGGCGTCGTGATGAAGGCCTCCAAACCGTTCTTGCGGCAGCGGTTGATCAGCGCGGAAGCGATGAAGCTGTCGAGCTCGTTGAACCCGTCGAACGTGACCACGGCTACCTGCATCCGACTATTATCGGCCAACCGGCAGGACGATCGCGGACGGGTGGGCCGGGTCGTGGTAGACGGTTTGGTCGGCGGCCAGAAGCATTGTGGCGGTGGCGAGTGGCTGCCCGGTGCCGGGATTGCGGGCATAGCGGGGGAAGGCGCCGCTGGAGACCTGGACCCGGATGCGGTGCCCGCGCTTGAAGCGATGGGCGGTGGGCCACAGCCGCACCTCGGCGCGGGTGAGTTGGTCGGCGCCGGTCAGGCTGATCAGGCCGTCGCAGACGTTCCACGAGCGCCCGTCCGGGTCGACGTCGCACAGCCGGACGAACACGTCGGCGTGGGGCAGGCTGGAGCGGAACCAAATCTCGGCGCCGACCTCGCCGATGATCTCCACGTCCTCGCCGAGGGCGGGCGTGGTGTAGGTGAGCACATCGGGCCGGGCCTCCAGCGCGGTGTTGTCGACCCGCCCGCTGTCCTTGACCATGCGCACGCCGCCGACCGCCGGGGTCGGGTCGGCCGGGTCATAGCGGTATCGGTCGGGTTCGGACTCGGCCGGAGCGTCGCCGGCCAACCCACCGCCGGGCTGCAGGTAAAACCGCTGCGGCGCATAGCCTTGCGGCGGCCATGAGTCGAAGTCGCGCCAGGCGTCCTGGCCCATGACATACAGCCGGACCGGTGGGCGTGGTGCCGGCTGTTCGCCGCGCGCGTGGGCGAGCCCAAACTCGAGGGCCTCGTTGAATGCCACGTTGTTGATGGCGATGTGGGTCCACGGCCCCACGGTCAGCCGCGCCGGGCGCCCCGCGTCCTGCAGGATCCGGAAGTCGCGCAGCTGGCCGGGCAGGAAGATGTCGTACCACCCGCCGATCGAGCTGACCGGCACGCTCACCTCCGCCACCCGGTCACGGTGGTCGACGCCTTGCCAGTGCGGCGATTCGGCGTCGTGGGCGAGGATGTCCTGTATGTACTGCGACGGTTCGCCGATCGCGGCGACGTCGGCCCGGTTGAGCGGAAGCGTCCACAATGCCCGGGCCGTCTTTTTCGTCTGTACGGGCTGGCGCAACATCGCCAGGCGGCGCTCCTGCGTGCCGACCAGCACGCCCCAGCCGAACGGCGTCTCCAGCGACATGCCGTCGGCGCGCAGGAACTCAAGCGTCAGCGCCGACTCGGTCACCTGCGCGACCATCGCTTTGACCTGCGGCGGGAGCCGGTCGGCGACCGACCACTGCACATAGCCCAGATAGCTCAGGCCGAACAGCACGATCGCGTCGCCGGACCAGGGCTGCTTCACCACCCAGTCGAGGGTCGCCAGGCCGTCCGCGCGCTCCTGCCGCATCGGGTCGAGGCTGCCGCCCGAGCCGAACCCACCCCGCACGCTCTGGATCAGCACCTGGTATCCGCGCTCCGCAAGCGGCCGGGCCATGAGCATGCCGAAGGGCCCGCCCCGGCCGTATGGCGTGCGGATCAACGCGACCGGCAGGCCGTCCCCGCCGGACCGTGGCGCCCACCGGTGGGCGAGCAGGACGACCCCATCGGGCATCGGCACCCGAAGATCCCGCTGAAGGACCAGGTCTCGTGTGATCGGCGGGGACAGCTCGAGCCTGCGCTGGAGGAGTTGACTGATCAGGTTCATCGGCGATCCTCGCTCAATAGGAGGGAAGTCGTGCGCAGCAGGCGGTCGGTGAACGCCTCGGGATCGAGCGGGTCCGCGCCCTCCACGACCCAGGTCGAGATGAACGCGGACGCGCCCCCGGTCAGGAAGGTGGCGAGATCGTCGATGTCCCGCGGGGCGAGCCGGTCGCCGTGCAGCCGCTGGATGCCCTGCCGGTTGACCGGCAGGAGCAGGCTGATCAGCCCCCGGTCCAGGGCGAACGCGCACGACCCGGTCAGCAGGGCTCGGTAGAACACCCGGTGGTCGGCGAAGTGCCGGGACACCGCGAGCGCCCGCTCGCGTCCGGTTGTCGTCGTATGCGGGCCGTCGGCCAGGCGTGGCAGCAACTCCCGCCGGGCCAGGTCGAGGCCGGCCTCCAGCAGCAGCGTGTCGCGATCGCCGAAGTGCTGATAGGCCACCCTCCGGCTCACGTCTGCCGCCTCGGCGATGTCGGAGAGCGCGACGGCCGCCGTGCCGCGCTCGGTGACCAGGGCGAGCGCGGCCCGCATGAGCGCGGCGCGTGAGCGGCGCACCCGGCGATCCTGCGCGGGCTCGGCAACGATCAGGTCCACACCGGTGATAATGCACATGTGTTACTAAAGAATCAAGTGTTCATTACGCCTTGATCCAGACCCGTAACGGGCCGACACCGGCGAAGCCGGCGCGGTAGGCGGCCCGCAGGTTTTCGCCCCGTTCGTAGCCGACCACCGGCAGCCCGGGCGACCAGGCGCCGACGGCGGCACACGCCCCGGCCCACACCTCCTCCGGGTCGGGCCCGGCCGTGAACATGTGGGTCAGCCCGACCGCGCCCGCGCCCCGGCTGGCGACCAGCCGCGCGACCGGTTTGCCGCCGTCGTGGGCCAGCAGCAGGGCCGTCCCGAGGTTGCCCGCCCGCGTCGCCGTCCAGCGCAGGGGGCCACCGGCCGGTCCGCGCGAGGGCTCCCGGAAGATCCACTGTGCCTCGAACAGCAACGTGAAGCCGTCACTGGACAGATCGACGGAGGCGAAACTGTCCTTTATGGAGCACCCGGCCGAGCCGTCGACGCGGGCCAGCAGATCGCCGGCGGTCACGTCCTCGCGCAGCGTCACCGCGTCGGGGTAAAGCGGTGGCGAACGGCGGCGGGCAAACCATGCGGCCGGTTCAAACGCCGTGTCGATGCCGTGCGCGCGGCAAACCTGGTCGCACCATTGCGCATTGTTGCGGGCGGCCAGCACCGCGCGGGGGTCCACAGGAACAGTGTCCGCCGTTGGTCGTATCCTCAGCCGTTATGACCGACGCCAATGCATCGCCGTCCGGGTACCGCATCATCAGCGCCGAAGAGGCCGAGGAGCGTTACGAGGTCTCCGACGACGTGGAATATCCATACCAGGAGTTCACCGACGAGCAGGAGATCCGGCTGTACGAGGGCGACCTGCACGTGGCCGGCGACTTCGGCGCCGAGTCGGACGGCGACTGGGTGCCATACAACACGATCGTCGACGGCGACCTGACCGTCGACGGCGACGTCGATTGGTGGGACTGGAGCGGCGGCAACTTCCTGCTCGTCACCGGCACCCTGCGGGCCCGCAATGTGCTGCTGCGCGGCTGCCCCACCCTCGTCGTGCGGGGCGACCTGTTGGTGGACAACGGCATCCAGGGCCACCACGGCGACGACGGCGGGTTTCTGGAGGTGCACGGCGCCACCCGGGCCAAGCTCGTCGTGAGCACGCTCTACTTCAACCTGAGCTTCGGGAGCCAGCCGGAAGCGTTGCTCGTCGCCGACCCCTACCGCACGACCTGCCCGGTCGACTTCACCGACGACGACCTGGACACCATCGTCCTGCCCGACCTGCTGGACGAGGACGGGCGGGCCGATGAGTACAAAATTGAGGACGCGCTGCAGCAAGGCCGTGAGGTCCTGCGGCCCCACGCCAGGCCCACCCACCTGGCCGCCCTCGCCAAGCTGGACGCGATGCTGGCCCACGCCGACGACGTGACCGAGGTCGACCTGTCCAACAAGCGCCTGCGCGAGTTCCCCGAGCAGCTGTTCGCCCTGCCCAACCTGCGCAAGCTGTCGCTGGCGGGCAATTCCGATCTGCCGGGCATCCCCGAGCGCATCGCGGAGCTGGCCGCGCTGGAGGAGCTGGACCTGTCCGACCTCAGGCTGGAGCAGCTGACCCCAGCCATCGGCGGGCTGAAGAACCTGCGGGTCCTCGACATCTCCGGCAACCGGTTGGAGGCGGTGCCCGACGAGCTCGGCGACCTGCCGTCGCTGGAGGTGTTGCGCGCCGGCGATCTCGAGTGCCCCGTGCCGGACGCGCTGTCCCGGCTGTCCACATTGGTCGAACTGGATCTGTATCGGCTGGAATGCCGCACCGGCTTCCCCATGGCCGTGACCCGCCTGACGCGCCTGCGCAAGCTCAACCTGTCGCTGGCGATCCTCGGCAAGGTGCCCGACGAGCTGCTCGCGCTCACCGAGCTGGAGGAGCTGCACCTCGACGCCGCCCTCGGCTTCGTCAGGCGGCTGCCCGACCTCGCGCAGCTGCCGCGGCTGCGAGTGTTGCGAATGGACGGTCGCAGCGGCAACACCAACCGCCACCCCACCCATGACCTCCTGGACGGCGTGTGGCGCATCACCACGCTCGAGGAGCTGGGCATCGACCGGTGGGGCAAGAACGATGGCCGCAAGGCGCTGACGGCGTTGCCCGATGACGCGTTCGCCGCCATGCCCAACCTGCGCCGGCTGGACCTGTCGTTCAACGACCTGAAGACGCTGCCGGAGTCGTTCTACGGGCTGCGGCAGCTCGAGTTCGCCGACCTGCAATACACCAAGCTCGACGGGCGCACACTCGACCGTTTGCGCGACACGTTTCCGCAGGTCCGCATCGACCTGCGAAACGTAGAAAGGCGGACCAAGGACGTCGACGACCCCAACTGGCGGGCCGTGCACGAGCTCGTCAAAGAGGGCGGCGGCCGGATCACCGGCGACCCGGCCGAGGCGGTGAGCAGCTTCGAGGGGGCGCTCGCGCTCTGCCTGCCGGGCGCCCGCTTCTCCGACTACGACCAGCTCTACGCGCACTACGGCCTGGTCACCACGCTTGGGCAGCTCGTGACCGACGCGGAGGACGATGCCGAGCGCGCCGCGCTGACCGACAAGCTCATGCGGTACGCGGAGGAGGCGCTCGGGCTGGTGCCGGAGCCGTGGATGGTGTGGCACTTCACCGACGAGGGCGCGTTCCAGCAG
>JBIOYB010000370.1:0-32499 GCA_044869915.1 Allorhizocola sp.
TGCAGCAGGGCCTGCTCCAACGGCTGGATCCCGGGCGGCCGCTGCGGCTCGCCGGTCACGGGGTCGCGGTCGCGCAGGTCCTCAAACATCGCCATCGCGGCCGTGGAGTCGGCCATGTGGTGCGCGATGGCCATCACGGCATGCGTGAGCACGCCGTCGTGCCGCAGGAGCATCAGCCGCATCGGCCAGTCCCGCTCGTAGTCGAAGCGGGCGAAGCCGTAGTTGTCGGCGAGGTAGGTGGCGACCTCCTCCGGATCCCCGTCGCCGACCTCGTAAATCCTGATCTCGGCCGTGCCCGAGGCGTGGACCACCTGAGTCGGGCGCCCATCTGGCTCGAAGCGCAGCTGCGTGCGCATCGCCTGATAGCGGTTGAGATAGAAGCGGTATTCGTCGACGAATTCGTCCACCGTCGCCCCCGGATCCAGCTTCCTGACCGCGGTCATCGCGAGCGAGATCTCGGCCCGCAACATGTCGGTCCAGATGGCCTGCTGGGTCCAGGTCAGCTCGCCGGTGCCGCTGCCTTCGCCCGCGAACGGGACGGGCACACGCTCGAATTCCTCAAAGTTCATGCCAAAAGCTCCAGATGGTCGGCCGCGGCCACAGCGCCGCCCGCTTCCCGGAAGGAATCCCGGATCCTTTCCGCGGCTTTCTTGTACGAGGGCTCGTCGAGCACGTCCAGGATGGCGTCGCGCAGCTCGACCGGGGTCGACCGTCCAAATCGGACACGCACGCCCGCTCCCGCCGCCACGACGTGGGCCGCGTTGATGGGCTGGTCCGACTTGATCGCGGCGACGACGAGCGGCACGCCATGCGCCAGCGCCTCGCAGACCGTGTTCAGGCCGCCGTGCGTGACGACGGCGTCCAGGTGCGGCAGCAACTCGAGCATCGGCACCTGTTGCCGCACAAGGATGTTTGCCGACGGGGCGAGCGGCTCCGGCGAGACGATGATGACCTGCAGCCGATCGCCCAGCGGCGCGACCGCGTCGGCCACCCGTGCGTAGAAGCTTTGCGCCATGTCCAGCGCCAGCGTGCCCACGGTGACCAGGACGTGCGACCGGCCCGGGTCCAGCCAGTCCCACGGGAAGTCCACTGTGGACGGGCGTGTGGTCAGCGCCGGGCCGACCAGGATCGCTCCATCCACGGCGCCGGTGAGCGCCTCGCCGGTGAACGCGATCACCAGGTGCGGGGAGAAGCGCAGATCGTGCGGTGGCGCGCCGGGCAGTCCCGCCTTGGTCCACAGCGACCCCATGAGCCCGTGGATCCAGGCGTCCACTTTGGGCAGTGCGATCGCGTACGGCCGGGTGATCTCCATCGACGTCGGGGCCAGCGTGGCCCAGCGCACCCCGGCCTGGTGCGCGGCAAGGACTCCCGCCATCGCGTGCTGGTCCACGGCCATGACCTCGGGACCGTACTCGTCCACCGCCCGCCGGATGGCTCCCAGCGTGAACTTGGTGTGCGGGACGATGTAGTCCTCCCACCGGGACTTGGTGGCGTTCATGCCGAAGTCGCGCCGTTCGCCGCGATAGAGGCGCAGGCCGGTCGGGTAGACCTGCGCCTGCGGGCCGATCAGCGGGCGCAGGATACCCTCCGCCCCGACCCAGGCCACGTCGTGACCGCGCCGGGCCAGCTCGTGCGCTACCGCCGCGATCGGATACACGTGACCGGTCAGCGGCAGGGAGTGGAACAGGAAGCGCGTCACGGCTTCCTGGCGGCGACGGCCGCGTAATGCATGACGCCCTCGTCGTATGCCCGCTTCATCAGTGGTATGGCGTAGAAGAAGCGAAGCACGTCGTGGCCCTTTTCTCGCGCCACGTCGCGCAGGAACGTGGCGTCCTGGTCGTCGACGCTGGAGAAGTCGGTGTCCCACGTGTTGCGCACAAACGCGGTCCAGTCCGCGACCCGGACCTCCTGATAGCCCACGGCGCGGCAGGACTGGTCGTAGAACCCGAACGGCGGCAGGCCGGGGATGGCCTGGCGCTTATAGATCTTGCTCAGCAGGTCCTCGGCGGCGTTGTCGAGCTGCCCGTCGCGCGTGCACCACGTGCTCACCGCCAGGACGCCGCCCGGCCGCAGCACCCGCAGCGCCTCCGCCAGGAACGCGGCCCGATCCGGGATGTGCTCCAGGCTTTCCAGCGCCCACACCGCGTCGAAGGTCCCCTCCGGATAATCGGTCTGTACCGCATCCATCTGCCGGAAGCTGACCTGGTCGGACAGGCCGGCCTCGCGCGCGCGTTGCTCCGCCCGGACGACCTGCTGCGAGCTGAGCGTGATCCCCTCCACGCGGCACCCCAGCCGGCGGGCGAGATACAGCGCCGGGCCGCCGATGCCGCACCCGGCATCGAGCACATAGGACCCGGCCGGGATCCCGGCGAACGCGGCCAGCTCGCCGACCGTGCGGTCGGACGCGGCGTGCCGGTCGGGGCCGCTGGCGGCGGGGCTTTCGCCTATATCCCAGTAGCCGTGGTGGACGTGCTCGCCCCACAGCCCTTCGTAAAGGTCGATCGTACTGTCGTAGTAGCGCTCAACCGCCTGGTTCAGATCCAAGGCGAACCATCCACGTGTTATTGACCCTCAGTGGTCGCGTCACGGTACGTCACGGCATTTGAGTATGGCAATCAATCGCTTGGCTATTGCAAATACGTCGATCTACCGTTGCACCCGGCATCACGCGTTGCTAATCTCCCGCCAAATGTTGACTACCAAGAACATTCGAGCCGCGCTCGTCGCGGATCCAGATCTGGGCGCCGGCAACGTGCTGCCCAAGCTGCTGGAGCATGGTGCCGACCTCAGCGGTCCCGGGCTGACCTTCGACGTCGATGTCGACGGCCATCCGGCCTGGCAGGACCTGACGCTCGGCGGGTTGCACGAGCGCGTGCTGGCCAGGGCCGCCTGGCTGCACCGGCGGGGGATCAAGCCGCACGACCCGGTGGCCATCTATGTCGCGTCGCCGGCCGATCTGTTCCTCAACTTCCTGGCGTGCAACTGGCTCGGGGCGATCCCGGCCTTCATGAACCCCAACCTGCCGGGCGACATCGCGGCCGAATACCTGCGCCGGCTGCGGGCGGCGGGCATGCTCACCGACGCCGCGCACCGCGAGGTGCTGGCAGGCCATGACCTGGACGCGCCGATCCTCGGCGACGTCGCCGAGCTCGGCCAGGCCGATCCGGCGGGCGCGCCCAAGCCCTACCGGCACCACGCCCACGATCCGATCGTGGTGAGCCACTCATCCGGCACCACGCGGATGCCGACCGCGGTGGTGCACTCGCACAGCACACTGTTCGCCGCGACCCGGCGCATCCGGCTCTCGGTGCCGGTGGCCCGGGGCACGCAGCGGGTCCTTTCCGCCCTGCCCGCGCCGCACGCGGCCGGCATCGGCGCGATCAACCAGGCCCTGTGCAACCGGGCGGAGCTGCTGTGGCTGTCCCGGCAGGACGACGGCGAGGTCGTGCTCGACGCCATCGAGCGGTGGCGGCCCGAGGGCGTCTTCGGGTTTGCGGTCACATGGTCGGAGCTGGCCCGGTTTGACCTGACCCAGCGCGCTCTCGACTCGGTCGCGCTTTGGTTCAACACCGGCGACTGCGCGCACGAGGCACACATCCGGCGCCTGGTGGCGGTGGGCAGCCGCGAGGTGGTCACCCGCGACGGCGTCACCCGCGTGCCCGGATCCAGTTTCATCGACGGCATCGGCTCCACCGAGATGGGCCACTCCGCGTTCTTCATCACGCATCGCAGCGACACCGAGCGCTACGGCCGGTGCGTGGGCAAGCCGCACGTCTTCGCCGACGTGGCGCTGCTGGACCTGTCGACCGGCGAGGAGGTGCCGGTCGGGCAGGTCGGCCATCTCGGGCTGAAGTCGCCGACCGTCGCGGTCGGATACTGGAACAACCATGCGTACTGGTATCAGCAGTGGGTGGGCGACCGATACATCACCGGCGATCTCATGTATCGCGACGCCGACGGCTACCACTACCACGTGGACCGCGCCGTGGACGCGGTCGATCTGGGCAAAGGCGAATGGCTCTACACGGCGTTGACCGAGGAGCGCGTGCTAGCGGAGTGCCCCGAGGTGCGCGACTGCACGGTCGTGGCGATCACCGTGGCCGAGACCGTCGTCACCGACGTGCTGCTCCAGATGCACGACCCGGGCGCTGAGCTCACCGCCGACCTCACCGAGCGCGTGCGGGCCGCGCTGCCCGGGCCGGTGGCCGCCACGCTGCGCAAGGTCGTCGTCGTACCGGATGAAGAGATCATCCTTGGTCCGACCGGCAAGGTGCGCAAGTTTCTCATGCGCCAACGACACCACGAGCAGTAGCGGTCAACTCTTGAACACCTGGCGGATCGCGGTCGCGAGCTGATCCCGGTTGGGCTGCAGCGCGACGTCGAGCTCGGCGTTGATCCCGACGACCGCGCCGTCCGGCCGGGTGATCCGCTTCGGCGGCGCGACGAGCGGCATCTCCTCGGCGGCCGTGGCCAGGATCTCGGCCGCCACGCCGCACGAGCGGTTGGCGTCGTCGATGACCACGAGCCGGCCCGTGCGCGACAGCGACTCCGCGAGCGCTGCCCAGTCGAACGGGTACAGCGTCCGCGGGTCGAACACCTCCACCGACACCTCGTCGGCGAGCGTGTCGGCGACGGCGATCGCGTCGTGCACATGGTGTCCGATCGCGACAACGGTCACGTCCTGCCCGGGGCGGTGGATCCGCGCCGACCCGAGCGGCACCGGCACGAGGTCGGCGAACTCCACGTTTTCCCGGATGTCCAGCGCCTGCCTGGGCGCGATGAACACCACCGGATCGTCATCCCGGATCGCCGAGATCAGCAGCCCGTAGGCGTCCGTCGGCGTGGTCGGCATGACGGTCTTGACTCCACTGTGGACGAACAGCCCGTGCGGCTGATCGGAATGCTGCCCGCCCCAGCCCGGGCGCCAGCCGGAGCTGGCGACGAGATATGTCACCGGCACCCGCGCCTGGCCGCCGCTCATCACGGAGAACTTCTGCGCCTGGTTGACGACCTGCTCGAAGACCAGCTGGAGCAGGAACGGTATGGCGAACTCGACGACCGGCCGGCGGCCGGCAAGCGCGGCGCCGGTGGCCACGTTGGCCACGGCCTGCTCGGACAGCGGGGTCTCCACGATCCGGTCCGGGCCGAAGCGGCCGAACAGCCCGGCGGCGACATTGGTGATCGCGTGGTTGACGTCCTCGCCGAGCACGAACACCGACGGGTCGCGCTCCATCTCGTCGCCGAGAGCACGGTTGAGCGCCTTGAGATATGACAGCCTTGGCATCAGTTCACCACCCCGGCGCGTGGCCGCAGTCCCGTGGCGTAAAGGTGGTCGAGGGCGTCGGCGGGGTCGGGTTTGGGGCTGTCCTGCGCGAAGCGCACGGCGTCATCGAGCACGTCCTCGATCTCCTGGTCGATGCGTTCCCGCACGGGGTCCGGGATCCGGGATCCTTGCAGTGTCAAGGGATCCCGCTCCCGCCAGCGGGCGATTTCCTCGTCCGTGCGGTAGCGCAGCCGGACGAAATACTCGAACGTGTGGTGGGCATCGTAGCGGTATGTCATGAGTTCGAGCAGCGTCGGCCCGCCGCCGGATCTCGCCCGGTCCACGGCCCGCCGCGCCGCTTCGAGCACGGCCTCCGGGTCCATGCCGTCCACGGTCTCGGCCGGGATGCCGAAGGCCTCGGCCCGGGCCGTGATGGACCCGGCCGACGAGGTGCCGACCGGCTGCGTCGTGGCATAGCCGTTGTTTTCACAGACAAATATTTTTGGTACCTGCCAGAGCGCCGCGAGGTTGAACGCCTCCAGCAGCGCGCCCTGGTTCATCGCGCCGTCACCGAAGAAGCTCGCCACCACGCGGCCCGTCCCGCCGCGCGACGCCGCCCAGGCCACACCGGTGGCGATCGCCGCGCCGTGCCCGACCGTGATCGTGGCTCCGTACAGGCCCTTCGCGTAATCCGATATATGTAGAGAACCGGCCCGGCCCCGGTCGACGCCGGTGATCCGCCCGGTCAGCTCGGCCATCACGCCGCGGGGTTCGCTGCCCTTGGCCAGCGCGTGCCCATGGTTGCGGTGATTGCTCAGCACGATGTCGCCGTCGTCCAGGGCCGCGCACACGCCCGCCGCCACCGCCTCCTGGCCGATATATGGGTGTATCCCGCCGGGGATGACGCCCGCACGGACCAGCTCGATGGCGCGCTCTTCGAACCGGCGGATGAGCCTGACCGTGTGATACAGGCGCTTACGGATATCGTGCTCGAACACGTTTATCAGCGTAGATATTTCGACCTCCCCATCAATGGCCGAACGGTTCATCCGCGATGGGCCAGGCGTTGCAAATGTTCGGCCGCGGCGGCCGCGCCGCCCGCCGCACGGAAGGATTCGCGGATCCGGTGCGCGGCGTCCCGATAGGACGGTTCCTCGAGCACGGCCAGGATCGCCGCCCGCAGCTCATCGGGGGTCGCCTTGTCGAAGTCGACCCGGATGCCCGCGCCACACGCCGCCACCTGCGCAGCAGTGGTCGGCTGGTCGAGCGTGATGGGTGCGACGACGAGCGGCGTGCCGTGCGCGAGCGCCTCGCCGGCGGTGTTCATGCCGCCGTGCCCGACGACGGCCTGGACGTGCGGCATGAGCGCGAGCATCGGGACCTGCGGCGCGACCAGGATGTGCCCCGGCGGATCCGCGAGCACGCCGGGCGGCGCGACCACGATCGCCTGCACCCGGTCCCCGAGCGGCGCCAACGCCTCGGCGACACGTGCATAGAAATCAGCGGATATTTCGACATTGAGCGTGCCGACGGTCACCAGCACCGTGTGCCGTGCCGGATCGAGCCTGCCCAGGTCGAACGGCGGATCGTCGGGCCGCTCGCCCAGCGCTGGCCCGGTGAGCACCGTTGTGTCGTCCAGGTCGAGCGGGCCGGTCAAGGCCAGCGTGGTGAAGGCGATCCGCAGGTGCGGCGAATACAGCAGCCAGCTGCGCCGATCGGCCGGAACGTCCGGCGCGAGGGCGGCCAGCGTGCCGTCCAGCCAAGCGTCCACCTCGGACGACCTGGTGGCCAGGTCCAGCAGCCCGCTCGAGCCGGGCAGCAGGCTCGCCCACGGCAGGCCACGCCGGTAGGCGACCAGCGCACCGGCGATCGCGTGCTGGTCGGCGACCAGCACATCGGGCTCGAACGCCGCCACCGCCTCCTCGACCGCCCGCAGCACGAAGCAGGCCAGCGGGGCCACATACTCCACGAGGAAGGCCCGCGCGGCCGTGCCGTCCACGGCGCGCAGGTCCCGGTACAGCCTGATGCCGGTCGGGTAGACGGTGACGCCATCGCCGAGCAGCGGGCGCAGGAACCGCTCCGACCCGGCCCAGGCGACCTCCTCGCCGCGCGCCCGCAGCGCCTGCGACACCGCGGAGGCCGGGCGCACATGGCTCGCGATGGGCGGCGCGACAAAGAGAAACCGGCTCATGCCGACACCTCCGCAAGCTTCGGAGTCGCTCCGCTACGCTCCGTTGCGGTATGGGCGAGTCCCCATTTGATGATTCACTCGTTCACGCCTGCGTTCGCCGACGATACGTAGGACGCGAGGTCGCCGACGGTCAGCGCGATGATCTGCTCGATGTCCAGGCCCGCGTAGAAAGCGGCCAGGTCCACGCGCTCGCCCCATCGCTCGCGCATGCGGTCGCCCAGCGCCACCACCTCGATGCTCTCGAGCCGCAGATCCTGCTCGAGCATCGTGGACGGGGTGATCGGCGCCTGCTCACCCATCACCTCGATCAGCATGGAGGCGATCTCGGGCACGACTCTATCCACGGGCGGCAATGTATCACCCGGCGCGGCCGCCGACCTCCCGGCCGGGCTCGGTGAGCCCAGGCCACCACCGGACCACCGTCCGGTATGGACGGTCGCCGGTGAGCGCCACGGCCGCGCGGAACCCATCCGGTACCGAAATATCGGTCAAAAAGAAAGGGCCGGGGACGACGTCGCAGCGCACCGGCAGCGAAAGCCCTCGAAAGATCCGGCCGCCGGCCGCCTTGACGCACGCCTCCTTGCGGACCCACAGCCGCACGAAGCGATCGAGCGCATCGGCCGGCGAATCGGACTCGGCGACATATGCCGCCTCGTCGGCCGGGTAGAAGCGGGCCGCCATGCGGGCCGGCCGCAGCCGCGGCGACAGCTCCTCGATGTCCACACCCACCGGGCGCTCGCCGCCGACCACCAACGCGGCCAGGCCGCCCGAGTGGGAGAGGTTGACCTGCGGCCCGTCAACGAGCTCCGGTTTGCCGTGCGGCCCGCGGCGCCAGCGGATCTCCTCCGGCCGGACGCCGAGGCGCGCCGCCAGGATCCGCCGGGCCGCACCGTGCGCCGCGATGTAACGACACCTGTCCACCGGCAACCCCAGCGTGCCGGCGCGTTGCCGCTCCTCGTCGTCCAGGACGGTCTCGAGGCGGGACACCGCGGGCGCGGGAAGATCCGTGCGCACCAGCCAGACCTCGACCTGCCCATCCGCCGGTGCATCCACGCTGGGAACTGTATCGTCGAGCGGGGAAGGATGGGCACGGTGAGCGTCGACAAGCAGCGCCAGGTGTGGGACAGGATGGCGCCGGAATACGACCGGCAGATGGCCTTCCTCGAGCGGGCCTGGTTTGGCGGCGGCCGGGAGTGGCTCGGCTCGCGCGCCGCCGGCCGCGTGCTGGAGGTCGCCATCGGCACCGGGCGAAACCTGCCGTACTACCCGGCCGGCGCGCACATCACCGGCATCGAGATCAGCCCCGCGATGCTCGACATCGCCCGCCAACGTGCCGCCAGGCTCGGCATCCAGGCCGACCTGCGCGAGGGCGACGCCGAGGCGCTCGCGTTCGCCGGCAACGACTTTGACACGGTGGTGTGCGCCCTGTCGCTGTGCGGCATCCCCGACCCCGCCAGGGCCATCGGCGAGATGGCCCGGGTCCTGCGGCCCGGCGGCACGCTGCTGCTGCTCGACCACGTGGGCAGCACCTGGCCGCCCATCTACGCCGCGCAGTGGCTCCTCGAGCGGGTCACCATCCGCGTGGCCGGCGAGCACTTCACCCGCCGCCAGCGCCCGCTGGTCGAGGCGGCCGGGCTCCAGATCGTGGAGTCGCAGCGGCTCAAGGCAGGCTCGGTGGAGCGCATCCGCGCCGTCAAGCCCGCCTGATCGCCACCCATGTCGCCAAGCCGACATCCGTCCAATTAGGATCGCAGAGTATCGCCGTGCGTTAATGCCTTGTGAATTTCAGACTGATGCGCTTCGCTCTCGGTTGCGCCGCCGCCTTCGCCGGTGTCACCGGATGCACCAGCGCCGACGGCACCAACACCGCCACCGGCCCGAGCGCCACCGCCAACCCGCCCGCCTCGGCGCCGGGCGCCATGCCGTCCAGCACGCCCGCGGCAACGCCAACCTCCGACGGCTGCCCGCCGGACGTGAACCTGATGTTCGAGTGGCTCAAGGCCACCCCCGAGATCGTCAACAAGCTCGACAAGAGCCTCTACGGGCTCGAGCAACCGGTGTGCTACCAAGGCTGGTCGGTGGCCTACACCCGCGTGCGCAACGCCGACCCGACGCTTGTGCTGTTCAAGATGGACCCCGGCACCGGCCGATGGAACCCGGTCGCCGCGGGCACCGACGGCGTGTGCGACGGGGTCAAGGTCCCGGAGGCCATCCAGGCCAAACTCGGCCCCGCCTGCTGAACCCAAATCCGAGCGCGCCGCGCACCGGCGCGACCCGGACCGCCCGAGTGAGGCATCTTCAGTCACGCCAAGCGTCGACTGATGTCGATACAATGGGAGGCTTCCGGTGGCTCGACTCGAGCGGAGGTAGGGATGAAGGTCCGTGTCGTGTATTGGTTCGCGGTGTTCTTCGTGGTGATGGGTGCCCTGTTGACCGCGCGCGCCATTTCGCTTCTGCCCGACGTCCTGGACGCCGGCATTCTGCTGATTGGCGGGCCGTTTATGTTCGTCCTGGGCGTCCTGGCTCTCGGCCCCGTGCCCTACATCGTCATTCGCGACTCCGAAGTGGTCCTGCCGCTGGCGTGGGGCAGCAACAAATGGCACCGGATTCCCCGGGACAACCACCTTCGCGTGGAAGGCGATCGGCTGATCGCCGTGCGCGACGGCCGCACGAAGGTGGTCGCCAAGCGGTGGGTCGCCAACAAGGATGACTGGGCGAAGATGGCCGCCGAGCTTGCTCGCTAAGGCACCGTGATGACCACCTTGCCGCGGCCGTGCCGGCCCTCCAGGGCGCGGTGGGCGTCGGCTGCGCGGTCCAGCGGGAAGGTCTCCCGGATGTGGATGCGCAGCAGGCCTTTGGTGTGCAGGTCGGCCAGCAGCGCGAGGCGGGCCGCCGAGCGGGCATAGGGCGTCACGCGGATGCCCAGCTCCCGCGCCCGCCCGTGCTCGACGAGGGTCAGGATGCGGGCGCGGTCGGGCACCAGCTCCAGCGACACGGCCAGCGCCTCGCCGCCAGCGCCGTCGAGCGCGGCGGTCACACCGTTGGGCGCCAGTGCGCGCACCCGGTCGGCCAGGCCGTCGCCGTAGACGACCGGGGTCGCGCCCAGCGAACGCAGATAATCCTGGTTGGCGGCGCTGCCCGTGCCGATGACGGTCGCTCCATAGTGGACGCCCAGCTGCACGGCCACCGTGCCGACCCCGCCCGCGGCGGCGTGGACCAGGAGCGTGTCACCCGGGCCGACGCCGAGCTCCTGCAGCGCGATGTGTGCGGTCTGGGCGCCGGCGCTGAATCCGCCGGCCACCTCCCACGGCATGCCGGATGGCTTGGCCGTGATCTGGTCGGCCGGGATCACGATGTATTCGGCGTACGCGTTGAGCTGCCCGAAGCCGAGCACCTCATCCCCCGTCGCGACACCGGTCACGCCGTCGCCCACCAGGTCGATGACGCCGGCGAACTCGTTGCCCGGGATCTTCGGCAGCTCCTCCGACACGCCCGCCGGGAACCAGCCGCCCCGGACCGCGAGGTCATATGGCTGCACCCCGGCCGCCTTGACCCTCACCCGCACCTGTCCCGGGCCGGGCTCGGGCAGTTTGAAGTCCAACAGCTCCAGCACTTCCGGGCCACCGTGCCGGGCGAACCCCGCCGCCTTCATCATGCGACCCAGTCTTCAACCTCAAGTTGACTTGAGGTCAAGACTCGATGTTGACCTGGTCATGCCGGGCGAACAGGTCGGCCCACTCCTGCTCGGTCAGCGTCCGGCCGGTGGCCCGGATGTCGGCGAGCTCCTCGAAATATCGCTCCCGCGCGACGCCGGGCGCGAACAGGATGAGCATCGACGCGGCCACGTCGGCGTTGTTGGCGAAGCCGTGCAGCCCGCCCGGCGGCACGTAGAGGAAGCCGCCCTCGGAGACATCGAGCCATTTTTCACCGTTGTAGAAAGTCACGACGCCCGACATGACATAGAACGACTCGGAGAACGTGCGGTGGAAGTGCGCCCCCGCGCCGCCCGCGCCGGCGGGCATGTCCCAGCGGAAAATCCCGAACTCGCCCCGCGTCACGGAGCCGGGCGCCACGAACGTGGTCGACGTGCCGGTCTGCGGATTCATTTGCAGCGACGGCAGATCGGTGCGCAGCACCGCGCTCGCCTCGCCGCTTTCGCCAAGGTAGGTCACGCAGCGCAGGCTATCTCGACCTTGCGATTGACGCGGGGCCACCCTCCTGCGACAGTGTGACGCATGTCGATTTATAGATTGACGAGCCCGCTCGCCGCCATCGCTCTCGTGACGGCGCTGAGCACGCCACAAGCGGTGGCCGCCGCACCCACCACCGACGATCGGGCCGGCGCGACCGCGACCGTGGCCGCCGATGCCGTGGCCGCCAGCACCCTTCCCGCGCTGCACAAGAGCGCCGACGACGTCCTGACCCGCACCGGTGTCGAGACCGGCACGCACGGCCTGCGCTACGTGACCTACCAGCGCACGTATCGCGGCCTGCCGGTCGTCGGCGGTGACACGGTCATCGTGACCCGCACCGACGGCGCTGTGCTCAACGTCGCCGCCGCGCAAGACCGAGAAATTCTTTTGTCTGGTACGAAGCCGGCCATCAGCGCGTCGCAAGCCGCCGCGGTCGCGCGGGCCGATCTGCACACCGTGACGTCGGCGGGCGAGCCGCGTCTCGTTGTGCTGGCGTGGGGAGCGCCCCGCCTGGCATGGGAGGTCAACCTCACCGGCTTCAAGGCCGACGGCATGCAAAGCGTGCCCACCGTCTACGTTGACGCGCTGACGGGCGCGATCGCCGACCGGGTGGACCTGGTCCGGGCGGGCACGGGCAACAGCTTCTACAACGGCGTAGTGACCATCTCGACGTCCGGCTCCGGCACGTCGTGGTCCATGCTGGACACGACCCGCAGCGGGATCCGGTGCGGCGGCCAGAACGGCACGACGTTCACCGGGACGGACGACACGTGGGGCAACTCGACCGGCACCAACCTCGAAACCGCTTGCGTGGACGCGCTTTACGCGGTCCAGAAGCAGTGGGACATGCTGAGTCAGTGGCTGGGGCGCAACGGGCTCAACGGATCCGGCGGCGGCTTCCCGGCGCGCGTGGGCCTCAATCAGGCCAACGCGTTCTGGAACGGTAGCTACACCAGCTTCGGGCGCAACTCGGCCAGCACACAGCAGGCCGTAGAGATCGACATCGTGGCGCACGAGTATGGTCACGCCATCTTCCAGACCACGCCCGGCGGCGCCGGCAGCGGCAACGAGAACGGCGGGCTCAACGAGGGCACGGGCGACGTCTTCGGCGCCATCGTCGAGCACTTCGCCAACAACCCCAACGACCCGCCGGACTTCCTCGTCGGCGAGGAGGTCAACCTGGTCGGCAGCGGCGAGATCCGCAACATGTACAACCCGTCGCTCGAGGGTGACCCCAACTGCTGGTCGACGGCGATCCCCAACACCGAGGTGCACGCGGCCGCCGGACCGCTGAACCACTGGTTCTATCTGGTCTCGCAGGGCAGCAACCCGGCCGGCGGGCCGGCCAGCCCGATCTGCGCCGGTGGGCCGTCATCGGTGACGGGCGTCGGGATCATGAAGGCCGCGCAGATCTACTACAACGCGATGCTGGCCAAGACCTCGACGTGGCGCTACGCCAACGTGCGGTTGGCGTCGCTGAACGCGGCCGTGAACCTGTTCGGCGCGAACTCCCCCGAGTGCACGACGGTCAAGAACGCGTGGAACGCCGTCTCCGTGCCCGTGCAGCCGGGCGAGCCGACTTGCGGCGGCGGTGGCGGGGTCACCATCTACTCCGACACGTTCGAGGCCGACACCGGCTGGGTGGCCAACCCCAATGGCACCGACACGGCGACGGTGGGCCAGTGGGTGCGCGGCGATCCGGCCCAGACCACAAGCGGGACAACCACTTTGCAGCTCGGCACGACGGTCAGCGGCACCAATGACCTGGTGACGGGCGCTGCCGCGGGCACGGCCGCCGGTGACTTCGATGTGGACGGTGGCACCACCACCATCCAGTCGCCCACCATCGCGCTGCCGTCCACGGGCAACCTCAATCTGTCGTTCTCGTGGTATCTGGCCCATCTGAACAACTCGTCCACCGCCGACTTCTTCCGGGTCAGCGTGGTCGTCGGCACGACGTCGACGGTCGTGTTCACCCAGGCCGGCGCGGCCGCCAATCGGGCGGGCGCATGGGCGACGGCCAGTGCGAGCCTCAACGCCTTCGCGGGCCAGACGATCCGCATCCGCGTCGAGGCCGCCGACGCGGCAACGGCAAGCCTTGTCGAGGCGGGCGTCGACAACGTCACCATCACGCAGAACTGACAACCCTGTGGCGAGCGCCTGATGCCAGCGGGTCAGGCGCTCGCCTCGTGCAGCAGCACGAGGCAGTCGATCGCCGCCAGGACCTCCTGCAGCATCTTGGAATGCGTGTTGGCCGGCATCCACTGGCGGTAGCCCGCCGGGTCGAGCCCGACTGTGTCCACGCCGCAGCCGTAGCGCAGGCTCAGCAGCCGGACCGCGATGGCGTGCTGGAAGGGCACGAACAGGTCCGTGGTCACCGCGAGCACGCGATCGGACGGCCGCGGCTCGACCGCGAGCTCGGCCCAGCCCACGAAGCCGTCGCCGGTGTCGGCTCGCTCGGGAGGCTCCGACGTGGGCGCGGCCAGCACGTCGAGCACAAGCCCATCGGCCTCGAACGTGCGCACCCACCAGGGCGCGCCGAGCTCGGTCTCGCCGCTGCGCTCGTCGACGAGTTTGTCGGCGGACAGCGCCAGCCTGGCCGCGGCCTCCATGGCGTCGGCCTCGACCGTGATCGGCGGCAGGCCGGCGCTGTGGGCGAAGTCTTTCTCGTCCTGCGACACCACGCGCAGGCTGGACAGCACGCCCACCCGCACGGGCGCGGACCGGCACGCCAAGAGCTTGCCCAAGAGCTTGGCCGCGAAGTGTGACCGGGCCAACCCGGTGCGCGGCCCGCCGCCGAGGATGAGCACGTGGTCGTAGTCGTCGAGGCTCGGCGACGCCACGTCGGCCAGGCCCAGCGCCGTTGTGGCGGCATCGATCAGGTCGGCCAGCGCGGGGTCGTAGTCGATCGACTTGATCGCCGAGCGCTCGGCGCCCTTGCGATAGTCCCAGACCTTGGCGAGCTCCAGCAGCCGCGGGAGCACCTCGCTCAGCGTGCCCTGTGGCGGCGTCAGGCCGAAGCCGCGCAGCAGCGCGTCGAGCGCCTCGGAGCGCGCCCAGGCCTCGATGGCCTCGGTGGTCTCGCTGGGATGGGGCCCGCCGGGCCGGCTCGGCGGCAGGGCGACTCGGGGGAACGGGGTCACGAGGTCCACTCTCTACAATGACGGATGGAGGGTCAATCCACATTGGACACAACGGTCAGTAGGAGCAGTTGACCAGGTGGCACTCCGGGTTGAGCCGGACGTCAAACGCGGCGGCCACGCCGTCGCGGATGTGCGAGGCGAACTTCATGATGTCGCCCGTGGTGGCGCCGCCCCGGTTGGTCACCGCGAGGGTGTGCCGGGTGGACAGGGCGACCGTGCCGTTGCCCCAGTCGGCGCCGTAGCCCTTGCCGAAGCCCGCGCGCTCGATGAGCCACGCGGCGTGCAGCTTGGTGCCCAGGACGTCCGGCTGGCTCGGGCACCCGGCGTCCAGCACCCGCTGGGGCACCTCGGCGAGCACGGGATTGATGAAGAACGAACCGACGCTCCAGGTGTCGTGGTCATCGGGGTCGAGCACCATCGCGCGGGAGCGCCGCTGCGCCAGCACGGCCTCGCGCAGGTCCACAATGGACGCCGAGCCGCCGATGGGGATGCCGAGCCGCTCGGCGATCTCGGGCCGGTCGACCGGCTGCGACTGCGCGACACGCCGCAGGCGCAGGGTCACCTCAAGCACGATCCAGCGGTCGCTGTGCTTGAACACCGACTGCCGGTGGCTGCCGAAGCCGCACCGCTCGGGCCCCCACCGCTGCGTCTCGCCGAGCTGCCGGTCGTAAACCAGCAGGGACTCCAGCACATCGGAGATGAGCGCGCCGTAGGCGCCGACGTTTTGCACCGGCGTGCCGCCCACCGAGCCGGGGATGCCCGACAGCGCCTCGATCCCGGCCAGCCCGTCCGCGACCACCGCGTCGACCAGATCGTCCCACTCGACTCCCGCCGCCGACGTGACCAGCTCGCCGTCGATGTCGAACCCGGCCGACGCCATCTTGACGACCGTGCCCTCCCAGCCGGTGTCGCCGACCACCAGGTTGGACCCACCGCCCACGACGAGCACTTGATCGCCCACCGAGTCGAGGGCGCGCAGCAGCTCGGTGGCGTGCGCGGTGGAAGCGGCGATCTCCAGACGGCCGATGGGCCCGCCCACCCGCATGGTGGTCAAGTCGGCGAACGTGGTGGTCACGGCACACAGCCTACCCAGGGGTCATGATCCCCGGCTCAAGCCGCCACCAGGTGCTCGGCGAGGTGGCGCATCGAGCGGATGCCGGAACGGATCTCCTGCAGGTAGCGGTCGGTGGCGGGCGGCGGATCGTCCGGCGCGTCGCCGATGTCGGCGACGTCGAAGCCGATGGTCTCGACCGCGCACCCCTGGCCCCACAGGATACGCAGCGCATCGCAGTGCTGGAACGGCACATAGAGCGGCGTGGTGACCACGAGCACCGTGCTGCCGCTGACGACGTCGGCGTTGGCCGTCCAGAAGCGGTAGGTGTCGGCCGTGATGGCCCGGTCCTTGCCGAGCACGGCCGGCGCCGCCAGCACCTCGATCCGCCCGGCCGCGCCATAGGCACCATAGGCGTAGTCGTGCACCCGCCACGAGTCGCGGCCGATGGGCCCGCTCGAGTCGCGCCGAGACACCGGCTCGTCGAGGCCGAAGGCCCGCCGGACGCCGATCTCCATCGCGTCGAACTCGTAGTCGGCCGGCTCGCCGAGCAGGTCCTTCTCGTAGGGCGCGAGCTCGCGGAAGCTGCCCAGCGCGGCCATCGTGCCCGCATGCAGCCCGCCCTTGATCAGGGCCGCGGTGTAGGCGGTGCGCTGCAGGCACCGCTCGGCCAGGCCGCCCAGGATCACGACGTGGTCGTATGCGCGGCGCGCGGGTGGCCCCGTGATGGCCAGGCCAAGCGCGTGCGCGACGGCGGACACCAGCTCGACCGTGCCGGGCGCGAAGTCGAAACCCGTGACCTGATTGCGCTCGACACCGGACGTGCCGCGCTTCTCCGCCTCACGGCGCCGGAAGTCCCAGTGCTCGGCGCTGAACGCGTCGAGCCACGCGAGAAGAGCTGCCGTGTCACCGTCGGGCAGCGCGCCGCCGAAGGCGTCGACCAGGTCGCGCATCGGGCGTGAGGCGGCCCATCCGTGGATGCCGCGCAGGACCGCGGCCGCGTCGTGTGAGGCCCCATCGGGCAGTGGAACGGAACCGTAGTCCGGTCGGGTCACGCGTAGCACGTTACCCATCGTCGATGATCTCGGCGGACCGGTGCCGGGATGTCGAAGGCCGGGCTTGTGCTCCGTTCCTGTGGTGAGAGTGCCGGACAGCGTGCCAGGCTGGCACGCGGAGGAGAGACGAGGTAGCGAAGTGGCGAGGTATTTGCTGGGGGTCGATTTTCGCGGCGGCGTGATCGACACGCCCATGTCCGAGTGGAAGCCGGAGGAGATCACGGCGCACCTGGACTACTACCGGGACCTGCACCACGAGTTGGTGGCAAGCGGCGAGCTGGTCGACTCGCAGGTCTTGACCGGGCCGGACCTGGCCAAGATCGTGACGTCGGACGGCGCGGCTGCGCCGGTGGTGACCGACGGGCCGTTCCAGGAGTTCAAGGAGTGGCTCGCCGGCTACCAGATAGTGGAGGTGGAGTCGGAGGCGCGGGCCATCGAGATCGCGGCGAAGGTCTCGGCGGTGCCCGGGCCGGGCGGTGTCCCGACGCAGCAACCGATCCACGTGCGGCGGGTGATGGACCAGGCACCGTCCAACGTCTCGGAGATCGAGGAGTTCTTCCAACAGGTGAGCGATTGAGGGTAACGCCCGAGATAGAGGGCCTGCTGCGCGATCTGGCGCCGCAGGTCCTCGGCGTGCTCGCGCGCAGGTTCGGCGATTTCGACGCCGCCGAGGACGCGACCCAGGAGGCGCTGCTGGCCGCGGCCGGCCATTGGGCGCGCGACGGCGTACCGGATAAAGCAAGGGGTTGGCTTATCCAGACCGCCAGCCGGCGGCTTATCGACCAGGCCCGAAGCGATCAGTCCCGGCGCCGGCGGGAGGAGCTCGCGACCGCGCTGGCGCAACCACTCGACGTGGACGTGCCGGGGCGCGACGACACCTTGACCGTCCTGTTCATGTGCTGCCACCCGTCGCTGACCCCGGCGTCGGCCATCGCCTTGACGCTGCGGGCGGTCGGCGGGCTGGCCACGGCCGAGATCGCGCGCGCCTTCCTGGTGCCGGAGGCGTCCATGGCCCAGCGCATCAGCCGCGCCAAGCAGCGCATCAAGGCCTCGGGCGTGCCGCTGGGCATGCCGGCTCCCGGGGAGTTTCCCTCCCGGCTTCGCGTGGTCTTGCATGTCCTCTACCTGATTTTCAATGAGGGGTACGCGACCAGCCGCGGCACCGATTTGCATCGCGCAGACCTTTCGGACGAGGCGATCCGGCTGGCCAGGCTGGCGCACCGGATGCTGCCCGGCGACGGCGAGGTGGCCGGGCTGCTCGCGCTGATGCTGCTCATCGACGCCCGGCGGCCGGCCCGCACCGGGCCTGACGGCAGGCTGATCCCGTTGCCGGAGCAGGATCGCGCGCTGTGGGATCGCGCGCTCATCGCCGAGGGCACGGCACTGGCCGACCTGGCGCTGTCCCAGGGTTCGGTGGGCGAATACCTTTTGCAGGCAAGGATCGCGGCCGTGCACGACCACGCCGTCCGGGCGGCCGACACCGACTGGCCACAAATCCTTGCCCTGTATGGGTTGTTGGAGCGGATGACGGGTAACCCGGTGGTGACGCTCAATCGGGCGGTCGCCGCCACGATGGTGCACGGGCCGCACGCCGGTTTGGCGATCCTCGACGAGGTCAGCGATCGGTTGAAGGACAACCATCGGCTCGGCTCCGTCCGGGCGCATCTGCTCGAGATGGCGGGCGACACCGGTGGCGCGGTGGCGCACTATCGCGCCGCGGCCAAAGGTTCGACCAATCTGCCGGAGCAGCAATACCTGTCCCGGCGAGCGGCGCGCCTTCAGGCGGATGGCGCATAATCGTGGCAGGCATGCCGCGCTGGGCTGTTTGGGCTTTCCTGACCGATTACAGGTTAATGCCCTAGTTGCCACTTGTGGCATGGTTAAGCTTGATGACGTTGCTCGCGCGCGGGCCAGAGCGCAGGAGGTGTTCGGTGTCGGAGACGGGCGTGCGACCCGTGCGTGCGGCATTCAAGCTACCGGCTCTCGCCCTCGCGCTGGGCGCGACAGCGGCCGCCGCTTACGCGATGTGGGCGCAGACATGGGGCGGTGCCGCCGTGTTCGTGCTGGTGGGGTTGGGTAGCGGGGCGGCGATCCTCTACGGGATGCGCCTTTTCCGCCCCACTCCGGCGTGGCCATGGGGCTGCATGGCGGCCGCGTGCGCCGCCTTCGTCGGCGGCGCGGTGCTGCGCGGCTGGGTGCAGGAGATGGCGGGCGCCTCGTCACTGCTGGGCGATTCGTTCACTATCCCCGGCTATGTGCTTATGTTTTGCGGATTCGCCGGTTTCCTGGGCTCGCGCACCGGCGCCCGCAAGCACGCGGTCATCGACGTGCTACTGGTCGGCGTCGGTCTGACGCTCACCTTCACGATCCTGTTCGCCGTGCCGGCCGCATCGATCATGGGACGGTCGCCAGTGGTGTCCGCGCTCGCCGGCATCTACCCGATGCTCGACTGCGTCCTGGTGCTGCTCGTGCTCAACCTCGCGTTCAGCACGGCCCGGCGCGGCCCGGCCTATCACCTGCTGATGGGCTGCATGGCGCTGATGCTCACCGGCGACATCGCCTACGCGGTCATCGGCGCCGGGGGCGAGCTGACCGGCTCGCCGCTGCTGGACCTGCCGTTCCTGCTGGGGTTCTGCTTCATCGCGGCGGCCGCGCTGCACCCGTCGATGGTCGACCTCGGGCGGCGGGCCAACGTGCCGGTGCAGGCCTGGTCGGTGCCGCGCCTGTTGCTGATCGCGCCGGCGCTGGCCGTGCCGTTTGTGCTCGCGGTCCTCATCCGCGATCCGTCGCCGCTCGACCGGGGGCTGCTGGCCGGCGCCGGCCTGCTGGTCGTGGTGCTGCTGCTGATCCGCGCGGTTTCGGCGGTGCAGGGCTATGCGTCAGCACAGCATCAATATGAATATCAGGCGACCCACGACCCGTTGACCGGCCTGGCCAACCGCGATCTGTGGGCGGCCAAGGTCGGGCGCATGCTCGCCCAGCCCGCGCCGCCCGGGCACAGCGTGTGGGTGTTCTTCCTCGACCTCGACGGGTTCAAGCTGGTCAACGACTCGCGCGGGCACGCGGCGGGCGACCAGGTCATCGTCGAGGTCGCACGGCGGCTGCGGGCGTGCGCGCCGTCCGGGTCGGTGATCGCCCGGGTCGGCGGCGACGAGTTCGCGCTGGCCCATCAGACGGGCCACGAGGACGCCATCGCCACAGCCGAGATCGTGCTCAAGACGATGCGGCAGACGCTGCGGATGCCCACGCTCAACGTGGTCATCGGCGCGTCGATCGGCATCGCCAACTCGTCGGCCATGCCCGGCGTGGCCACGGCCGAGGATCTGCTGCGCGACGCCGACACCGCGATGTATCAAGCGAAAGCGACCGGGCGCGACACGTGGGTCATCTTCGACCCCGTGATGCACCACAGGGTCAAGGAGCGCATCGAGACCGACCTCGCGCTGCGGGAGGCCTTGGAGTCCAACCAGTTCCAGCTCGCCTTCCAGCCGATCGTGCGGCTGGCGACCGGGCGGCCGACCGGCGCCGAGGCGCTCATCCGGTGGCACCATCCGGTCCGCGGCGTGGTGCCGCCGGCCAGCTTCATCCCGGTCGCCGAGGAGTCCGGCCTCATCATCGACATCGGTCGCTGGGTGATCCACGCGGCCCTGCGCCAGCTCGCCGACTGGCGCGAGACCCACGTCGTCGACGACGACTTCGCCATGTCGATCAACGTTTCGACCCGGCAGCTGCGCGACCCGCGCCTGCCCGCCGAGCTCGCCACGGCGCTGGCGCAATATCGCCTGCCGCCCTCCTCGGTGATCCTCGAGCTCACCGAGTCCGTGATGATCGACGCGACGGGCTGCGCCGAGCAGGCGATAAACAGCCTGCGCGACCTCGGCGTGCACCTGGTCGTCGACGACTTCGGCACGGGCTTCTCGGCGCTCGGATACCTGCGCAAATATCCGGTCACCGGGGTGAAGATAGACCGCTCGTTCGTGGCCGGCCTGGGCGCCAACTCCGGCGACGAGGCGATCGTGCGCGCGGTGGTGGCCATGAGCAATGCGCTGCACCTGGGCGTCGTGGCCGAGGGCGTCTATCTGCCACGCCAGCGCGACGTGCTCGAGGCGCTCGGCGTGCTCTATGGCCAGGGCTGGCTGTGGGGCAAGGCCGTCGACGCGCACGCGTTTGCCGCGGGCACCTCGACGCTCACCGCGTAGGGCCTAGGGTGTATGCCCAATATGTTTGCGTGTCAAGGGCTTCGGCGACCATGTCGGGGCTCAGGCCAAGCAGCGTGCGCGCGATGGCGGCCTGCAGGCCGAGCGCGAAGTTGTGACCGCACATGTCCAGGGCGGCCACCCCGCCCGCCATCTGGATCTCCGCCCACATCTGGGCGATGACCGCCTCGAAGATCCCACTGTGGCGATGGCCGGGGTCGATGGCGAAAAAGCCCAGATACCACACCCGCTGCTGGGCGTAGGCCACCGGCCAGCGGTGCGCGAAGAACTCCGGTGAAATCAACGGCATCGCGTCGAGCTGATTGGTGAACGTCGCCAGCCCGACGATCCGGTCGTCCTCCTCGGCAAGCGCCAGGTGCTTGGCCACCCGCTCGTCGGCCATCACCTGGCCGAACTCGACCCGGGTCAGCACCTGCCGCTGCACGGCGGCGGCGCGCAGGTGAGCAAACGACGACTCATACATGGCCCACGCCTGGCTCACCCGCGGCTCGTCGAGGGCCTTCGCCGTCTCCAACAGCATGCGCGCAGGTTACGGCTCGTCGGGCCGGTCGTAAACGGCGTAGCCTATTTCGGCCACGTCGTCCGCGAGACTGGCAAGGTCGGTGTCGGGGTTGATGGCGCGCACCAGATCGGCGGTCAGCGGACGGCCGGCGAAGACGTGCGCCACCGCGTCCTCAGCGTCCTCGTCCAGCTCGATTTCAAAATATTCTTCAACATGGATGAGGTACGACTCCGGCGTCGGATCGGTGAGGATGCCGAGCAGCCGCTCGGCGCCGTCCGGGTCCGCCACGTCGCGCGGATCGGCCTCGGTGTAGTCGATCGGGCCCGTGCGCCAGCCGCCGCCATCGTCATCGTCATCGTCATCGTCGGAGTGCAGCCGCCACAGGCAAAACGTGGCCGACAGCAACCCCTCGTAGCCGAACGCGGGCTCGCGCACCAGCGGCAGGAACACGCCGGGCAGACCATCGAGCAGCCCTGGCCACAGCTCGCGCGGGTCCTCCCGCCACGGCGACATCGACGACTCGTGGTCGAAGCCGCGGATGAACGCGCCGTCGGCGGTGAACACGATGAAGTAGTCGTCGCCGCTGCCGTTGCTCATCGACGCCAGCTCCTGCCCGGCGGCCCAGCGGCTGTTGAAGGAGTAGTAGCGGCTCTCCCACTCCGGGCTCACAATGGCGTCCAGCATCGCGAGGCTGCGGCACCTCTGCCGCAGGGTGGCGATGCCGGGCAGGCGCGAGGCTACGTCGGTCACGGGCACTGAGGCATTATGCGGCATCATGAGGCATGCCGCTCGAGTTCCGAAGGCTCACCGAGGTCGATCCGGCGGACCTCGTCGCGCTCATGAACGACCCTCGCGTGCGCAAGCACATGCCGCTGGCGCGCGGCGCCTTCGGGCCGGCCGAGTGCGCGTCCTTTGTGGACGGCAAGGAGGCGCTGTGGCGGGAGCAAGGGTACGGGCCGTGGGCCTTCTTCCTCGACGGAGCCTTCGCCGGATGCGGCCGCCCACCGCGCCCTCTATCGCTGAGTCCGCGGATTCAACGCATGCGCTCCCGCCGCGTCGCGAGATCGGACAGCCGGCGCAACGCCTCCCGGTTGCGATGGTGCAGCAGCAGATCGTCGACCTTGGTGCGCAGCCATCGCAGCGGCCCCGCGCCCATCTCCTCCTCGAGGGTCACGCGCGTCTCGTGGTCGTTGAGCGGCGTGAGGGTCAACCTCACGACGAGCTCGCCCAGCGGCCACAGGTGCGGCCGCATCACCAGCTCGCGCGGTGGATCACTCGACACCACAACGGTTTTGTCCCGCAGGTGCAGCGGCCACATGCCCGCCTTGTGATAGATGTGCGAACCGGGCGCGGGCCAATCGGCGTCAACGTTGCGGATGTGCGCCGTCCCGACCACCCAGTCGCTGTAGCTCCAGCCGTCGGCCAGCACGGCGAAGACCCTCTCCGCCGGTGCGGCGATGAGCTGTTGCGTCACTGCCATTTCCGGATAATATCCGATACATCGGGTTTGCAACTCCAGCTATGGCTACTGCTTAAGCGCCTCCTGCAGCTGCGAGTTCAGGCCCGCGGAGGCCATCCAGCCCTGGTTTTGCGCCGCGATGGCGCGCTCGCTGCGCACCACCAGCTCATGCGCCGCCATCCGGTCGTCGGTCTCCGCCATCCGATACTCGTCCAGCAGCCGGCGCAGGTGCTCGGCCGTGCGCAGGTATTCGAGCTGGTAGGTGGAGAAACGGCTCCCGGCGACGTGCGCCGCGAGCGCCCCGCTGCCGGTGGCCAGCACGCCGATCCAGGCGGCAAGCTCGGCCCCGGCCAGCGGCGACAGCGCGACCAGGATGGCGGCGGCGATGGCCAGCAGGGTCTGCGCCCGCTCGAACAACCGCGCCTTCGCGCCCAGCTCGGCCGCGTTGGGCTCGTAGTATTCGTCGATCTGGGACTGCAGCCGCAGCCGGATGTAGGACTCGGTGTCCTTGATGGCGGGCAGCTCGGGCTGGTGCGGCTTGAGCCCGGACAGCAGCGGCAGCAGGTCGTCGGCGCGGGCCAGGATGTCGGCGGTGCGCCGGCGCAGGGTGTCGTCCCTGCGCTGCTTGTTGTATGGCGGGGCCTCCGCCAGGTACCGAAAAATCTCGGTCTTCAATCCCTCGGCGACCGACCGGATCCTGGCGCAATCCTGAATCCTTTGCGGCGCAACGCCCCGCCGCGCGAACGGGACCAGGGCCAGGCAGACCGCGGCCGAGATCGCCACCGCGGTGCCCCACCGCCCCACAAACGGGCTCGCGGTGCCGAGCAGGGCCGCGCCCAGCGCGAGGGCCAGGCCGGCCGTGCGATGCCGCTCGATGCTGCGCCGGCCAAGCACCGCGGCATGCGACCAGATGGCCTGCCTGCGCCACAGATCACCCACGACAAGGCCCTGCGTGTTCACCGTCGTCACGCCAGCCATTCTCCGACATCGATCATCAAAGGCCAACGGAAATCGCCCCGGAAGAGGTCGGCCAGGTCGGCGGGTCGTTGCGCCGGCGGTCCAACATCCCGGGACATGAGAAGCGCCCTGGCCCTGTTGCTCAGCGTCGCCGCGCTCGCCGGTTGCGAAAAAGACCCGACGCCCGCCAACACGGCGCCGGCGACGGCACAGGCACAGGCACAGTCGCTGATCGCTTGTGCCCCGAAACAACCGGCCGCGCCGACCGCGGCGGCCAACGCCGGCGCGGCCGTGCTGACCATGGACACCGATCGCGGGACTATCCAGGCTCGCCTCGACCGCGCCAAAACCGCTTGCACGATAGCGATTTTGACCGCCCTGGCCAAGAGTGCCACATACGATGGCAAGGAATGCCAACGGCTCGAGGTGCTGCGGTGCCTCGGTCCCAACATGGGGCACGAGCAGGAGCTGGAAAATCTGCCCTCGCCGCTGCCGCCCTCGCCCATCGCGTTGCCCACGGTGTGCGAGGGGAAGCGAACGGGCGGGTCATCAAGTTTCCGTGCCCGTCCCAGCTCACGCCCGCCGCGCAGGGGCCACGGGCGCTCTACCCCAAGGGGTCGGTGGCGATGAGCGGGGCCGGTGATCTCATGTTTGTCACGCAGGACACCGAGCTACCCGCCCCCTACACGCTCCTCGGCGAGGTCACCTCCGGGATGGACGTGATCAATCACGACCGACTGAAGATCAAATCTGTCCGAGTGCAGTAGGCGTGACAGCAGGCTAATCGGCGCCCAGCTCGATCGCGACCAGCAGCAGCACGGCCGTGCCGGTGACCAGGCCGATGGCCATCGCGAGCAGCATGCTGCCGCCCACGAACGTGGTGATGAAGCTGGCGAGCCCGCCCGAGATGGCAAAGGTCGCCAGCGCCGGATAGGGCCGGTGCCGCACATAGCCCACCGCCGCCTTGGCCACGAACCTCAGGAAGATGCCCAGGAACACGAGGACGCCGACCGCGGTGAGCCCGCCGACCACCCACAGCACGACCTGACCACCCGACGACATGCGGCGGAGCCTACCTGCTGAAGCGTGCGAGCACGACCTCGTAAGCCTCACTGTCGGAAGGTAGGTTGATCATCGTGAGGGTCAGGTCCAGGACCCCGCCGACCCGGATGCGCCAGCCCCAGTCGGGCCCGGGCGGCGCCGGATAGACCCCCTCCAGCGCGACCTCGTTGGACGAAGCCACACCCTGCAGGGCCATCCAATGCGGTGCCTGGTGAAACGAGTCGACCCAGATGCCGCGCGCCTCGTGCGGCGCCGACCCGTCACCGACCAGCAGCAGCCCGTCCTGCGGACCGTCGTCATTGGACCACGTGTAGCGCACGGTCACCAGGCTGCCCGCGGTCACCGAGACCGTCGCCGTCGCGCCCGACGCGGGCCCGAAGTCGTCGGTGGGCATGAACCGCATGGCGTACTCGCCCGTCCAGTCACCCAGCAGATGTTCGAAACTCTGAATTACTCCCACACCTTTAGATCCTAGAAGTCGGATCTTAGAAGTCGCGGTGGGTGGCCAGCTGCGCCAACGCGTCCAATTCGGCCGTCGCCTGCTCGGTCAGGCCGGCCGCGCGCAGGTGCTCCAGCGCCCGCGACAGCTGCTCGTCGATCTGCGCCAGGCTCCACCGCCGCCCGCCGGCCTCGTCGACCAGCCTGGCCGCGCGGGCCAGATCACCGCGCGACAGCCTGCCCTCCCCGCGATAGATGGCGGCCAGCGCCCGCCCGGCCTGGTTGTCCGCCATCAGCGCGGCGATCACCGGCAGGGATTTCTTCCGGCTGCGAAGATCCGAGTAGACCGGCTTGCCGGTGACGGACGGGTCGCCCCAGATGCCGAGCAGGTCGTCGACCACCTGGAAGGCCAGCCCGACCCGCTCGCCGAAGGCGGAAAGGTTTTCGATCTGGGCGGAGGTGCCGCCGCCGAGCAGCCCGCCCAGCGCACACGAGCAGCGCAGCAGCGCGCCCGTCTTGCGCTGGGCCATCAGCAGGCACTCGCCCAGGCTCACGTCGGTGCGCTGCTCGAACGACAGGTCGGCGGCCTGCCCCTCGAGCAGGTTCTGCACCGCGCATTCGAGCAGGCCGGCGCCGGTACCAAGAAAACAGATGCTTTTAAAGGCGAGAGCCAGAAGCGCGTCGCCGGTCAGGATGGCGTGATTGACCCCGAAGACACTCCATGCGGTCGGCCGGTGCCGCCGCGTGATGTCGGCATCCATGATGTCGTCGTGCAGCAGCGAGAAGTTGTGCACCAGCTCCACCGCGACCGCGCCCGGCACGGCGTCCACGGCGGTGCCGCCAACCCCTTCCGCCGCAAGCAAAACGAGCGCCGGGCGCAGGGCCTTGCCCGCGCCCGTCGGCGTGTCCCAGCCGAAGTGATACTCGGCGATGCGCCGGACCGTGTGTGGCAGATCGGAGACGGCCTGGCGTAGAGCCGGGTCCAACAGACTCCGGCTCCATGCCAGCACCTCGGGCGCGCTGCGGGCGGCCCGCTCCTCAAGCGTCGTCATGACAAGTCGTAATAGTGTCCGGTCTCGACATTCTCCAGCACACCCAGCGCGTCCGGCACCAGGATCGCGACTGAATAGTAGGCACTGACCAGATATGACATGATCGCCCGTTCGTTGATGCCCATGAACCGCACCGACAGGCTGGGCTGGTATTCGTCCGGGATGCCGGTCTGGTGCAGGCCGACGACGCCCTGATCCTCCTCGCCGGTGCGCATCGCGATGATCGAGCTCGTGCGCTGCTCGGTCACCGGGATCTTGCCGCACGGCAGGAGGGGCACGCCACGCCAGGCCGGCACCTGATTTCCTTGCATGTCAACCGATTCCGGGTACAGGCCGCGCCGGCTGCACTCCCGCCCGAAGGCGGCGATCGTGCGCGGGTGGGCGAGGAACACCCGCGTGCTGCGCCGCCTGCTCAGCAGCTCGTCCATGTCGTCGGGGGTGGGCGGGCCGGACCGGGTCTGCAGGCGATGCTTGAGATCCGCGTTGTGCAGCAGCCCGAACTCCCGATTGTTGATCATTTCGTGCTCCTGTCGCTCGCGCAGGGCCTCGATGGTGAGCCGCAGTTGCTGCTCCACCTGGTTCATCGGGTGGTTGTAGAGATCGGCGACCCGGGTGTGCACGCGCAGCACCGTCTGCGCCACCGACAGCTCGTATTCGCGTGGCGAGGCCTCATAGTCCACGAACGTGCCCGGCAGCTCCGGCTCACCGCTGTGCCCGGCCGCCATGGCTATCTCCGCCTCCCCCAATCTATTTTGTTTTGGTACCCGCTGCGCCCGCACCCGTTCGACATGTGCGCGCAGGGTCTCCGACCGCTCGACCACAGACCTGAAGTCCGTCCGCGACAGCGCCAACGCGATGACCGGCGTGGCGGCGCGCACCGTGTATTCCCAGATGGTGTCGGCGTCAAGCACCGTCCGGTCGCCGAAGTGGTCGCCGTCGGCCAGCACACCGAGCACGGTCTGGTTGCCATACTTGCCCGGGCCCACCTTCTCCGCCTTGCCGTGCGCCAGCAGGAAAATCTGGTCCGCCGGGTTGCCAAACTCGACCAGCCGCTCGCCCGGCGCGTATTCGACCTGGGTGAACCGGTCGGCGAGCGTCACGAGCACATCGTCGTCGGGCGACAGGTCGCGCAGCAGCGGCAGCTCCCGCAGCTCCTGCGGCACGACCTGCACCGCGGCCCCGGTGTTGACGAAGGTCAACCGGCCGTCGCCGACCGCGTAGGTCAGCCGGCGGTTGACCCGGTAGGCGCCGCCGCTGACCTGGACCCACGGCAGCACGCGCAGCAGCCACCGGGACGAGATCTCTTGCATCTGCGGCACGGATTTGGTGGTGGTCGACAGGTTCCGGGCCGCCGATGTGGCGAGGCTGAGCTGCTCCTGGGTCTCGGCGAAGGTGCCGGGATCGGTGACGGTCATGCGAGAACACCCCTTTCGTGTTACACGTGGCTTGGGTAGGGCCGGTTCGGCCGGCTCACCTGCCGGGTTTGGTCAGGCCGGTTCGGCCGGCTCGGATAGCCGGTCTTAGGTGAGGCCGGCTCACCTGCCGGGCTTGGTCAGGCCGGTTCGGCCGGCTCGGATAGCCGGTCTTAGGTGAGGCCGGTTCGATCCGCGAGCGCCAGCACATCGCTTCGGATGAGGGCGTTGTCGCGGTGCAGGAGGTCGCGGAGCACGGCCCGCGCCTCGCGGTTGAATCGGATCTCCTCGGGGCAGATGTCTTCGGCCTTGAGCAGGGCGAAGACCATTGCGGTGGCGTTGTTTTGGCGGGCGTGCGCGCGGGCGACCGTGATGTAGTGCCGCGACCGCCGTTCGCGGGCCGGGACCCGCTCCACGTCAACGGTTTCGGCGATGCGCAGCGCCTGGCGCACCCGCCCTTGGCGCAGTGAGATCCGCACCGCGCAGATCTCGACATCCGTCGGCCCGAAGCCGCTCACGTGGTCGTTGCGGTCGGGCCCGAGCCGCGCCGCTGCGGCTCGGGCCTGCTCGAGCAGGCGCTCCCCGTCGAGGTGGTCGTCGTCGGCGACGGCCGCCTCGGCGGCGGTCAGGTGCAGGGCGCCGCGGACGCACAGGTGCGCGGGATCCTCGCCGTCCAATGTGGACGAGGCGGACAGGCACACCTGGCGGGCCTGAGCGGGCGAGCCCAGCCGCACGAGCGTGTCGCCGAAACCGTTGACACAGGCGGCCTCGATCAGCGGGTGGCCGCTGCGCCGCGCCGCGACCACGGCCCGCTCGCTGGCCAGCAGCGCCGCGGTCAGCTCGCCGAGCCGGCGCAGCACGGTGGACGCGAGCCTGTGTGCACTGGCGATCACTTCATCGCAACCCTCCACTCCGGACAGTGCGCCGATCAGCGCGGGAAGTCGTTGCAGCGTGGTCGAATAGGGCCGGGGCGACTCGTGCCACGCGGCCCAGGCGTCGTCGAGCCGCCGGCGCAGCTCCTGCGGGGGCAGGCGTGGCGTGCCGAGCGGGCGGTAGAGCATGTCGCGCAGCTCTTCGACGAGCCCGTGCGGCGGTTCGGCCGGTGTCGCCCGCGGCATCGCGCACCCCAGGAACGAGGGGAGGTCGCGCACCTTGAGCACCTTGGCGAGCAGGAGCAGCAGCGACAGCCGGTCGACCGGGCGGTCGTCCCGCTCGACCTGGCGGATCCACTCGGAACTGCGCCCGATCAGGTCGCCGAGGATCTCGCGGGAGAGCCCGCGCCGGCGGCGGGCCAGCTCGATGCGGCGGCCTAGGGGGAGCTCGACGTCGCTGACCATCACTGCCTCCGATGGGGAAGTGGGGCATTATGGACATAGCATATTAAAGCGGCGGGACGTTGGCTAGCCTGAAAAGCGCATCCTCAAAGGCATCCGGGCCCACGGCCATCCCACGGCTGAACGGAAACTCGAACTGATACAGCACCGCCAGCATCAACCCGATCATCCCGCCGACGACAAACATCATCAACGCGTTCGGGAACGTGCGCGCGAGCCCGAACAGATACAGGAACGCCACGCTCACCACGGCGCCGCCGATCAGGATCGGCCACAACGGATACGGGATCCCATCGTCCGCGACGGAAATCCGGGCCTGGCGGGCGTCGGCCAGATCGTTGACCCGCTTGGTCAGCTCCTCGATCGGCGGTCTCACGGACTCCACCTTGGCGCGCAACCGATTCAGCAACAGATCCGCCTTCCGGCTCGGCGCCTGCTCCCGGCGCAGGCTGTCAAACTCGACCGTGGCCACCTCGCGGGCGTAACCGACGATCAGCCCCTCGATCTCGACCCGATCCGGCGGCGCCAGCGCGCGCGCCGCCCAGTGCGCCTCGACCAGATCCGTCGCCTCACGCTCCGCGCTGCGAATGGCCGCGCTGCGCGGCTCCCACACCGCAATCGCCGCGAGCGCCACGAGAATCGCGTAAACCATCCCGATCGTCGCGGAAACCGCCCGCGCCGCATCGGCATCGGCCACCAGCCACCGCTCCGGCACAATCCACGAGATGACCAGGAAACCGATCAGCGACCCGAACGCCGCCGCCAGCACCATCAACCCCTGCCCGAACACAGCGATCACCCCCTTCGCGCGGCACCGAGTGCCACCGCGGCCAATGCCGGAAGAAGCAGCCCAAAAAACAAAACCCTTGTCCTATCCGGTACCCATGGAGCCGGCGGCATCATCGCGGCGGCCACACTTTTGCGCGTGGACACCGGACTCGCACTGGGTGTCGGGATTGGACTCTCGCTCGGCGACGGCTGTGGCGCCTGCGGCAATGCGGGCCGCGGCACCGGCTCCGGCTCCGGCTCTGGTGCCGGCGGTTCCTGTGGCGGCAGCTCCCGCGGGCACGGCGCCGCGTCCGACGACCCTGCCGGTGGCCCAAAATCCGTCACCGTGGCGGTTTCCGGCGCGCCCAGCGGGAGGTGAAGCAACCGGCCGCTCAGGTTATGCAGGGCGTGCATGGTGCCGGCCGGATCGACCACCACACCGCCGTAGGATCCGTCCCCGGGCAGGCCGTCAAGCTGCTCCGACAGGGACACCCGGCCGGTGCCCGGATCGACGCGCGCCAAGCGCGGCCCGCCCTGCCCGTCGGTGTCCAGCCCGAAAAGTGCCCCCCGCCAAGCGTCCCAGTCACCGATGCGCGGCTCCACGCTGAGCACGACTCGTCGCTTGACCGCCAGCGTTTCGAGGTCCACAGCCACCAGCTCGCCACCGCCACTCAGCAGCAGCCACTCGCCCCCGCTGATCGTGCCCACATGCGCGCCCCTGAGCCCCACCGGCGCGGGCCCTCGCACAGTGAGCACACCATCGCGGGTGATCGTGGCCACCTCACTGCCGGCGATGGCGTAATACAGATCCCGCTCGGGGTCGTAGCCCAGCGCGTTCACCGCCACCGGCAATTGGCCCGCGGTAAACTCTGTGCCGCGCGCGACATACACACACGGCTGGGGCGCGACCGGGACCGGGACCATCCCGGCCGCCAGCACTGCAACGGCGAGCCCCATGAGCAGCATGAACCTAGATGCTATGGACCGCCCGAGGCGGGCACTCCCAACTTTTCTTGCACCCAAACCTTTCGCCTCCGGCGGGAACCTCGGGGGCTCCGGGAGGCGGGGGTTCCCTCCCCGGAGCCGCTGAGGTTCGATGCTTATCGAAGGTGGGATTCAGTTGACGGGGCTTGTCATTGGGGTCGACATCGGTGGCACGTCAATGCGCGCTCTGGTGACCACGGTGGACGGTGCGCGAGTCGGGGAGTGTGCTTCTTCGCTCGGCGCCCATCCGCGAAGCCGTATGCGCCCATCCGCGAAGCGGTCTGCGCCCATTTCACCGGAGCCGACATCAGGATCGCCAGTCAAGGAGAGATCGGCGCGGCGCGTCCAGCGGTAGCGGCTATGACACGGGTCACGCCCGGTTAACGCCCAGCTCGCGAACGTCGAATGTGATGTAGTGCGTCGATTGGTGGGATGCCTTAACGATTGTTTGCCGGGGGTCGTACTCTGGGCGCGATGACCTTGTGCAAGCGACCGAGACCCGGAGTGAAGCATGTCCGAATTCCTACTGAAGCACCCTAAAGGCGAGCTTCCGCTTCCCGTCCGCGAGGGGTCCGAGAGCCCGTCTGGCATGGATGTCGGCGCGCTGCTCAAGGAAACCGGCCATGTCGCGCTCGACATCGGGTTTGTCAATACCGCCTCGTGTGAGTCATCTATCACTTTCATCGACGGCGATGCCGGGATCCTGCGCTACCGGGGATATCCGATCGAGGAGCTGGCCGAGAAGTCGTCGTTCCTCGAGGTTTCCTATCTGCTGATCTATGGCGAGTTGCCGACGGCCGAGGAGCTGGCCGACTTCACCGGGCGGCTGCGCATCCACACACTCCTGCACGAGGAGATGCGGCGGTTCTTCGACGGTTTCCCGCGCGACGCGCACCCCATGGCTGTGCTGTCGTCGGCGGTGAGCGCGTTGTCGACGTTTTACCAGGACAGCCTGGACCCGTTCGACCACGACCACGTGGAGATGTCCACGATCCGGCTCCTGGCCAAAGTACCGACTATTGCTTCCTATGCTTATAAAAAGTCGATCGGGCAGCCACTTCTCTATCCGGACAACAAGCTCGGTTATGTCCAAGACTTCCTGCGCATGACGTTTGGCGTCCCGGCCACCGACTACGACATCGATCCCGACGTCGTGCGCGTGCTCGACCAGCTGTTCATCCTGCACGCCGACCACGAGCAAAACTGCTCCACCTCGACCGTGCGGCTGGTCGGGTCGAGCCAGGCCAACCTTTTCGCGTCCGTGTCGGCCGGGGTCAACGCGCTGTTCGGTCCGCTGCACGGCGGGGCCAACCAGAGCGTGCTCGAGATGCTCGAGGACATCCGCACCGCGGGCGGCGACGTCGAGGCGTTCGTGCGCAAGGTCAAAAACAAGGAGGACGGGGTCCGGCTCATGGGCT
>JBIOYB010000371.1:0-5123 GCA_044869915.1 Allorhizocola sp.
GATCACCCAGATGTGGAACGGCTCGTGGAGCCAATCGGGCGCGAACGTGACGGTCAACAACGTGACCTACAACGGTCGGGTCCTGCCGGGGCAAAGCGTCACGGTCGGCTTCCTCGCCAACTACAACGGCACCAACGCAGCACCGTCAAACCTGGTCTGCACCCCCCGCTAGTCAATCCGCGCGGGATTCACGCAACAGCACGGCGAGCGCGCTGAGGTCGCGCTCGCCGTAGCCCGCGGCCAGGGCCTGGGTGACGACGTCGCGTGTGACGGCGAGCTGGTCCATGCGGGCGCCGACGTCGCGCGCCAGCGAGCCGATCAGCTCCAGGTCCTTGGCGACAAGGTCGAGCGAGAACGCGACCGGTGTGTCGTCGGGGGAGACGAAGGCCTGCCGCTTGTATTGGACGAACGGCGCGCCGACAGCCCCGGCCGCGAACACGTCGTAGGCGACCGCCCGGTCGACGCCCGCCCGCTCCGCGAGCACGAGCGCCTCCGACAGCGCCAGGTTGAGCGCGTGCACGACCGCGTTGACAGCGAGCTTCATGGTGGCCCCGGTCCCTTGTGCGCCAAGGTGTATCACCCGCTTGGCGATCGCGCCGAGCACGGGTCCGGCCCGCGCCAGCGCCTCGGCCGGCCCGCCCGCCATCACGGTGAGCTCGCCGCGCTGCACGACCGGGACGCTGCCCGAGACGGGTGTGTCGAGCAGGACCGCGCTTCGGCCCTCCACATCGGAGGCCAGCTCGCGCACGGTGGACGGGTGGATGGTGCTGGTCTCCAGGACGATCGCGCCCGCGCGCAGCCCCGCCACGAGCCCGTCGTCCCCGCGATACGCGGACAGCACGGCGTCGTCGTCGGCCAGCGACACGATGATGTAGCTCGCGCGTTCGGCCGCCTCCCTCGCGGTCCGGGCGGCCAGCGCACCGGTCCGGATCGCAAGGGAGGCGGCACGGGCCGCGGTGCGGTTGTACACCGTCACCGCATGCCCGACCTCGCGGAGCCTGGCAACCATGGCCGCACCCATGTTGCCCGCTCCGACGACGGCTATAGCGGTCACCGCCAGCCGCCGTCGACCGCGAGGTCCACTCCGTTGATCGAGCTCTGCTCGAGCAGGAACACCGTCGCTGCCACGACGTCGTCCATCCCGGCGAGCCTTCCGGTCAGCGTGCCGGAGCGGAACGCCTCGAGCACCGCGGGGGGTTTGTCCTTCCAGAACGGGCTGTCGCCGACGATCCCGGGGTGGATGGAGTTGACCCGGATCGGCGCGAGCTCCACCGAAAGCGTGCGCACCATGCCGACGACGCCCGCGTTGACCGTCGTCACGGTGGTGGACCCGGGATAGGGCCGCATCCGGGCCATCCCTCCAAACAGGAGGATCGAGCCGTCCGGCGACATGCGCTCGGCGAGCGTGTGCACCACTTCCGTGTACCCAATGAGCTTCAAAGTCACCAGATAGCTCGCCGCGGACAGGTCATATTTCGCGGCGGTGTTGGCGTCCCGGTCGATCGCGGCGAGCACGAGGTGCTCGACCGGCCCGGCGACCACCGACAGCGCGTCGGCGATGCCGGCCGGCTGGGCGAGATCAAACCCGAGCCCGGACGCCGCCCCGATCTCGGCGGCCACGTCGGCGGCCCGGATGGGGTCGCGGCCGGTGATCACGACCTGCCTGCCCTGAGCGGCGTAGTGCCGCGAGATCTCCTTGCCCAGGCCGGACGTGCCGCCGACCACGACGATGCTCATGATTTTCTCCTAGTACGCAGCGAGCTGCCGGACGACGTCGATGACCCGGCCGGCGGTCGGGATCACCTGCGCCTCAAGCGAATCGGCGAACGGCAGCGGCACGCATTCGCCCGCCACCCGCCGGATGGGCGCGTCGAGGAGCTCGAACCCCTCGTCCGCGACGATCGAGACGACGGTCGCGCCCCAACCGCCCTGATACGGGTTTTCCTCCACGACCACGAGCCGCGACGTGCGCCCGAGCGAGGAGAGCACGGTGCGCATGTCCAGCGGCACGAGGCAGCGCAGGTCGATCACCTCGGCCTCGATGCCTTCCGTGGCAAGGGTTTCGGCGGCCTTCAGCGCGGTGGGCACGGTCGAGGCGAGCGCCACGAGCGTGACATCGCGGCCGGGGCGGGCGATAGCGGCCTCGCCGAGCGGCACGATGTGGCCGGGCGGCGCGGCCGGACCCTTGCTTGCGAACAGGCCCTTGTGCTCGAACACCACGACCGGGTCGTCGCTGCGGATCGCGGAGGCCATCAGCCCGACCATGTCGGCCGGGGTCGACGGCGCCGCTATCTTCAGCCCGGGCACGGTGAACGCCCAGTTTTCCACGGCCTGCGAGTGTTGCGCGCCGAAGCCGAGCCCGCCGCCGTTGGCCGTGCGCACCACGAGCGGCACGGTCACCTGCCCGCCGGTCATGTAGCGCACCTTGGGGATCTCGTTGGCCAGATAGTCCCAGCAGCACGCCAGGAAGTCGGAGAACATGATCTCGGCGACCGGGCGCAGGCCGGTCATTGCCGCGCCCATCGCCGCGCCGACGATGGCCTGCTCGGAGATGGGTGTGTCCCACACCCGCTTCGGGCCGAACTCCTTGAACAGGCCCACGGTCGTCTTGAAGACGCCTTCGGCCGCGCCGATGTCCTCGCCCAGGCACACGACGGTCGGGTCGCGCCGCATCTCGCGCGCGATGCCCTCGGCCACCGCCTCCCGATAAGTGATCATGTCCGCCATGTCGCGCTCCCGCCCTTTCCGAGGCGACGGCCGCCGAGACGGTAGGTCGTCACGTCCGCCATGTCGCGCTCCCGTCTGCCCAGACATCGGTGAGCGCGCCGTCCCGCACGACGGGCGCCGCCTTGGCCGC
This sequence comes from Allorhizocola sp., assembly GCA_044869915.1. Classification (GTDB taxonomy): domain Bacteria; phylum Actinomycetota; class Actinomycetes; order Mycobacteriales; family Micromonosporaceae; genus Allorhizocola. Next base: position 2,858 of record JBIOYB010000371.1, read on the forward strand.
CGCAACCGCTTCAGCGACGACCTTTTCGGCGCGCGCCATGGCGAGAGAAGCGTCCTGTGCGGGCAGTTGCGCCGCCGTGAGCGTGAGCGGATCGCGCGCCAGCCACTCCTCGAGCTCGCCATCCGGACGATACTTGGCCGGGTCGGTGCGGCTGTGGCCGAAGTGGCGATAGGTGCGCATCTCCAAGACGGTTGGGCCCCCGCCTCCACGGGCTAGTGAAGCGGCCACCGCGACGGCGTCCCGGACCACGAGCACGTCGTTGCCGTCGATGACCGAGGCGGGCAGGTTGTAGGCGCACGCCCGGTCGGCCGCCGGATTGGCCACGGCGGTCACGGATCCGATCGGCGTGTACTCCATGTAGAGGTTGTTCTCGCACACGAAAACGACGGGCAGCTTCCACACCGCCGCGAGGTTGAGCGCCTCGTGGAACGCGCCGATGTTCGTCGCACCGTCGCCGAAGAAGGCCACCGCGATCTGTTCGGTGCCTTTTATCAAGGACGACCATGCCGCGCCCACCGCCATCGGCAGGTGCGAGCCGACGATCGCATACGACCCGAGCATGTGCCCGGGCGCGTAGGTCAGGTGCATCGACCCGCCCTTGCCCCCGCACAGGCCGGTCTCCTTGCTCATCAGCTCGGCCAGGCACGCCTCGGGCGTCGCGCCGCGCGCGATCGCGTGATGGTGCCCGCGGTAGGTGGCGAACACGTAGTCGTCGGGGCGCAGCGCCGCGCTCGCCCCGACCGCGACCGCCTCCTGCCCCGACGCGAGGTGCGTCGTGCCCTTCACCAGCCCGGCCATGAACAGGTCATACGCCGCCTTTTCCGTGAGCCGGATGACGGCCATCAGCTCGTACATCCGCAAAAGGTCATTGCCCGGCATCATGTGTAGTACCTGCGCCCGGCGATCAGCAGCTTGTCGGCCGGGAACTTGGTGATGACCTCACATCCGGTCGCGGTGACCACGACCTCCTCCTCGATGCGCGCCGCGGACCACCCATCCGTTGCGGGCCAATAGGTTTCGAGCGCGAACACCATGCCCTCCTCGAGCACCTCGGGATGCTCGAGCGAGACCAACCGGCTGAAGATGGGCTTCTCCCAGATGGACAGGCCGACGCCGTGGCCATACTGCAACGCGAACGCCGCCTCCTCATCGGGAAAGCCGAACTCTTGCGCCGTGGGCCAGACCGACACGATGTCGGCGGTCGTCGCGCCCGGCTTGACCAGTGCGATGGCCCGGTCCATGTATTCGCGGCAGCGCACGTAGGCGTCGCGCATCGCCGGGGACGCGCTGCCCACCGCGAAACAACGGTAGTAGCACGTCCGGTACCCCATATGGCTATGCAAAATGTCGAAGAACGCCGGATCGCCCGGACGGATCAGCCGGTCGCTGTAGACGTGGGGGTGAGGCGAGCACCGTTCGCCGGAGATGGCGTTGACGCCCTCCACATACTCGCTGCCGAGGTCGTAGAGCACCTTGGCCACCAGACCCACACACTCGTTTTCGCGCACGCCCGGCCGCAGGAACGAGTACAGCTCCTCGTAGGCCGCGTCGACCATCGAGCACGCCTGGGCCAGCAGCGAGATCTCGTCCTCGGTCTTGATCCGGCGGGCTTCGAGGAACACCTGCTGTCCATCCAGGACGGTCAGCCCGCGCGCCTGCAGCGCCACGAGGATGGGCATCTCGAGCAGGTCGACCCCGATCGGCGCGTCGGTCAGGTCGTGCTCGGCGAGCACCTCGTATATCTTGCGCGCCACCTCCTCGGCGATGCCCGCGTCGGGGTGGAACGCGCCGCGCAGGGTCGAGATCCCGGCGCGGGCCCGCTTGGTCCCCTCGAGCCACGGGTTGTAAAGCTGGTGGTGGCGCGCGGCCGAGCCGAAGTCCCAGACGACGGGCTCGCCGCGGCGCGGCAGCAGGGCGAAGCGGATCAGCTTGTCCATCGCCCACGTGCCAATGTGGGTCGATGTCATGTAGCGGATGTTGGAGAAGTCGAACGTGAGCAGCGAGCCGAGCTCCGACCGCTCGAGGGATCGCTTGAGGCGGTCGAGCCGTTCGTCGCGCAGCCGGTTCAGGTCGATCCGCTGCTCCCAGTCGACCGCGTTGGCGCCGAAGGTCCGAATCGCCATGGGGAGCCCCTCTCGGCAGGTGTCCAGTATTACTTAACACTTCTGGCCGGGCGTGTAAAGTGACACTTATACACGGGTTTCGAACTGGCGCTTTCGAGCCCAGTCGAAAGGATTGGCCACATCGGCGTTCGATGCCAGTTTGT
>JBIOYB010000372.1:0-20368 GCA_044869915.1 Allorhizocola sp.
GTTGCCGGCGCTGTCGTAGAACGGCCAGGGGGCGTTGATATACAGATCGACGGTGTAGATGCCGGTCTGGTCCATGCCCACTTCCCCCTGCGTCCGCTTCACGGCATCCCGGGTGTCCGGGCCGTAGTCGGCGTCGATGGCCAGATTGCGCTCGCCGTTGCAGTCGTGCAGCGCCATCTGGAGCACCTTCGCGCCAGGGTTGTCGTAGTCACCGTTTTGCATCTGGCAATAGGGGTTAACGCCGTTGGCGACGGCGGGGATGTGGGCGACCGTGCCTCCCGGGCCGTTGAGGTTGATGACACCGTGGCAGGTCGGCAGGGCCGCGGGGGCGGGCTGCGCGGCCATCGCGGCCTTGATCCTGGCCTTCATGGCCCGGAATTCGGCGATCGTGGCCGGGTCGGGGTCCGCCGCATACGCGGGTGCGGGCGCGACCGCAGCGGCGGCAACGCCCGCGGTGACGCTCGCGATCCCGATCAGTGCGCGGCGGATGGTGGTGGTCGGCATGGCTGTCTCTCCAATCTGGATGGTTGTCGATGGGCGTGTCGGTGCTGCGGGTCAGGTCATGTCGGCTCCCTCCAGGAACTGCTCGGCGTAGACGGCACAGACGTATTCGTCCCAGTAGCGGCCCGCGTAATAGTTGTGGCCACGCAGCACGCCCTCGACCTTGAACAGCCGGCCCTCTCCGCTTTTCACCTGCGGCCAGTTGAAGCCCGGGATATCGAGGTACAGCTTGCGAAACGGGAAGGTCTGGAACACGTATCGCAGGAACGTGGCCACACCCTGCGCGGCCTGGCCCGTGCCCGCGTACTCCGGCAGGAAGGCGGCCCCGATCCGGGCGTGCGACGAGGCCGGATCGGCGCCGAACGCGAGCAGGTGGCCCACCGGCTCCCGGTCTGCCGCGCGCCGGGCGACGAACTGCACGATGACCTGCTTCCACAGGCTCTCGCCGAACCGCTCCAGCGATGGGGGCGCGCCACGGTAGCGCCAGCGGTAGGAAACCTCGGGATGGATCGCGAGGCCGTACAAAAATCTCAAATCCTCAGGTTGTACCGGTGTCAGCGTCAGCGCGTGCGTGGAGAGCACCGGCGCGAGCGGATCCGCCGGCAACCGCGGTGTCAGCGCAAACGATTGCGGCCCAACAGGTCCAGGTTCGGTGCCGTTGGTGACCACTATGGACAGTCCCGGCCGGCCACCGCCGCGTTCCAGCAGGCTCAGCAGCTCGCTGACGTTGGCCGGGTGTCCACTGTGGTCGATCGTCACGCGGTGCGACTCCAGCCAGGCGAGCAGGCGCATCATGCCCAGGCTGTCCAGGGCCAGGTCGTCGTCCAGGCGCGCGGTGTCGTGCAGCAGGCCGGGATCGAGGTCGAGCAGGTCCGCCAGCTCCATGCGCAACGCTTCCCGGCGGTGGTTCTCAACGGCGGTCATCGTGCTTTCCTTTCTGCGGGTTTGAGATCGCCACACTGGTAGAGCCGCCGAGCCTCGGCGCGGCGGAGCTTGCCCGACGAGGTTCTGGGTAGCCGGCCCGCGGGCAGGGCCAGCACCGCATAGGGCGCGAGCCCCACCTCACTGAGCACGGCCCGCGCGACCGCACGGCGGATCGTCTCGCGGTCGCCGCCGCGCGCCTCGACCGCGATGACAAGGCGGTCGCCGCGCCGCCCCGGCACGCCGAACGCGGCGACGCCGCCGGTGCGCACACCGGGTACCTCCGCCGCGGCGGCCTCGATGTCCTGCGGGTAGATGTTGCGCCCGGCGGCGAAGAGCACGTCCTTTTCCCGCCCGCAGATCACCAGTTCGCCGTCGGCCAGGTAGCCCAGATCGCCTGTGCCGAGCCAGCTTCCCGGCGGAGGTGCGGGTTCGCCCCAGTAGTGCCCGACCACTGACGGTCCTCGCAGCTCGATGCGCCCGACCGTGCGCGGGCCCACGGGTTGCCCATCGCGCGGATCGACCACCCGCAGGCCGGTACCCGCAACCGGCGCACCGACGCGGACGAGCGCGCGCCCGTCCGCGTCGGGCACCGCCAGACCGTCACGCTCCAGCGCACCCGCATCGACCCGGTCCACCCGGACGCCGGCGCCCAGTGGCGGGAACGTAACCGCGAGCGTCGCCTCCGCGAGACCGTACGCGGGCACGATCACACCCGGGTCCAAACCGTACGGTTGCGCCGCGGCACAGAAGGCGCGCATGGCCGCCGGATCCACCGGCTCGCCCCCGGTCAGCAGGAACCGCACCGAGTCCAGTGCGATGTCCATGCCCGCCGACAGAAGACGAGTCACTAGCCCGTAGGCGAAGTTGGGCGCGCCCGACGCGGTGATCCGGTGACGCGACATCGCTTGCAGCCAGCCGCCAGGCCGACGGGCGAACGCCGCCGGTGACTGGAGCATGAGCGGGCACCCGCACGACATGGGCAGCGCGAGGAAACCGATCAGACCCATGTCGTGGTACAGCGGCAACCAGCTCAGTGCGCGGCCGCGATGCAGGGCCTCGTGGTTGGTCGCGGCGCGGATCGCGTCGATGTTGGCGGCGAGGTGGCCGTGTGTCACGGGGATGCCGCGCGGGTTGCGGGTGGATCCGCTCGTGTACTGCAGCACGGCGAGGTCCTGTGGACCCGGGAGGTCCAATGTGGATCGTCCGGTGTGTTCATTCGCATTCTTGGCAAGCTCGGCTAGCGGCATTGCCCCGGCATCGCCCCGATCAGAGATGATCAAATGTGGCCGGGCGTCGGCCGCGATCGCGCGCAGGTTTTCGCCCCCGCGACCGGGTGGCGGCAGCACGGTGACGGCCGCGCCGGTCAGCCACACGGCCTGGATCGCGGCGACCAGGTCCATGCCGGTGTCGCCCAGCAGGCCCACCCGACTGCCACGCGCGACACCCGCATCGGCGAGCACACACGCCATCCGCGTGGCCCGCTCGTGCACGGCCCGCCACGGCAGCTCCTCGGCCACCGCGCCGTCATCGCCGAGTATCGCCAGCTTGCCGGTGTCTTGACCGTACGCCTGGATGGCATCGACTATCGTGCGCATGGGTGCAGCGTCGCGGGGCGCTTCATCCGAACTGCATCGATCTACCATCGACACCGCGCAGGCCGTTCAAAGGGCGGCCGAGAGGGGGTGCGGTGAGGTTCCGGATCCTCGGACCGCTGCAGGTGACCGGCTCTGACGGGCGGCCGTGCCGGCTGGAGCCCCGGCAGGCACGCGTTCTGGCCGCCCTGCTGCTCGCACCGAATCGGACCGTGCCACGGCAGCAGTTGATCGACGCGGCCTGGGACTCCGGCCCGCCCGCGACAGCCGCCAGGCAGATCCAAAACTGCGTCTCGGCGTTGCGCCGGTGGCTGGGATCGGGGCTTGTCGGGGATGCAGCCGGATACCGGATGCAGGTTGCCGCGGGCGAATTGGACAGCCTGGTCTTCGCCCGGTGGATCGGCGAAGCACGCGGGCTGGCCGACCGGGGCGCACCCGCGGAGGCGGCCGACCGGCTGCGGCAGGCGTTGGCACTGTGGCGGGGTCCCGCACTGGCCGGGATCGAGGGGCACTCCATCCAGACCGCGGCGGCTCGCCTGGACGAGGAGCGCCTCACCGCGATCGAGCGGTGCGTCGGACTGGAGCTCGCGATCGGCCGGGCGCAGGAGCTGGTCGGCGAGCTCACGGAGCTGGCCGCCACCTACCCGCTGCGGGAAACCCTTGTCGGGCAACTGATGCTGGCGCTTCACCGGTCGGGAAGGCGGGCCGACGCACTGGCGGCATACCAGGATCTGCGCGCCCGGCTGGCCGGCGAGCTCGGCCTCGATCCGGGCGAAGGATTGCGCGAGTTACACACGTCGATCCTTCGCGATGAGGCGGGTGCTCCCGTCGCCGGTACACCCGTGGGGACGGTCGTGCCTAGGCAGCTTCCCGCGCCGGTGCGGCACTTCGTCGGGCGCGCGGCCGAGCTGAAGGAGATGTCGGGGTTGATCGACACCCCTGCCGCGGCGGCCGGCACGGTGATCATCTCGGCGATCGACGGTTCTGGTGGGATCGGCAAAACGGCGCTGGCGCTGCACTGGGCGCACCGCACGATGGCCCGGTTCCCGGATGGGCAGCTCTATGTCAACCTTCGCGGGTACGACCCGGCCGGGCTCCCGGCGTCGCCCGCCGAGGCGGTGCGCGGCTTCCTGGAGGCGCTGGGCGTTGTGGCAGAACGCATCCCGGCCGGACTCGAGGCGCGGGCGGCGCTGTATCGCAGCCTGCTCGCCGATCGCCGGGTGCTTGTCGTGCTTGACAACGCGCGCGACGCGGAGCAGGTACGGCCGCTCCTGCCCGGGGCCGGGGACTGCCTGGCCGTCATCACCAGCCGCAACCGGCTCACCAGTCTGATCGCTGTCGAGGGAGCGTATCCGATCGCCCTTGAGCTGCTCACCTACAGCGAGGCGCACGAGTTGCTCGCCCGCCACCTCGGCCCCGAACGTCTCGACGACGACCCGATGGCCGCGGACGCGCTGATCACCGGCTGCGCCCGGTTGCCGTTGGCGCTTGCGATCGTGGCCGCGCGCGCCGCGACCGAACGGGCCAGACCTCTGGCCGAGTACGCGGACGAGCTGGCCGATGCCCGGCGGCGCCTCGACGCGCTCGACGCGGGTGACCGCGCCACGCAGGTACGGGCCGTGTTCTCGTGGTCGCATGAGCGCCTCGGCGCGCCGGCCGCACGGCTGTTCCGCCTGCTGGGAGTGCATCCCGGCCCGGACATCTCGGCGCCGGCCGCGGCGAGCCTGACCGGCGAATCCGTGCCGCGGGCCCGCACGCTGCTGGGCGAACTGACGCGGGCGCACCTGCTCAGCGAAACCAGTCCCGGTCGATACTCCTTTCACGATCTGCTGCGCGTGTACGCCGGCGAACTGGCACACGAACTCGAACCGGCCGGCGAACGGCGGGTCGCGCTGCACCGCGCGCTGGAGTTCTATCTGCACTCCGGGCACGCCGCGGCGCTGGCGCTGCACCCGGCCCGGCCGGATCCCGTTGTTCTGCCCCAAATTCAGCCCGATGTGGTACCGGATCGGCCCGCGGATCGCGAGGCGGCGCTCACCTGGTTCACCGCCGAGCGGCCCGTACTGTTGGGGATCATCCGCGGTGCGGCGGAGGCTGGGTTCGACCGGCACGTGTGGCAGCAATCCTGGACCCTCGCCAACTTCCTGGAGATGCGCGGCCACTGGGGCGACTGGGTCGAGGCGCAAACCGAGGCGCTCGCCGCGACCGAACGACTGGGCGACCAGCGCGCACAGGCCAAGGTGCACAACGGTTTGGGCATAGCGCATGCCCACCTGGGTCAGCTCGAAGAGGCGCAAGCGCACTACCTGCGGGCGCTGGACCTGTTCGGGCGGTTCGGCGACGCTGGAGGCCAGGCTCGGGTCAGCATGAACATCTGCTGGTCGCTCGAGGCGCGTGGCGACCGCGGGCAGGCGCTGGCCTACGCTCGGCGGGCGGGCGAGCTGTACCAGGCAGCGGGCAGCAAGACCGGGCTGGCCGACGCGCTCAACGGCATCGGCTGGCTGCATGCGCTAGGCGGTGAACACGAACTGGCGCTGGAGCACTGCGAGCTCGCGCTCGTGCTGCAGCAGGAGGTGGGCAGCCGCCTGGGCGAGGCGGCCACGTGGGACAGCCTCGGCTACGCGCACCGCCATCTCGGCCATCACACCCGCGCGATCGCTTGCTACGAACGATCTGTGGCCCTGTACCGGGAATACGGCGACCGCTACAGACAGGCCGATGTGCTGCACCATCTGGGCGATGCGCACGCGGCGGCGGGCGATCCAGGCGAGGCCCACGCGGCGTGGCTGCGGTCGCTGAGTCTGTTGGAGCGGCTCGGCCACCCGGACGTCGACGGCGTCCGCGCACGACTCGCTCAATCCGCCGCGCCGGGCACCGTTTAGCGCCCACCGACCCGGCGGTGCGCGCGCACCCCCCGGGACCGCTGTGGAGATTCCCAGCCTGAGTGTGTCGGATTTGCCGGACGCCGTTCGTAGCGTAGGTGGAGACGGACACCGGGTCCGGCCGAGCAGAGGGAGCAAACATGCCCGAGTACCTCATCTACTTCAACCAGCAGTGGGTGGGTGACCACACCGAGGGGTGGTTCCGCGGGCGCGGGCCACTGGCCAGGGCGGTTCTTGACGAGATAAAGGCCGCTGGGGCGTACGTTTTCGCCGGGGGTCTGGAGGAAGAGGACGGCCCGGTCTTCAGTGCCGACGCCACGAGCGGCACGTTGTTGTTCACCGACGGGCCTTTCGTCGAGAGCAAGGAGTTCCTGGGCGGACTGACCGTGGTGGACGTGGCCGACGAGGAGGCGGCCAGGATGTGGGCCGGCAAGATCGCGGAAGCGTGCGGCTGGCCCCAGGAGGTTCGCCGATTCAAGCCGCAGCGCGAAGCCCAGGGATGAGATCGCCACTGGTCAACTGAGGGTTGAGCCAAGGCGTGGCCGATACCGGGCGACGGTGCTGCCGCGGTATCGGCCCCAACGCGATGACCTGTCCCGTCGGCGTCGCGAAGATCGGCGCGCGCCGCCACGGCTTCGATGCCGAGCTTGGCGTAGGACCTTGTGCGCCGCGTCGCGCTCTTGTGCGCCCGTCTCGCAGGCGATGTCACTTGGTGGTGAAGTAGTGGCCTTGCTCGAGGTCGGCGATGAGCCCCGGATAGGTCGGCTCCCAGCCGAGAAGCTGTCGGGTGGCGGCGTTGGGTATTGTGAGGTCGAGCGTGATGAACGGAAAGGACTTGAAGTGGTCTGCGGCTTGCTCGGCCGGGATGCTCACGGCCGGGATGCCCAGGTGACGACCGACGGTCTCGGCGATTTCCCGTAACGTGATGCCCTCTTCGGCCGCGGCGTACAGCTGGGCTCCGGCCGGGGCCTTCTCCAGCGCCAGCCGGTAGAGCGAGGCGACGTCCAGGGTGTGGCCGGCGGGCCACCGGTTGGCGCCTTGGTCGACGTAGCCGGAGACGCCCGTGTCCCGGGCGACCTTGATCAGTTGCGGGATGAAGCCGGTCTTGTCTTGCGTGCTGTGGGTCACCGGCGGGATCGCGACGAGGATGGTTCGCACGTCGTGCTCGGCGAGATCGGCGATATTCAATGATCCCGCCGTAACCGAGGCCATAGCCCAGCGTCGAAGTGGTGACGTTCTTGGCCTGTGCCTTGGCCGCGATGCCGCCGAGAGCTTCCGGGTCGGTGACGCCCGCATTCGCATGACCGTCAGAGATGAGCCGTGCCAGGGCAGGGAAATGCCGAGTCCGGCGCTTCCCTGCCCGCTCGATGGAGTCGGACCCACCAGAGCTGTACGGTGACCTTCCAGCTGCCGCTGTTGTCGCCGAGGTTGTGATCGTTCATGATCAGAGACAGGAATTGCTTTTCGTCCAGGTCCTCACGCGACAATGACGCTGTCGCCGGCCACTATTACGCGCATGAATTGGTTGTACCACCCACCGCACAGTCGGCTCCATCGACGGTTACGCCACATAGGTCGCCTTGTTTCCTGAGCCAGAATCCAGTCCGAACATTTCCGGCGAGCCGATCCGGGAGCGGATCTTCCGCCACGACACGCGGAGTGGCTGAGACAGGCCCAGCAACGCGATGAGCCTCGCTAGGTCTTCGGCCACAGAGCGGAATACCGCGATGACCGTTGGTCAGATGAGCCCGGCGAGCTTGTAGAGCACGAGCGAGCCAGCCACGGCGACGTTGAGACTCATCCCGGTGCCGATCATGGGGATCTCTACGGCCACCTCGAGCAGATCGAGTGCCTCCGGCGGGATGCCGGTGGCTTCATTCCCAAGCACCGCAATAGTTCGACCGCGTGCGACAGGCAGGTCTGCCAGGCGGATCGCCTCGTCTGCCAGTTCGACACCGACGATGTGGGTGCCGGCCGCGCGTTCGTTGGCCAGCCAGTGCAGCGGGTCACGAATGCGGTGCACGCAGGTGCGCTTGCGTAAGGTGTTGCCTCTGGCCAGTGCTTCGTCGATCCATCTGAAAGGTGGTACCGCCAGGCAGGCGCCGACCGCATCGCAGGTGCGCAGAAGGGTGCCAAGGTTCACGCCGTGCATGGGCCACAGGGGTGCGGCGATCAGGTGTCCCCAGCAGGTGTGGGACCGGCGACGGCGGGCCGTTTTGAGTTCGCGGGGCGGGCGGACCCGGATGGCCGGGCTCACCGGTGCTGGGTGCGTCCACCCGAAAGGTCGATCGTCATGTTGAGTGTGCTTAGCGGCGCACACGGGCCATCACCGGAGAAAGACAGGCGGCCGACAGTATGGCCACTGTCGGCCTGCGGCGTCAAGCTCACCCGCCGGGGTTCAGCACGGCATCAGTTGAGGCGCACATGGCTCGGTGATGTCGGCGTGATCGACGCTGACCGGATCGAGTGGGCAGACCCGGTAAGGCATCTGCCGCGATCGGATGACCGTATACTGTTACTCAGCTACTCAGCCGAGAATCCACCGACCTCGGCTGCGTCCACCCGGTAAACTCCGAGCCCGCAGTGGTCAGGGTCGCGTTCACCGGCTCGCACGAGGTCACGGTCAACGCCGGCGATCGACGTTCCTGGCAGGCGAGTTTCGACCCGCAGACTCTGCGCCCCACCGCAACCTTCGGTCCGCCCTGCCGGTGACAGCGTGCGCACCAACAACAGCTGCCCAGCAAGATCCACCGAATCCGCCAGACAGGGTCACACGCCTGGCGCCTCATCCATCCACGGCCACTTGGCGGCTTGCAGGTCAATCCGGTCGCAGTTCGACAGGCCAGCCCGCAAGAACCCAAGAACCCTTGGCGGACAGGTTGTTCCGCGCTGGACGATCTCGGCGACGGCGTGTGGCAGACCCGCACCCACCGCGTCGGTCCGACGACTGCGACCGCGACCCGCAGCGCCTGCCCGATGAGCGATTCAGCCTTAGGCGCGGGACGCTAGAGGGGCGGGTTTTCGCATGAAGGGTTCAGTAGGGCCTGGTGTTGGGGCGACGCGAGGTCGCCGGCCCTCATGAGCGTCACGCCTGTGTCCTGCGAAGGCACCGTGGTGCCCTCGCGGACCATCACAACCGCGGCGTTGACTCCGTCGTATCCCATCCGGAACGGATTCTGCACGATCAGGCCGGCGATGACACCGTTCTGCATCAGCTTGACCTCTTCCGGCGGGGCATCGAATCCGATCATCTTGATCTGCTGGGCCTTGCCGCTGCGAGACAGCGCTTCGCCGGCGCCGAGCGTGGTGGGCTCATTCGACGCGAAGATGCCATCCAGATCGGGGTGGTCGGCAATAATGCGCCCGGTGACGCTATGGGCCGTCGCGAAATCCGACTGCGTCGACTGTTCGGCCACGATTTTCAGGTTTGGGTATCTGGCGAGGCCCGCCTTGAAACCCTGCTCTCGTTGGTCGCTGTTCGCCGCACCCGGCTTGAAGGACAAGAACGCGATCTTCTTCTCACCGGGCCCGAGTGACTCGGCGAGAAATTCTGCCGCCTTGGTGCCGGCGGCGACGTTGTCGGTGGCAAATAGCGGCACGCCGCTCGGCTGTGGGTAGGTTCCCGAGTCGATGTTCACCACCGCCTTGCGCCGCTCGATCGCCTGATAGGTGACTGGCACCAGCGCGGTGGCATCGGTGGCCGCATAGACGATGCCGTCGACGTTCTGCCCTACGAACCGCTGCAACAGGTTGATCTGGCCGATCACGTCCGTCTCGTCGGTGACGCCGTCCCACTGCAGGGTCACGTCCTGATGCCCGGCGGCGGCGCACTCGGCGCCCAGACGCACCTGCTTCCAGAAGTCAAACCCCACCGCCTTGGGTACGACGGCCAGCGTAATGGGGCCTGACTTCTTCTGTGCCACGCCCGGCCGTTGCGGGCTGGTCTTGTCCGTCGGCCCGCCGCACCCGGCGGCCGCAAGTGCACTCACGAGGATCAGCACCGCAGCCCGGCGCAGCCGGCGCGCCCAGGTCGCCGGCGTGTTCAGGGAAGGTCGCTGTGCGATCCGGTTCACCCCCCGGCGCAAACTTTGCCCATAATATTGCCTACGTTGAAAAATTCAGGCGTTCTTCACTTTTGTCGCAAAAGTGCCGAAAATGCTTCTTATGCAATTGTACTAAGGTCAGCCACGGAGACCGTTGTGCCGGTTCAGTGGACCGGCGGTTTATCGCAGGATGGGTTCAGCATGGCTTGAGACTGGGCCGACGCCAGATTCTCGGCCGACAGGAACGAGACACCGGTGTCGCGTGATGGTGGCGTGACGCCCTCCCGCAGCATTGTCGCGGCGGCATTCACGCCGTCGTACCCCATCTGGAACGGATTCTGCACGATCAGGCCGGTGATGACACCGTTCTGCATCAGCTTGACCTCTTCCGGCGCGGCGTCCCATCCGATGATCTTTACTTTTCCGGCTTTTCCTGCCTGCTGGATCGCCGTCGCCGCACCAAGCGTGTTCGTCTCGTTCGGCGCGAAGATGCCATCCAACTCCGGCGTGGTAGCGAGAATGTGCTCCGTGACGCTCACGGCCCTGCGGAAATCTGCCTCGGTCGACTGTTCGGCCACCAGCTTCAAGTTTGGGTAACTGGCGAGACCCTGCTTGAAGCCCTGGGTCCGCTGGTCGTTGGTCGCTGTGCCAGGGCGATATGGAAGGTACGCTATCTGCTTCTCGCCGGAGCCGAGCACGTTCGCGAGCAGGTCCGCCGCCCTTGTGGCAGCAGCCACGTTGTCCGTGGCAAACAGTGGCACCGCCGGCGGCTGCGGGTACGTGCCGGAGTCGATGTTCACCACAGCTTTGCCTCGGCCGAGCGCCTCCTCGGTGATCGGCGCGAGAGTGGCCGCATCGGTGGCCGCATAGATGATGCCGTCCACGTCTTGGTGCATCAGGTTTCTCAGCAGGTTGACTTGCCCCACCACATCGATGTCCGGTGTGGTGGCGTACCAGTGGACCGTCATTTCCGGCTGCTTGGACGCGGCGCACTCGGCGCCGAGCCGCACCTGCTCCCAGAAGTCGAGCCCCAGCCTCGTGGGGACGACTGCCAGACTTATCGGGCCCGATTTCGTCGGGATCGCATTCGGGGATACGGGCTTCGTCCCGTCGCCCGGCCCGCCGCATCCAACGGCCGCGGCGATGCACAGCGCGGCACCCACCGCCAGACCCTTACGGAAACCCATATTCCGCGACTCCCCGGCAATCGAGCCGGACTTGACAAAAAATCCCCGCTAAACGCACCGACGGCGGCCTAAACACGGATACGCATAGTTTCAGCCCGTCTCAGTACTAACGACCCTCGTGTCGCCTTACCCCGAAAACTCGGCTACTTAGGCTAATCGTAGTCCCATACCGGCTATCCAGAACGAAGGCGATCCTGGCCGGCACGCGCGCGGTTCGCGATGGTGCCCTCCGGTGGATACGGCGGACAGGTTGCCGCCGAAGGGCACCACACCCTCAGCGCCTTGAGGCGGCCGGCGCGCGTCTCCCCAGTCGCGCGCCGGCGGCATCCTTGCCCGGCTATTGGAATGCGCCGGCCGTGATCTGGAATGTTGAACCCGGCTCGACCAGGATGTTGCCCTCGGCCGAGTTGGTGATGGTGACGTTGGTCAGCGTCGCGCTGCCGCGAGCGCCGCCATGTGCCCGGATCCCGGCTCCGTTGTTGGACCTGTCGATGCGCACGTTTGTGATGGTGACACCGGGCATGTTGCCGCCGCCCGACTTGAACTGTAGACCGTCGTATGTGGAGTCGAGAATATCGGTGTCGCGGATGGTCACGCCCGGGATGTCGAGGTTCTGAGCAAACAGGGTGATCGCGCCGAACCGCTGTGCCTCGCCCCAGAACACGCCGCCGCAACGATAGAGCGCGTTGTTGGCGATGGTCGTCTGCCCGGAGAAGGGCAGCGGATCGTGATCGGTGGCCAGCATGATGCCCGGGTAGTTCATCGTGTCGAAAATGAGGTTGTTTTCGATCCGGTTGCCGTAGCCGCCGTAGATCGCGATGCCGTTGGCGCGCCAGGGCAACTGGATCGTGTTGTTTGCGAACACGTTGTCGTGGGCGATGTCCACCGATGGATTCTTCACGTATCGGTTGGCCCACACGGCGAGCGCGTCGTCGCCCGTCGTCCGCAACGATGAGTTGAACACCCGCGAATTGCGTGTGCCGTTGGTGAAGTTGATGCCGTCGGCGTAGGTGTTGCGGATGCGCATGCCCGTGAACTCGAGCCCGTCGCCTGGTCCCCACAGTTCGGGGATGTTGTCGAAGTCGCGCCCGACCCACACGCCCACGTTGGCGTGTTCGATCCACACGTTGCTGATCCTCGTGTTGACGCCGAACCGGCCGTTGAGGCCCACGCCGCCCTCGGCGTTGCCGTCGCCGCCGCGGATGCGCCCCGAGCCGAAGATGGCGATGTCGGAGATCTGCACGTTGTGGTCGATGTCGAAGCCGAAGTTGCCTTCGTGCGGGTGGTTGATCCCGCCGACCACATCCTGGGGCTGGGTGAGGGTGTAGAACTGTGAGTGCCACATGCCCGCGCCGCGGATGGTCACATTGTTGATGCCCACCTGGTTCCACTGGCCGCGGTTGAGCGGATCGTCAGTGAGGATTTTCTGCTCCTGGCGCCACTGTCCCGGCGGGATCCACACGCAACTGATGACGCCGTTCTGGTCGTCGGTGACCGCGCGCTGGATGGCCGCCGTGTCGTCGAGCCCGTCGTTGGGGACGGCACCGTACTGCGTGATGGACGTGCAGCCGGCCGGTTGGGACAGCGGCGCGGCCACCTGCTCCAGGTCGATGAAATCGATGATGTAGAAGGACGCGGTGTCGCCGGCGTCGCGCTGTAGCTTGAACCGGGTGCCCGGCGGATAGCTCTGCGCGAGCAGCGCGTGCGATTCGTCGAACAGCCTCCGCGCGTCCTGCTGCGGCGTGTTGGTCAGTGACTCGGGGCCGTCGCTGTTGCCGTAGAGCCAGCTGTGCTTGGACGACAGGGTCAGCTTCCGGTCGAACGCGCCGTTGATGTACAGGCTGATCGTCGCGTCGATGCCGTGCCCGCCGGACGCGTCCGGGATGGAGTTGCGCACGACGATCGAGTTGGCCGCATTGGCCGACGTGAACTCGACGAACTGGCCCGTGCTGCCCAGCCGCACCGACTGGCGCCCCGACGACTCGGTGGCGAAGTTGGTGTGGCCGAACGTGCGCAGCGGATCGGTCACCAGCAGTGTGCCTTGGTAGTTGGCGCTTTCGGCCTCGTAGGACGACCACGGCACGGCCGCGCCGCGCCCGACCACGATCGACCGCGACAGCGTGTTGTTGGTTTCGTTGGTCTCGGCGACCGTGTTGGTGGCGTCGGCTGTCGCTGTGATGGTGGCCCCGCCGTTGGTGGCCGTCCAGCTGCCGGTGATGGCCACGTTGGCGGTTGCCCCAGCCGCGATCGACGCGGTGTTGGTGTTGAGCGTGGTGGTGCCGACCGCGACCCGCGTGACTGTGGTCGCGCCGGTGGCCGTGGTGCCCCGGTTGTTGACCGCGACGGTGAACGTGACCGCCGCGCCCACGGCCGGGTTGGCCGGGCTGTGCGTGATGTTGAGGACCTGCAGGTCCGGGCCTGGCGCCTGCGCCACGACCACCTGCGTGGGCGCGGTGAAGGTGTTGTTGGCGTCGTTGCGTTCGGTGACCGTGTTGGCCGGGTCGACGGTGGCCGACGCGGTATAGGAGCCCATCGCGCGGGTGCCGATGTTGGCCGTGACGGTCGTCTGCGCACCGGCGGCGAGCGCGGGCACCGCGACGGAGGCCGTGCCGCCGAGGCTGAAGTCGAGTGTGGTGGCGGGCGCGGGCGCGTTGCCGGTGTTTTGCACGACCGCCGACAGCGTGATCGGGGTGACCTCGGTCGGCGACCCGGGAGTCCATGTCACGGACGTGACGACGAGGTCGGGGTTGGGCGCGGCCGTGCCGAAGACCTGGATCTCGCCGATCTGCCCGCCCGGTGCGCCGCTGTTGGCGGTGAAGCGCAGTTGCACGTCCGCGGCCCGCCCGGTGACCGGGATGGTCACGGAATTCTGGTTGACCGAGGGGCTGAAGGCGTAACCGGTGGCCGGGCGCAGGGTGTTGAAACTGGTCGAACTCTGGTCGCGCCCCAGGATCTCGATGGTCTGGTTGCGTGGCCCCCAGATCGGGTCGGGGTTGAGCTTGACGACCACGGAGGTGATGTCGGCGTTCGCACCGAGCTTGACGGTCAGCGTGGCCGGGTGACCGTTGCCCTCCCAGTACGTGCCGATGTTGCCGTCATTGGCGTTCGCGGCGACGAACGTGTGCACGTGTGATGACGCCTCGACGGCTTTGCCCGCGGCGAGATTGGAGCCACCGCCGTCGCCCGGGCGCACGACGTGATTGCTGTCGGGCGAGGTGTTGCCCGCGGCGTCCTTGGCGCGCACGAAATACTCCAATGTGGACGTCGTGGGCTGTGACTCGGTGAAGGTGAGCACGTTACCCGCGACCGTCGCGACAAGAACTCCATTGCGGATTATCTCGTACCCGGTGACGCCCACATTGTCGGTGGAGGCGCTCCACGTCAGCCGGATCTGGCCCTGGCTCGGCTCGGTGAGCGCCAGGTTGCCCGGTGCCGTGGGCGGCTGCGTGTCCGGGCCGGAGCTCGCGCCGTACACCTCGAATTCGGAGATCTGCCCCGCGGGCCAGCCGGTGTTGGCGGTGAAGTTGAGCCGCACGTAGCGCGCGGTCGCCGCCGGGAAGTCGATGGTGACGGTGTTGCCGGTGGACTGGTTGAACAGGCGCCCCGCCGAGGCGGACAGGGTGGCGAAGCCCGATCCGGTGGTGCTGCCCTGCACACTGAGCGTCTGCGTGCGGGAGCCCCACGACGTGGGCAACTTCAAGACGACCTGGTCGATGGCGATGGCGCTGCCGAGGTCGACCTGCAGCCATTGCGGGAAGGCGTTGTTGGCGCTCTCCCAGTAGCTGGCCTGGTTGCCGTCGGTGGCGTTGCCGGGCGGGTAGCCGGTTTGGGATCCGCTCGCGATGAGCGGTTTGCCGAGGGCGAGGTTGGGGCCACCTGCCGCGGTGGCGGCGCCGGGCGGGATCCCGACGGCGACCAGGCCGGCGGCGAGCAGACCACCCATAAGACGTCGACTGAGCTGCATCCTTTTCATCGTGTCCTCTGTTCTTGGGGGACGGTTAATGCAAGCGGAACGTTGCGTTTGCATTTCTTGCACGCTGAGAAAGATTTTTTAAGCAGACATAGCCATGTTCTTGCACAGGTGGAGTTAAATGTTTCAGATGCATGACGGGTAGTCAACGGGCGCGCACAACCGGCCTGCCAAAGACGTGCGTCCTGGAAGGCCTGCTCGGACCCCGGCCCGCCTTACTCCTCGGGCAGCCAGCCGCGATCCCGGGCACACCAGCCCAGCTGTAGCCGGGAGTGCGCGCCGGCCGTCTCCATCAGCTGGGCCACCCGCCGCACCACCGTCCTGCGGCTCATCCCGAGGCGTGCCCCGGCCGCCTCATCGGTCATCCCGGCGACCAACAGCGACAACAGCTTTCGGTCCTCATCGGAGATTTCTCCAAGTGGCGTAACGGCTCCGGAGCCGGACAGCGCCAGCGGGCTCGCCGACCGCCACACGCCTTCGAAGAGCGCGACAAGCGCATCAAGCAACGCGCACGGGTGCACGAGCACGGCCGCGTCCTGGGCCGCCTCGTTCCACACCAGAGGAAGCAACGCCAGGGTGTTGTCGGCGATCGCGAGTTTCGTCGGTACCCCCGGAGAAATCCGAGCCTGCTCCCCGGCGCGGATGTGCTGGCCGATGGCGGTCATCAGTGCCGGATCGGCGAGCGCCTCCGAGGTGTAGACGGCGCGATAGGCGACGCGGGCGGCATGCTCGAGCTGGACGCTGTTGACCGGGCTCGTCGCGGCGTAAGGAGGTGCGACCAGGACTCGCATCTGGGTGCGGGCGGCGCGCTGCACGCGGTCGAAGGCGCGGCGCACGCCGGCCCGACCCTGGACGATCTCGATGAGCTCACCGGTGCGGCGGCCCGTGGTCCGCTCGCGGGCCTGCGCCATGAGCCGGTGCGCGGCCTCGCGGGCACGCTCAAGCTCGGCGTGCTGGCGCTGGATCAGCTGGTCGATCGCCTCGTCCGGCGGTACCGCCACCACGAGCCCGTGCGGGGGAGGGGTGCGGTGCACCAAACCCTTGCGGTGCAGGCCTTTCACGGCTCGGCTCAGCTGCGCCGGGGTCCGCCCCAATCGCCGTGTGAGCTGCTCCAAAGTGGAGCTGCCGTGGCGCAGCAGGGCCAGGTAGACCGACTCCTCGACCGCGGTGAGCCCGGCCGACTCGAGCATGGACAACCTCCGTTCGGCGTGGCGTAGGTGCGCCGTGGCGCACATACGCCACGAAACGATCTAGTTTCGGTCGGCTACCAAGTGTGACACTCAGCCACGCCGGCCAAAGGTGGGGAAGGGTATCCGTCGTGAGATCGTTACGAAGCGTAGTAGCAGGTGCGGTGGTGCTCGCCGTGCTCGGGCTGTCCGGTGGGCAGAGCGGTGCACAACCACCAAGCGCCGCAGGCGTTTCCGGTGCCGTACCGGCTCGCTCGGTCACCCTCATCACAGGCGATGTGGTCCGGGTGAGCACGCTTCCCGATGGGCGGCAAGCCGTCGCGGTCGATCCGGACAGTCCCGGCGGCAAGCGCGGCTACCAGTTCACCACGCGTGGACGCGACACCTATGTGGTGCCTGCCGAGGCCATCTCGCATGTCGAATCGGGACGCCTCGACGACGAGCTGTTCAACGTGACGCAGCTGCTGGCCGCGCGGTATGACGATGCCTCCAGCAAAACGTTGCCCCTGCTGATCATGCCGCCGAAGGGTGCCACCCTCGGCAAGGTCGCCTCGCTTGCCGGGGTGACCGGAAAGCGTTGGCTGGAAAGCCTTCAGGCCTCGGTTGTGGTCGAGGACAAGGCGCAGGGCCGCCGCTTCTGGCAGGACCTCGCCCCACGGCTGGGTCGAGACATTGGCTCGGTCTGGTTGGACCGCAAAGTCCATGCCAGCCTCGCCGACAGCGTCCGGCAGATCGGTGCCCCGCAGGCCTGGGCCGGCGGGTTCGACGGCTCCGGGGTGACGGTCGCCGTCCTCGACACCGGATACGACCCCGGCCATCCGGACCTGGCCGGGCGGGTGGTCGCGGCGAAGGACTTCGTCGGTGAGGACTCCGTCTTGGACCGCCACGGGCACGGAACTCATGTCGCGGCAACGGTTGCGGGCACCGGCGCGGCGGCCGACGGGTCCCGCAAGGGTGTCGCGCCGGGCGCCAAACTCATCGTGGGCCGGGTGCTCGACGCCAGCGGCTCCGGCGACCTGTCGTGGGTCATCGCCGGGATGGAATGGGCCACGGCCCGGGGCGCCCGGGTCGTCAACGTCAGCCTCGGCGCGGGTACCAGCGATGGCAGCGACCCGCTGAGCGAGGCGGTCAACTCGTTGACCCGCAAGACCGGTGCGCTCTTCGTCGTCGCCGCGGGAAACGCCGGTCCCGACGCGGGCTCTGTCCAGGCACCGGGCGCCGCGACCGAGGCGCTGACCGTCGGCGCGGTCAGCAAGCAGGGCTCGCTCGCCGCCTTCTCCGGCCGTGGCCCACGACCGGGTGACTTCGCGGTCAAGCCGGAGCTGACGGCTCCGGGCGTGGCCATCATCGCGGCCCGCGCGACCGGGACCGGCATCGGCGAGCTTGTCGACGCCCACTACACCTCGCTGTCGGGTACCTCGATGGCCACACCGCACGTGGCCGGCGCGGCGGCGTTGCTCGCGCAGCAACACCCGGCGTGGCGCGCCCCGGAACTGAAGGCGGCGCTCGTGTCCACCGCCCGCCCACTGGACGGCACGCCCGCGATAGGGGCCGGTGTCGGCCGGGTCGACGTGGCGGCGGCGATCCAGCAAGAGGTGCAGGTCGACACCTCGACCGTATGCTTTGGACAGATCCCCTGGACTGGAGCCCCGCGCCGGGCCGTGAGCACCAAAGTGATGTATCGCAACACCTCCAGCACGCCGGTCACACTGGACCTGTCGGCCTCCGCCCGCGCGGACGGCAACTCCGTTGCCGCGCTGGCGGTTTCGCCGCGGCGCCTGGCGCTGGCTCCGGGTGCGCAAGGGGCGGTGACGCTCACCCTCGATCCTGACCGGACGCCAGGGGGTGCCTACACCGGGCAGCTGATCGCCCAGTCCGCTTCGGGGACTTTGCGGGTACCGGTGGGGTTCGCCGTCCAGGCAAAGACCTACACCGTTACCGTGAAGGCGTTGGGGCGCAACGGCAAAGCGGCAGGCGCCTTCAGCCAGGCGCAGCTGTGGAACCTCGACACCGGCGAGCTCCAGCGTGGCATCATCGGCACCGAGCCGGCCACCTTTCAGGTGGCCCCGGGCCGCTACGCGCTCATGGTCTTCGCGTTCACCGTCGACTCCGGCGACTGGCCGCGAGAGCTGACCGTGCTCGGCGAACCGGAGCTGGCGATCGGCCGCGACATGTCGCTGAGCTTCGATGCACGGCAGGCGCACGAGATCGTGGTCCGCACGCCGGAGCAGGCCAAGACGCGCAACGCCACCATCGCCTGGCAGCGCGTGGTCGGCGACAAGTCGATCGTCACTGGGTTCGGTCTCAACGCCCGGCTCACGACGAAATACTCGGCCGCCCAAACGAAACCGGTCGCGCACGGGACCTTTGAGTTCACGAGCCACTTCGAGCTCGCCGAACCGGCGCTGACCGCGTCGATCAGCGGTTACCCCGCGGTCAACCCGGTGCCGGTGCCGAACACGCCTGTGACCGATGGGCGCAGGCGTCTGGCGCTGGTCGACGGCGGCTCCGGTACCCCGCGGGAACTCGGTGGCGCTCGCGGCGCGGCGGTGCTGGTCCGCGCGGAGCATGACGAACCCGCGGACGACAAGCTGAAGGCTGCGGCCGAGGCCGGAGCGGCGCTGGTGCTGCTGCACTCCACCGGTGACGAGTACTTCGAGCCATGGACCTCGGGTGCGACAGTACCCACCTACGCGCTGCAGTACGTTGAGGCGCAAGCGTTTCTGCGCGCGACCGAGTCCAAATTGGAGGTGTCCGGGACGCCGGAAAGCCCGTACAGCTACCAGTTGCTGCTGCCTTCCCGCGGCTCGATTCCGGCCGACCTGACCTACGACACCAAGGCCATGCCGATGGCGACCGTGGAGTCGGAGTTCCACGATCTCGGGCTCGGCGGGCAAGCATCGGACGGGCGTTACGGCATCACCCCGACGGCGCTGGCGGCGTATTCCGCGTTCCGGACCATCCCCACCCCGCTGCGGCGTACCGACAAGGTAAACGTTGGCACCCGGGGGAACGAGGTGACGTGGCGGCATGAAGCGGCGGGCGACCTGTCCGGCTGGTTCGCACGAGCGTCGATGAGCGGCCTGCCGCGCGTCTACGCCGCCGGTGAGCGTGCCCGTGAGGTCTGGTTCCCTGCCTTGATGCGGCCGGCCGTCCCGCTGGTCGCGCCGCAGTACCCGCTCGGCGCGCCGGTCAACCGGGCCAACGATGTGATCCGGGTGGCGATCCCGCAGTTCGCCACCGGCACGGCAGACCAATACGGGTGGACCGACTCCGGCTCCGACACGACGCACCTGGCGCTGACGCGAGGCGACACGGTCGTGGAGGAGACGGATCTTCCCACGGCGCAGTTCACCGTGCCGGGCGACGCGGCCACCTACCGGCTCACGCTTGACGTCACACGAGACCAACCGTGGTGGACCACGTCAACGGCGACCCGCTCGGCGTGGACGTTCCGGTCGGGCCGCCCGGCAGGGGTCGAGGTCCTGCCAATGATCCAGATGGGCTACGAACTCGCGACCGACCTACGCAACACCGTGGCCGCCGCCAAGCCGTACACCCTGGTCCTGCGCCCGGGCTACCAACCCGGAGCCACCCCGCGCGGCCCGATCGCCGTGATCGCCGAGGTCTCGTACGACGATGGCGCCACCTGGCGGAGGATGCCGGGCCGGCGCGACGCGAACGGCTCGTACACCGTGACCGCGCCCGCCGCACCGCGCGACGGCTTCGCGTCGATCCGGGTCACAGCGTGGGACGCTGCGGGCAACCGGCTTGACCAGACGATCAACCGTGCCTGGCGGGTCAGCGTTTCCTAAGCCGCGTATCTACAGCATGTTGGCCTGGGGGCCTTGCAGATGCTGGCTCATGTCGCTGATGTCGGAGGCCAAAGTCAAGTCCCCTCCCAGCGAGCCCAAGTCTTGGATGACCCCGCCCTGCCACAATGTCGCTGTCGGCGCGGTGTCAAAGCCGGCGCATGACCGAAACGACCTTGCCGAGGATGACCGCCTCGTCGCCGTCGAGAGGGTCGTATGCGCGATTGCGCGGTTCGAGGAAGACGTGGCCGTGCCGGCGGCGGTAGACCT
>JBIOYB010000373.1:0-2080 GCA_044869915.1 Allorhizocola sp.
TTTGGCGGCTCGTCATCGACAAGGCGGGCCGACCGACCATCCGGCGACCGAGGACCAGCACGTACACCTGGTGTGCCGGGAGGTCGGCCGCCGGTGCACTCTTGCGAGAGGTGGGTGTGCCGGACCAGGCCCAGCCGCGCCGCGGGGTACCAGCAGGACCGGGTCGGCCGATCAGGCCGGCGAAGCCGAGCGGCGCGGGCAGGCGACGCTGTGCCGGCCCAGGCGGTGACGGCTCGGCGCGCGACGCCGGCGATCGGTCGCTGCTCGGTTCCTCGTCCGCCACTTCACCCAGGCCGCTTGCGGCCCGCTGCGACAGCATCCGCCAAGCGCTCTCGGCCGCGCGCTGCTCCGCTGCCACCGATCTCGGGCAAGACGAGGAACCGCCGTGACGGCACGAAGCCGCCGGACCGGACCGCCCACCGACGCCGCACGGTCCGACGCAGTGGCGGGCGAGCTGCCGCCCCGGCCGACCACGGTGTACTGCGCGGCGCCCTTGCCGGAGGACGCCGAGGTCAGCGTCAGTGGCCTGGGCATCTTGCGGCGATTCGCCGGAACCGACAGCGCAGGGCCGTCGTGCGCCCCGGTGATCCGCATCCGGGGACTGGCCGTCTGGGGAGCCGTCATGGTGACGCGCAAACCCACCCTGAGCGAACCCGAGCCTCGACAGCTCGAGAGGTAGCCGAGGAGCCGGACCGCCCAACCGGCCGCAGCCAGACCGTAACACCCCGCGACAGCTGTTGAGCGGTTCTGCCGCGCCCACCCGCAGATTCCACCAGGTTGTGAGCGAGCTGTTAGCGGCGCGAAGCCTCGGTTGCTAGCGGCTTGCGGGTTGCCGATCGACAAAGTGTTGTCTATGCAGTGGTGGCGGCGGTGCCCAGGCCGAGGTGGTCGAAGAGGGCCTGCATGCCGATGCGGATGTTTTCGTAGTCGCGGTCGATAGCGGCCCAGACCTTGGGTTTGCGTCCCATGCGGGGACTGCGCACGCCGGCGAGAATGGGTGCGATCACGTGGTCGCGGAGGGCGAGCAGGGCGGCGATGGTGCGTGCCGCGGTGTTCGGGACGTGATAGCGGCGGCTGCGGCCGGGCTTGTTGATGAGGTGTTTGCCGCGGAGCTTGCGCAGGTCGTACGCGGCTTGCCGACTGGTATAGGTGGTCTGCCCGGTCAGCGCGTGCACCTGGGTAATGAACCGGTTGACTGTGAAGCCGTCAGGGGCGAGGGCCAGGGCGAGCACGGCGGACAGGGCATCATGCAGACGCGACTTGTTCAGGTCGATGCCACCGACGCGGATGGCTCCGACTTGGGACGGTCGTGGCAGGTCGTCGAGTGTGCCGTCGGTGAGGAAGCCGATGTCGACGCAGTCCAGGGCGGTGCAGAACCGTTCAGCGATGCCGGCCAGCCGGGCGACGATGTCGTCGAACTTGTCTAGGACGCGGCCGACCTTGAGATCCTTGGTGTTGTGTGCGGTGGCCTCGAATCGCAGCACGTGTTCGCCTTTTGTGTAGGCCTTGACGGCAAGCCGCCCGAAGGCGACCTTGAACCAGGTCAGGTCGTAGCGAGGTGTCTCGATCACGGCTTCGATCGCGGAGGCGCCCGACCGGTCATAGTGGGGCCGCGCCTTGGCGCCGAAGATGGTGCGCACCGCGGGCACGTCCAGGCGGGAGCGGGTGCGGTCGACCACCCGGTCGAATAGCTGCTGCATCTGAGCGCCGACGCGGAAGATCAGGTTGCGGCTGTACTCGACCTGGTAGACCGAGTACGCGTAGCCGAAGCCGCTGCGGCGCTGCTCGTCGATGTCGAGGGCGAAGCACAGGCACGCGGTGTAGATCCATCGCTCGCAGACCTGGCTCAGGCGCCCTACAGTCGCGTGTTGCGACAAGGCATCTGCGATCCGGGCCAGGCCCGCCGGGTCGGCAACGGCGGTGAAGCAGTTGCCGTCCTTTCCAAACGCTATCCCCGCCCGGCTTGCCTGGCAGGCCACGTACTCGTGCCCGTTGAGGATGACCTGCGCGCCGAACGGCGGGTGCCCGGACATCTTGATCGTCACGTGGCCCCAGTCGGGGTCCATGATGTGGAACGAGT
>JBIOYB010000374.1:0-3574 GCA_044869915.1 Allorhizocola sp.
CCTGGGGCGGACTGCGCTGGGTGGACATGTTCGCCGGAGACGTATTGGCATTGGGCGACTCCGGCGACGTGTCCCGCCATCACGTCGGCGAACTTGTCGCGGCGATCCGGCCGCGTGACGACGGCACGATGGTCATGGCGCAGCGCCGCGGGTTCGCGATAGCGGACGATTATCTCGGGGACCTGTGGTCCCCTTCCGACGTGCGGATGAACGACGGCGGCTGCGACCCGGACGGGCGGTTCTACTGCGGCTCGATGGGCGGGCCGGGCGAAGGATCGCTGTACCGCCTCAACGCCGACCGCACGGTCGATGTCGTGCTCACCGGGGTCACCATCTCCAACGGCCTGGCCTGGCACGGCGATCTCGTGTACTACGTGGACACGCCCACCGGGCGGATCGACGTCTTCGACTATGTCTTGGCAAGGCTGGTCAACCGTCGGCCGTTCGTCGCCGTCGACGGCCATCCCGACGGGCTCACCGTGGACGCGCAGGGCAACGTGTGGGTGGCGTTGTGGGAGGGCAACTCGGTGCACTGCTACTCGCCGTCCGGTGCGCTGGTGGAGCGGGTCGAGCTGCCGGTGAGCAAGCCGACGGCGTGCGCCTTCGGCGGGCCCTCGCTCGACCGGCTCTACATCACCACTTCGCGGATGGACAGCGAGCACGAGCCGCTCGCCGGAGCGCTGTTCGTGGCCGAGCCCGGGGTCACGGGGTTGCCGGAGTTCCGCTATAGCGGATAGTCTGCCGGGATGCTGGAAGATCTCGGGGTCCGGCTGCGCAGCCAACGTTCCGCCCGGGGCTTCAGCCTCGACGCGCTGTCGGCCGCCAGCGGCGTCAGCCGGAGCATGATCTCCGACATCGAGCGGGGCGCGAAGATGCCCACGGTGCTCGTGCTGGCCCGCCTGGCGACCGCGCTCGGCGTCACCGTCTCCCGCCTGATCGGCGAGGACCAACCCGACCGCGTCATCCCGATGCCCGCCGCCCGCCAGCACGCGATCACCGACGCCGCCGGCTGGCAGCGGCGCATCCTGTCGCCCAACCTGCCCGGCGTGGAGTTCGAGTTCATCCGCACGACCGTCCCCCCGCATGTCGTGATTGGACAGTTCGCCCCGCACGCCCAGGGCTCGCGGGAATACATCGCCGTCGAGACCGGCCGGCTGACCGTGACGCTCGACGGGATCGACCACGTCCTGTCGGCGGGCGACGCGCTCTACTACGCCGGCGACTGCACGCACGCTTTCGCCAACCCCGGCCCGGCCGAGTGCGTCTACTACACCGTCATGGAGGTCAAGTGATTCAGGCCCTCAACCCGGCCCTCCTGCCGGAGGCCGCCGGCAGCAACTACACCCACGGCACGCTCGTCACCGGCGCAAGGCGGATGGTCTTCGTCAGCGGGCAGGTGCCCTGGGGCGACGCCGATGGCAAGGTGCCGCCCGACTTCGAGTCGCAGTGCCGCCTCACATGGCGCAATGTCCTTGCGGTGCTTGAGGAAGCCGGCATGGGCGTGCGCAACCTGGCCAAGGTCACCATCTTCCTGTCGGACCGGCAATACCGGGCCGACAACGGCCGCATCCGAGCCGATGTCCTCGGCGACCACACGCCCGCACTGACCATCATCATCACCGACATCTACGCCGAAGAGTGGCTGCTGGAGATCGAGGCCATCGCGGTTTCCGATTAGGACCTGCGGCTAGGGCGTGCTGTGTGAGCCGGCGGGCAGGGGTTGCCCACCGGCCCGACCGGTCAGCCGCCGGTCACCTCGATGGTCGGGTTGGGGATGGCGCCCGCCACCGATTCCACATTGCCGAACGGGGTCCACGTCCCGTTGGCGCGCCGCAGCGTGTGGAACACGTTGCCCGCGTCGTTGGTCGCGATGAGATGGAAGTCGCCGTTCTCCTCGCCGACCGCGCCGATGTCCGTCGCGAGGCCGATGCTGCCCAGGACGCCCTCGACCGACGCGAAGCCGGACCAGGAGTTGCTGTAGCGGATGGTGTGCAGGGTATCGCCGGCCGTGTTGGTGACGACGACGTGCAGCAAGCCGCTCACGTTGGCGGCGGCCACATCGTCGACGTCGCCGACCTCGCCCGCGACCGGCTCCACATTGGTCAGCGGGGTCCACGAGCTGCTGCTGCGGACCGAATGGAAGATGTTGCGGTTCTGGTTCACCACGAGGACGTGCAGCGTGCCGCCGATGCCCGTGGCGGCGAGCTCCTTCGGCGAGCCGATCTCGCCCGCGACGCCCTCGACGTCGCCCCAGGCGGTCCAGCTCGACGAATGCCGGATGGTATGCAGCAGGCCGCCGCTCTGTGTGGCGACGATGACGTGCAACTCGCCGTTTACCTCGGCCGCTTCGACATCGATGATGTTGCCCGCACCGCCGGGGACGGCGTTGTCGACGTTGGCGAACGTCGTCCACGTTCCGTTGGTTCTACGCACCGCGTGATAGAGCGCGCCGCCCGAGGTGGCGAGCACGTGTGTCTCGCCGCGTACCTCGGCCGCCGCTATGTATGCCGGTGTGCCGATGCTGCCCGCGACGCCTTCGACGCTGCCCCACTGGGTCCAGCCGCCGGTGGCGCGCAGCGTGTGGTACAGGTTGCCGGCCGCGGTCGCGAGGAACTGCTGCTGCCCCGACCACCAGCTGGTCCGCTTGTAGGCGCCGTCCCAGCTGAGGCTGAAGTGTACGTGGTCCTCGTGACAGTCGGTCGGCGTGCCGTCGCACGCATAGGTCCGCCAGCCCGCCGAATGCTGCGCGGCAGACCAGATCCTGCGGTTCCAGATCATGTACATGATGCCCAGCCTTCGCGCCATCGCGTGCTGGTTGCCGTGCCGATCCGTGGCCAGCACCCAGGCGAGGAAATTGTCGGCGGGGCCCGACGTGGTGCCCCAGTCGAAGGCACGCCCCTCCTTGTGCTCGCTGGTCCCGCCGATACTGCAGTTTCGCGTGATGCCTGAGTTGGACGTGCCCGGGTAGTTTTGCAGCAGTATTGTGCGTAGTGCGATCGCACCCGGCTTCTCCGTCGGGTCGCACGTGTCCTGCGAGTCGTTGGCGGCGTAGCCGTCGATCGCGCCACCGAAGTTCGGTGTGGCCGGTGCGGCGAGTGCCGGGCTGGACGGCGCTACAAGCGGCCACATGGCCGCCGCGAGACCGACAGCGACAAGCCGCATGGATAGCCGCACAGTCAGCCGTGCTCGTGGTCGTCTTGACATGGGATCCCTTCCCCTGCTTCTGCTTTGGCGGCCGAGTCTGACCCGGTGCGCCTGCGGCGGATTTGCGGGGACGTTGCGGAGATCCGCACGTTGGTATCGTGCCTTCGTGCGGTTTCGTCTGCTGGGGACGGTAGAAGCCGACCTTGACGGGGTGCCGGTGGTGCTGGGCTGGCGGCAGGAGCGCTGCCTGCTGGCGTTGCTGCTCCTTGAGGTCGGCCGGTCCGTCCCGCTGGAGCGGCTGGCGGAGCTGATGTGGGAGGGCGAGCCGCCCGACGACTCCCGGCGTGCCCTGCAGGTGGCCGGCTCCCGGCTGCGCGCCCGGCTCAACGCCGCCGGCGCGGGGGAGCACGGCGTGCGGCTGCTCACCCAC
>JBIOYB010000375.1:0-15200 GCA_044869915.1 Allorhizocola sp.
GACATCCGGCAGTGGGCGAAACTGTGGAACGCCGACCCCAAACCGTTCGTATGGAAGAAAACCGCCGAGGAGATCCTCACCTCACTCAGCCGATATCTCTCACGGATTTCCGGCGCAGGACACTAGCTCAAAATGCGTTCCACGTTTGGCGGGACCCGGGCGCGCGCCTCCTGTCTAATGGAATGGGCCGATGGTGTCATGGCTGTATCTGGGTTCGTGGCTGGCCCGGTGGCTTCGAAAGTCGAACGCGGCCCGGAAGCAAAGTCATTTCATGCGTTCTCGTGGTGGAGCGCAGCTCCACCACGAGAGTCGACGGATTCCCTGGCACGGGTCCGCGATCACCGCACGCCGCTTCGCAAGTTGAAGATGTGATCCAAGCGGCGTCGTGCCGATGGATTCAACGTTCAGGTTCTGAGCCGGCTCCTTGAGCATGTCGATGTCGAGCAACTGATCGGCGACGATCTTCTTCAGCCGGGCGTTCTCCCGCTCCAACTCCTTGAGCCGCTTGGCATCATCGGCCTTCATCCCGCCGTACTGCGCCACCCACCGATGCCAGGTCGGCTCGGAAATCTCCAGCTGCTTGCACACCTCGGCCAGACCCATGCCCTGGCCGATCAGCTTCTCGCCCTCCCGCAGCTTGCGGATGACCTGCTCAGCGTGTGCCGACGTCGTGTTCCCATTCGTGATCAGTCCTCCCAGCCCCATTCTGGAGCATCGGACTCTCACAAACCATGGACCTGATCATGGGGATCCAGTCAGATCCCCGGAAGTCGCGTCCGGCTGGACCCATGGAGGGATCGTCACGGCCTGGTGTGCCTGGTTCGATAGCGTTCGCAGGATTCGGCTGGCCGTTGCGTGGGTGCGTGCGCGCGGGCCGAGGTGTAGCGCGCGCGTGCGTCCGGCGTAGCCGGGCGCTCTTGATATAGGTAAAGCAGTTTCTAACCACTCTTGACTGTGATGTCGACGCAAGTCGATGCGCTGGTGGAGATCAGGCGATGTTGAGGTGGATGTTCCCGATGCGCGCGACGATGTCGAGGTGCCCGCCGAGGCCGGTAACGTAGGCGCGCAGGTTTTCCAGGCTGGTTGCGGTGCCGTTCTCGATTTGGCTGATGCGGGCTTGGGACAGGCCGGCGGTTTCGGCGAGCTGGGTTTGGGTCAGGCCGAGCTGTTTGCGGATCTCGGCGAGCTGGGCACCGCTGACCGAGGCGAGCATCTCCTCGCGCATGCGGGCACGTCGGGTGACGCGCTCGTCGGTATCCCAGGTGGGGTCGCTGGCGCGGGCCTTTGCCTTCACGTCTCGCCAGTTCGATGGCGTGCTCATTGCCGCTCCTCCTTCAGGCTGGTCAGGTGTTCTTCAAAGCGGGCGTCGGCGATGGGGATGGCGGTCTGGTACCACTTCTTCCATTGTCCGGATTTGTCGCCGGCGACCAGGAAGATCCCTTCGCGTTGCGGGTCGAAGGCAAAACAGCAGGCGCACCTCTGTCGTCCCGGATGAGCCCGGCCGCAGCTCCTTCATGTGATGGAAACGGCTGGCCTGGATCCGGTCCACCAGCGGGCGGCCAAGCGCGGGTCCCTGCTCGGTGAGTAGGTCGATCGCTTCGGCGACGAGGTCGGCGCTGACAGGGTCGGTGTGACACAGGTCCAGGAACCATGCCTCGACTTCGGGGTGAAGACTGATCTCCCACACCTGAGCAGTATAAGCAGGGCTTATATTCGATGCAAGTCGAGCTACGGCCACAACCCCGGCATGCGTCAGAGGAGCCGCCTCCGAAAGATCGATGTAGCTCGTTAGCCCCTCTCTTTCCTTATGCCTTGATCGAGTTCCGACCTGATCTTCTTAAGTGATGATTGTCGCTGGATTGTATTGTTGGGTGTGCGGCGACCGTCGGCCTCAAAATGTCGACGATGCTCCTGTGCTGGGTTGGGATAGCCGCGAGTGGATGCTAAGGCGATGGGTCGTGACAGTCTGGTCAGCCGGTCAAACGCGGCGACCAGTTGTGTCGCCCAGGGCCAGGAAGCGTTGATACGTAATCGGATTCGCCGTCCGGTGCGGGCGATGCGGGCGGCGGTGTGCAACAGCTGGTAGCGCGGCTTCTTAGGCTCGGCGCGGGCCGGTTCGCCGTCCAGCAGCGGCAGCCGGGTCCAGCGGGTCAGGTCGATAGCGGTCAACGCCAGTTCCAGCCAGGCGGCGTTGATGCCGAACTGGCGGGACGGGAACCGGCCGAAGCCTGAGTCTTTGCCGCAGCGGATGCGGTCCTCGACGCGGGTGTGGCCGCGGTGGCGGACCTCCAGGTATTGCAGGGATCCGCCGCCTGCGATCGGAGTGTCGGTGGCGAACACCTGGTGGCGGAAGCCTTCAATCGTGTCGAACAGGTCTAGCTGCGCGCCGGGGTGGGGGCGTTCCCGGCGGCAGATCAGCCGGGTGCCTTCGGGGTATCCGGCCAGCGTGTCCGGGGTGACCCGGTGGGTCAGTCCCACCACCTGGGCGCCCTCGCGCAGGTCACCATTACTGTCCAGGGCGCCTATCCAGGCGGTGGCGCGGGTGATGGCTTGGCGGATCGGCTCGGTGATGGGCACCTCGATGGAGAAGAAGGTGCGCATTCCTTGCTCGCGCAGGCTATGGATCTGCTGCAGGAACGCTCGGGAGCAGCCCGCGGTGTCGGTGCGGACCAGAACTGGGGTGCCGTAGCGATGCGGGTCAGGGATCTGCTCCACAGCCAGATCCAGGACCTCGATGTGATCGGCGGCGGTGCCCGATCCGGCATTCCCCTTGCGCAGCAACCCAGCCAACGCCTCTCTGGTGTTGCCCAGGAACGCGAAGATCGGGTAGTAGCCGTCAACCCTGTCGCATCGGCCATGTCGGTCAACAGCCGGGTGCCGGCATGCCCGACCAGCCCTTTACCGTCACCAGCAATCGTGATCTTCGGGCGTGATGCAGTAACCTTCCCCATACAAGTGCCTTCCGAACTGGATGATCCGTGTTCTAGTCAAACCAGATCCTCCCAGATCAGAAGGCACTTTCTCTATCGTCCAAACAGGACACTCCCAGGGTTAGCGAAAGACCCAGGCTAGAGGGGCTTCCGTGAACAAGGGAAACCAGCATGTTGGTGCTACCTCTCGACAACAGCCGTAGCTTGCTCGTTCTGGCCGCTGCGGCTCCACAGTTCAAAGACAAGGCGAACGGGGTCGCGGCCACTGACCGTGACACGGGCCACCGCTGTTCGAGGTTGCGGTCGCGCTGACCGTGTACGGCGGAACTCCGCAGGTGTTGCGGATATCGGTTCCTCAGCCTGGCCTGCCCAAGGATCTGGCGATGGGCCACCTGGTGAAGGCGACCGGGCTCACGCTGATCTCGGGGGAGAAGAACGGGCGGGGCTGGCAGATCTTCCGCGCGTCGGCGGTGAAGGTGTGAAACCCGGCACTATCGCGGAGAAGATCATCGCCTTCCTTGGCACACCGGAAGTGATCTACCTGCCTCTGGTCCTTAGTCTAGGCCCCCGCCCGGTGAGGTGCGGCTCGGTCCGCACGACGTCCCAAGTGCGAGGCGCCAGGCAGCAATTTCCCCACAGGGAGGCCGATTGCACCCGGTAGCCGGAGCGGCGCAGAATGCAGAATGTTGCTCGATGGTGTGTCCGGTGAGGATAGGTGCGGTGAGTGACGTTGCGGCAGGCGGGCGTGGGCAAGGTGAGCCGCCGCCTGCCCTGGAGGAGATCACGTTTACGGGTGCCGCCCGGCTGGAGCTTGACGAACTGCTGGAGCAGTTGGTCGCCCGCGCCCGGGATGTGCAGGACACGCAAAGCCGGCTGCGCGGCCTGCTTGACGCCTACCGGCAGGTCACCCGCGTGGTCGACCTGGAAGAAGTGTTGCGCCACATAGTGGAGGCCGCGCGACAGCTGGTCAGCGCCCAATACGCCGCTTTGGGTGTGGTCCGTGACGGGCACCTGGTGCGGTTTTTGCACACGGGGATGGACGAGCGGACGGTTGCCGCGATCGGGCACCTGCCGGAGGGCAAAGGTGTGCTCGGGCAGCTGGTCAACTGCCCGGAAACGCTGCGGTTGCCCAACATCGCGGATCATGCCGCCTCGGTGGGATTTTTCCCGACAATCACCCGCCGACGAGGTCCTTCCTCGGGGTTCCCGTCCGCGTGGGCGACCGCGTCTTCGGCAACCTGTACCTGGCCGAAAAGCAAGGCGCCGCCGAGTTCACCAAAGGACGACGAAGAACTCGTGTCCGCGCTCGCGTCGGTGGCCGGCACCGCGATCGAAAACGCGACCCTCTTTGAGGAGTTGCGCCGGCGCCAGGCCTGGCAGGCGGCCATGGTCTCCATCACCACAGGGCTACTGGCCGGAGACGACCCACACGAGGCGCTGCAACAGTTGGTGCGGCACGCCTGCGAAACCCTCGGCACGCAGGGCGCCGGAGTCAATGTCCCGGTCGATGGCGAACCGGATTGGCGTGTCGCGGTCACCGAGGGCTCCTTCCAGCGGCGGCAAGGCTTGCGGATCCCGATGGAAGGATCGATCACCGCCGCGGCCATCGCCGCCGGTGATCTCGTCATTGTCCCCGATCCCACCACTGACGCCCGCACCACCGCGACCGGGCACGAGGCCGTCGGCGTAGTCGGGGAATCCCTGGCCATACCGCTACGCGGCGACAAGGGCATCACCGGTGTCCTGGTCGCCTCGCACCAGCCGGGCCGGGAAGGCTTCGATCACCTTGACCGCGATATCGTGCGGGGCATAGCCGCCCATGCCGGCATCGCGCTGGAGCTGGCCCAGGTCCGGCGGGACAACGAAAATCTGCGCCGGCTCGAAGACCGGGCGCACATTGCCGAAGACCTGCGCCAGAATGTCATAGCCGCACTGTTCAGGCACGGACTGGCCTTGCAGGGCACCGCCGCCCGGGCCGGGAAACCCGATGTGCGCGATAGCCTGCTGGAGCAGTCCGTGGCCGTCGATCAGATCATCTCGGACATCCGCGCCGCCGTGTTCCGGCTCAGCGCCGCCAAGAAGTAGCCCGCAGGCCCGGACCTTCCGGCTGTTTCAGGCACTCGTTTTCGAGGCGAGCGTCATCGTGCGGGGGTGCTCGGCGCCCGTGATCCGCTCGACGATCGGAATCAGCGCGTTGTAGACCAACGCGGGCATCGGCGGGGCCTCGTGGCCACTGCCGTCGTGCTGGCCGAACCGCGCTTGCAGCACGACCGTGGTGGGGTGGTCATCGCCGAGCACGCGCCGGCAAGTCGCCAGCAGATCCGCGCGATCACCCGTGGGGACCTGCTGTCCGGACTCGATCGTCCAGTAGGCCAGGTTGGCGCGGACCACCAACGTGCTGGGGTGATCGGGGCCGGACACGCGCTGCCGGTCCGGCAGCAGCTCACCGAAAAGCCTCCGGGCACCGGCCGGGTCGCCGGCCGCGCCGGTCCAGAGCGCGATATTGGCCCGTAGCACGAGCGTGGCCGGGTGGGTGGGCCCGAGCACCCGCTCGACCAGCGGATGCAGCTCTTGGTAAAGCTCAAGCGCCCGGGGTGCGTCACCGGCGTTGCCGGTCCACCGAGCGAGGTTGGCGCGCACCGACAGGGTGCTCGGGTGCTCCGGGCCGAAGACCCTGACGAACGTCGGCAGCAGCGCGGAGAAATGGTCGAACGCGGTCGCCACATCGCCCGCGGCGCCGGTCCAGAGCGCCAGGTTGGCACTGGCGGTGAGCGTGGCCGGGTGATCGGCGCCGAGGACCTCGCGGCGCAGCGGCAACAGGTCCGCGAATTGGGCCCGGGCCCTTCCCGCGTGCCCGGCTACGCCTGTCCACCAGGCGAGGTTGGCCCGCACCGCAAGCGTGTCGGGATGATCGGCGCCGAAGATGCGCTCGTAACGGCTCACGAGATCGGCGAACTGGGCGCATGCCCGGTTGCCGTCTCCTGAGTGCCCGGTCCAGTCGGCGAGGTTGGCCCGGACCGACAGGGTGGTCGGATGATCCACACCTAACGTGCTGTCCAAAGTGTCCGCGAGCGCGGTGAACTGGCCGCGCGCCGTCACCGCGTCACCTGCGTATCCGGTCCACAGTGCCAGGTTTGCCCGCACCGTCAGCGTGCTCATGTGCGTCTCTCCCCAGGCACGGGTCGCCGCCGGCACCAGATCGCGATAGACGTCGCGGGCCGCGCGGTATTGGCCACTGCCGGCCAGATAGCGCGCGACGTCGATGGTGACCTCGGTCGCGCAGCGGCCGGTGTCGGCGTCGGTGTCCCGCTCGCGTGTGGAGTGGAAACAGGTGAGCACGTGTGGAGTGAGCGCCGCCCAGCTCGGCCAGGCCTGCGGATCGTCGGGGCTGCCGGCCCCAGCGGCATGTGCCAGCAGCTGGACGGCCAACCCAAGATATGGTGCCGACTCCCCGGCGGCGTCGAGGTGATGACGGCACGTGTCCCGGATCAGTGGATGCAGTCGCAGTATCGGCAGGTGGCCGTCGGCTCCGGCCGTGCCGATGTCGATGAGGCTCAGGCCGGCCAGGCCGTGCAGCAGACCCCGCAGCCTGGCCACGCCGACGCCTGCCAGCATCGGCGATCGGGCCAGGATCTCCGAGCGGAGCACGAACGAGTACGGTATCGGCGCATCGGCGAACATCGCCAGCAGCCGCAGAAGCGGTCGGGCCTGGTCGAGATCGCGCTGTCCCAGCAGGTCCAGCGAGAGCTCCCAGGTGCGGCTGATGACACCGTGCGCCGCCGCATCGGTCTGGTCGGCATCGAAGACGGCGGTCAGCCGGCCCTCATCCAGCGTCTGGCGATAGGCGGCGAAGGTCGTGACTGCTCCAGGCAACGGCAGCCGGTTGGTGTCGGCGAGGTAGGCGCCGGCTAGCCGCAGCGCCAACGCGAGCCCGCCGAGCCGCTCACCCAGCCGGGCCGCCTCAGCGAAGTCGCCCGCGTCCTCGCCGGAGCGATCGAGAAGCACCCGGGCACTGTCCTGTTTGGACAACATGCCGATGTGGTGCATGGCGGACCAGCTTCCGCGTCCTCCCACCGCAGCCCAGGTGGCGGCGTCGCCCTCTCTGCTGGTGACCATCACCATGCCGCGCCGCGAACGCATCGGCCTGATCCAGCCGCGCTGGCCCACGATCGTTTCTCCGGCAGGGCTCAGCAGACGGGTATCGTCGGCATTGTCGATGACGAGCAGCCACCGGCGGGAAAAGGCCTCGAGCCTGCGCCAGAGCAAGTCGGGCCCGGACTCGGTCCATTCACGACGCAGCTCGTCGTCGGTGGCGCCGAGGCGACGCAGCAGCTGTCTCAGGCCGGTCTCCAAAGCGTCAGCCGTGGCGGAGGAGATCCACCACACCACGACGCCACGCGCACGGGCGCGGCGAGCCACCGCGAGCGCGACCGTGGTCTTACCCGATCCGCCCATGCCGTGCAGCACCTGCACGCCTGGCTCGCGTTTGGTGCGCCGCATGACCGCCCGGCTCAGGTCGCCGATCACCTCGTCCCGGCCGTGCACGGGTGCTTCCAGCAGCCCGTCCGGCGGCGACAGCGAAACCATCCCCGGCCGGCGGGGGTCGAGGCGATCCAACCCGCTGGCACCCGAGCGGGACAACTGCAGCAGCGCCAGGCTCACCTGCGCCACACCGATGAACAAACCGACGACCGCGGCGATCAAGCCCGGGAGCTCGTATGACGGTGCTTGCGCATGCCGCCACAGCCACACCGCCGCGCAGGAGACAACGACCGCCCCCACGACCAGGACCAGCCATAGCCCGCGCCGCCTCGACTGATCCGATATGGACACCACACGCGCTCCCATCGTTTTGACGCGTAACGATGATGATGTCCGCCCACGCTTGATCGCTACCCGATAGTCGTCGCGTTCGCGGTTGATGACCGCCGGTTACAGTCCGGCGAAGCAGCTGTTACGTAGACCCCGCAGCGTGAGGCACAAGCATCCCTGGATGAAATCCTTTAGAAAGAGGACAGGATGATAAGCCTCAACTGGCTCATGGCACTGATCACTGCGCTCGCTCCGGCCGGCGCCACGCAAAGCCCGATCCGCGTTGTCGACCTGGGCACCCTGGGCGGGGGTTACAGTCAGGCCGAGGCGATCAACGACCGGGGCGAAGTCGTCGGGGTCAGCAGCACCGGCGACATGTCGCACGCTTTCCTTTGGCGCGATGGGCGCATGACCGATCTGGGCACCCTCGGCGGTCGCAACAGCTCGGCATACGACATCAACAATCGGGGAGAGGTTGTCGGCCGAAGCGAAACCGCAGACGGCCAATGGCACGCTTTCCTTTGGCGCAACGGGCGCATGACCGACCTTGGCACCTTGGGCGGACCGGTCGGCAGCAGCTATGCCTCAGCCATCAACGACCGCGGCGACATCGTCGGTTGGAGTGACGGACCGGGCATCTTCATGCACGCGGTGCTCTGGCGCAACGGTGTGGCGACAGACCTTGGTGCCTTGGCCGGTGGCCAATCCGGCGCGACAGACATCAGCGGCCGTGGTGAGATCGTCGGATGGAGCGCATCGGACGTGATAAGCCGGATCCCGGTGCGCTGGCACGACGGGGCGATCCAGCCGCTGGCCGACGAGGATGGCGAAGCCACCGCCGTCAACGATCACGGCCGGATCACCGGGTACTTCCAGGACGTCCCGAGCAATCACGTGTTCCTGTGCGATCGCGGGACCTTCACCGACCTCGGCCTCATGGGCGGGGTCTGGTTTGCCCAGGCGACCGGCGTCAACGGCCGTGGCGAGATCGTCGGCTACAGCGACGCCGGCAGCTTCATCTGGCGCAATGGCCGGGTCACGAGCCTGGCCGGCATCCAAGGCTGGATGTCCAGTGCGGAGGGTGTGAACAACCACGGCCAGGTCGTCGGATCCAGCGGGACCAACCCGTCGGGGTCGAACCCGCACGCTGTGCTCTGGACGCGCTGACCATCGCCGCTACCGCCGTGGCAAAGCCACGGCGGTAGCGATGAGCCCGTGGCGCAACCGGGGGTCAGTTGATGGCGCCGACGGCCGCGTGTGTGGCCTTGTCCGCGGTGGCATCGGTGGTGAAGACCGCGGCCGCGGTCGCCGCGATCGTGATCAGCCAGATCCCGAAGACGGCGAGCTGGACGGCGGTGGGGCCGCTGCCGGTGGAGCCGAGGAGCGTGGCGAAGACGCCGAGGTAGGTCAGCGCCCACGCCGTCGGCGTCCATCGCTTCCAGCCGCGCAGCACGCCCGCCCGGGACACGACGATGGCCGAGGCGATCCCGCCCAGGATCTGGCTGAGCCCGCCCACCGGGTAGAACGGGTTGTCGGCGTTGCCGGTCGCCGCTTCGACGATGGTGGCAATGCTGATGCTCAGGTGCCCGAAGGCCCAGATGCCCAGGGCGACCTTCGGGAACACTCCGCGGCCGCCCAGCCCGGCCAGCAGCATGCCGGCAATGAGCCCGGCGATGCCCACGAAGCCAAGGAGTATAAGGATTTCGCCTATTGCATGCGCGCTCGTTTTGGTGTCCGGGCTGCTGGACTCCAGCCCGATGCCGACGGTCCACAACAACACGCCGACCAGACCGGCCACGCCGCTGCTTTTTGCCATGATGTCCTCCTGCGATAGTGCGTTATCTGATGCGGTCCCAGGTTGGCGTGGCCGCGGCCGGAGGCGCATCGAGGCGGCCACGGAACCCGATCTCCGGGCTGGTACGGATGTGCGGCGACGGGCGGCCTGCGTAGCCTTTGCTCATGTACCGGCGTGTGGCCCTGTCGATCGCTGTGCTCACCGGCGCTGTGCTGGCATCCGGCGGCGCCGGGCTGGCCGTGTCCTGGGACTCGGCCGGCTTGGCCGGCGTCGCGTGGTATGCCGCTGGGCTGCTGCTGAGCCTGCCGTCCGTGGGGCTCGGGCTGCTTGTCGCGGCAAGGCGTCCGGACAATCCGGTGGGGGCGTTGCTGACGTTCGTCGGGTTCGCGGTCGCGGCGATCCCTTCGCTCGAGACCTACATCCACGCGGCGCTGCGGCATCCGGAGGCGATCCCGTTGCCCGCGGCGGTGATCCCGCTGGACCAGGGCGTATGGATGCTGATGTACCTGCCGGTGGCGCTTTTGATGCTGTACTTCCCCGACGGCCGCCTGCCGGGCCCGCGCTGGCGATGGATACCGGTCGCGCTCATCGCCACCTTCGTGCTGTTCGACCTCATCGCGGCCACGTCGCCCGGACCGTTCGTCGCGCCCGGCCAGGACGCGCCGCACGCCCTCGGGACACTGCCGCCGGCGCTCGCGGCGATCGGTTTCGTGCTGCTGCCGATCTTCCTGGGCCTGCTCATCGCCTCGGCGGCGGCGATGGTGACCCGATTCCGGCGCGCCGCGGACGACCCCGTGCGCCGGGCTCAGCTCAAGTGGTTCGCGGTCGCCGCGTTGTGGCTGCCGCTGTCGCTTTTGCTCTGCTGGGTCGGCTATTTGCTTATGGGGGTGCCGGATCTGGCGCTCATCGGCCTGTTCGGAGTCTTCCTGACCGTGCCGGCCGGGACGGCCATCGCGATGCTGCGCCACGATCTTTACGACGTCGACCGGGCGATAAGCACGGCCGTGACCTATGGGCTCGTGAGCGCGGTGCTGCTGTCGGTCTACACGTTCGTGTCGTTTCTGGTCGGCATGTTGCTGGGACAGGGGAGCACCGTCGCGGCGGCGGGTGCAGCGGCCCTGTGCGCCGCGGCCCTGACCCCGGTCCGGGCGAGGGCGGGCCGCGCCGTGGACCGGCGCATGTATCCGCAGCGCCGCGCGGCCATCGTCGCCATCGAGGCGCTGCGCCGAGGCACCGACGACGGCGCCGCCGAGCCCGAGGAGCTGGAGTCGGTGCTGCGCAACGCCTTACGCGATCCGCTGCTGCGCGTCGGCTACCGGCTACCGCGCACCGGCGAGCTTCTCGACGCGGCGGGGGAGGCGATGACTGTCGCAAGTGGACAGGCGACACCGGTCTTGCTGAGAGGCCAAGAGGTCGGGGTGCTCGTGCGCGGCACCGTCGGCTCGGCGCAACTGTTGCGGGAGATAGCCGCCATGGCGGCCCCGCTGGTGGAGCTGATCCGTCTGCGGATCGAGCTTACGGGCGCACTGCGCGAGGCCGAGTCAAGCCGCGCCCGGCTGCTGTCGGCGCAATACCGCGAACGCCACCGCCTCGAGCGAGACCTGCACGACGGGGCGCAGCAGCGCCTGGTGGTGCTCGGGATGGGACTGCGGCTGGCCCAACGCCACCTGCATGACGGCAGCGTGGACGTCAACGAGCTGCTCGACCAGACCGTAGCGGAGCTGGGCACGGCCGTCGCCGAGCTGCGGTCGATCGCCCACGGCCTGCGGCCCAGCAGTCTGGACGACGGGCTGGACTCGGCCATCCGGTCCCTGGCGGGCTCCCTGTCGGTGCCGATAATAGTGGAAACCCAAAGCGGTGCGGTGCCCGATCATATCGCCGCCACGGCATACTATGTGGTCAGTGAGGCGATCACCAATGCGGTCAAGCACGCCGAGGCACAGCAGATCACGTTGCGGGTCAACCGGGAGGAGTCGATGCTCGCGGTACGCATACACGACGACGGCCGCGGTGGTGCACGGGTGCACCCCGGCTCCGGCCTGGCCGGCCTCGCCGATCGCGTCGCCGCCGCGGGCGGGGCCCTCTTCGTGGACAGCCCGCCAGACCGTGGCACGACGGTGAAAGCGTTGCTGCCATGCGGATAGTCACCGGCCCGCTTCGCCGGCGCGTCCGAGCGCAGGCGCCATGCGGATAATCATCGCCGAAGACTCGGCCCTGTTCCGGGAAGGGCTCGCGCGGCTGCTCGCCGACGCCGGCCACGAGATCGTCGCCAAGGTGGGCGACGCCACCACCCTCATCGACGAGGTAGGACGGCACCAGCCGGACCTGGCCATCGTCGACATCCGCATGCCACCGCACAACACCGACGACGGCGCCCGCGCCGCCCGCACCGTCCGCGAGCGCTGGCCGCACATCGCGATCCTGTTGCTGTCCCAGCAGATCGAGACCCGCCACAGCGTCGAGTTGGTGACCCAAGGACGCTTCGGCTACCTCCTCAAGGACCGCGTCTTCGACGTCGACGACTTCCTTGACGCGTTGCGCCGCTTGGTCTGCGGTGGCTCCGCCCTCGATCCGGAGGTGGTGGCCCGGCTGCTTTCCGCGCCCCGGCAAGAGGATCCGCTCCACATCCTGACCAGCCGGGAGCGGCAGGTGCTGACACTGATGGCCGAAGGGCTCACCAACGTCGGGATCGCACGGCGGCTATGGCTCACCGACCGGACGGTGGAGACCCACGTCGGCTCGATCCTGAACAAACTCGGGCTGTCCGCCGGCGAAGACGACCACCATCGCCGGGTGCTGGCCGTGCTGGCCTATCTGCGCAGCGCCCAGTGACCACAGCTACCGGCTCACCGACACCAGCCAGGCAGCGATCTGGCTACGCGAGCTGCAGCCCAGCTTGGTGAAGATACTGCGGACGTGACTGTCCACAGTGTGCTCCGAGATGAGCAGCCGGGAGCCGATCTGCCTGTTGCTCAGGCCCTCGGCGACCAGCCGCGCGACCTCGGCCTCGCGCTTGCCCAGCGGGGCCGTGGACGCGACGGTCGATGCCGCAGGTGCCTCGACGGGCTCCCCGAGCGCAAGCCCGATCGCGGCGTCACGGCTCATGCCACGGCCCATGTCGTACTGGGCCTCGAACACCGGACCGCCGAGGGCGGCTTCGGTCGACTGCCGGGCTTGGGCGATGAGCGGGGCGAGGTACGGAATGGTCCTGGCGCCCAGGCCACGTTGCACGGTCTCCGCCGCCCCGATCAGTTGGGCCGCAAGGCGTGGCCGGCCGGATCCCGCGGCGTGGCAACCCAACACGTCGAGCAGGGCGTACTGGGCCACCCGGTCGTCGATCCGGCGGGCGATCCGCAGCGATTCGGTGAGCAACGGCTTCGCCTCGTCGAGGTCCTGCCCGATCAGCGCGACCGAGCCCAGGTTCAGCAGCATCATCTCCAGCCCGTAGAAGTCGCCCGCTTCTCGGCTGCGCCGCACGCCCTCCACGGAAGCGGGCCTGGCCGCGTCGAGATCGCCGTCCTGCAGACCGGTGAGGGCTCGCGTCTGCAGGCAGGAGATCGTGGCGGGATAGTCGTCGAGCTCGGCGGCGATCAGCTCAGCGGTGGCGAGCATGCCGCTGGCTGATTCGCGGTCGTCAGCCCCGTGCGCGGCGATCGCGGCCAGGCTGAGCGCCTGTACCCGTAGGCTCGCGAGGCCCGCGCTCTGGGCGGCAGCGGCGGCGCGTTCCAACTCCGGCAGGGCGCCGGCCAGGTCGGCCTTGAGCACGGCGAGAAAACCGTGGGTGAAGTGCGCGAGGGCAGGGGGCGTATGGCCCGCACCGGGCAGCGCGAGCAGTTCATCGAGCCATCTGATGCCTTCACTGGTGGCGCGGGTGACCCAGTACCAGATCGCGAAGCCGGCGAGATCAAGCCCGAGCCGGGGATCCTGTCGCTCCACACAGCGCTGCAGTACGGCCCGGACGTTGTCGATTTCCAGCTCCATCCAGTCGAGCCACTCGACCAGGCGATACCGGGCCTGCGGCAGGGTCTGCAGGCATCGATCCCGGTAATATTCGGCGCAGCGCCGCTCGACAGCCTCCGCCTCGCCGGCCTGGTGCAGCTTGAGGCCGGCATACTCCCGCATCGTCTCGTGCAATCGATAGCAGGCGACCTGTCTGAGCTCATCTTTGAGTACCAAAGATTTGTCCACAAGGGACGAAAGCAGATCCAGAATCTGAGCCGCCGGCACGTCATCGCCGCCGCACACCGACTCCACGTCATCGACCGTGAACCGGCCCGCGAACACGCACAGCCGCCTGAGCAGGGCCTGCTCGCCGCCGGTCAACAGGTCATGGCTCCAGTCGATTGTCGTGCGCAGCGTCTGGTGGCGCGGCACGGCCGCCTGGCTGCTGCCCCCGGTGAGCAGGCCAAACCGGTCGCTCAGCCGGCCGAGGATCTGCGGCACCGACAGCACCCTGGTCCGCACCGCCGCCAGCTCGATCGCCAGTGGCAGACCGTCGAGCCGGCGGCACAGCTCGACCACCGCCTCCTGGTTGGCGGCAGTCAGCTCGAAGTGGCCCGATCCGGCCGCCGCCCGCTCGGCGAACAACCGCACCGCTTCGTTCTGCCGCAGTTGCGCTAGCGGCACCGAGGGCTGAGCCGACGGCAGGTCCAGCGGGGGCACGGGGACCACGTGCTCGCCCGGCACCGACAGCGGCTCCCGGCTGGTGGCCAGCACGCGTATGCCCGGCGCGGCCCGCACCACGTCGGTCAGCAGGCGGGCCGTCGCCGCGAGGAGGTGCTCGCAGTTGTCCACCACCAGCAGCAGCCGCATGTCCCGCAGGTACGGCAGCAGCAGGGCCATCGGCTCGGTCGCGGTCTGATCG
Source organism: Allorhizocola sp. (assembly GCA_044869915.1). Classification (GTDB taxonomy): domain Bacteria; phylum Actinomycetota; class Actinomycetes; order Mycobacteriales; family Micromonosporaceae; genus Allorhizocola. Next base: position 14,402 of record JBIOYB010000375.1, read on the forward strand.
CGCAGATCCAGGGCGGCGAGCACGGCGTGGCCGACCAGTGCCGGGTCCCGCACGTCGGCGAGCTCGACAAGCCATGCCCCGCCAGGGAATGCGCGGGCGAGATCGGTCGCGGCCCGGATCGCCAGGCGGGTCTTGCCCACGCCGCCCGGCCCGAGGAGGGTGACGACGCGGGCGTCGGCGAACCTCGCGCGCACGTCGCCGAGCTCCCGGCGGCGGCCGACGAAGCTGGTCGTTTCGGCTGGCAGATTGCCTGGGCGACGCGCGGGTCTGGCCATGGCCCGGCACAGTACTACCCGTGCGCGAGCGGCCGGCGCGGTTGGAGAGAAAGCTCCGCAGTGGTGCTGTAAGGGCTAGGCGCCGAACAGCGTGAAAAGACTCGACCGGTCGGTAACGATGGCGCGAGCTATGTCCACGAGGCGCTGGTTGTTGTTGCGGCTGTGGGCACGGATCAGTTCGAACGCTGAATCGACGCTGATGCCACGGGCTTGCGCGAGGGCGCCCTTGGCCTGTTCGATGATGATCCGACTGTTCAACGCTCCTTGCAGCTGCTCGGTGAGGATCTCGCCACGCCGGATCGCCCGCTCCTGCAACAGCCCGATGGAGGCCACATCGGCGAGGGCCTGCACCACTTTGACATCACCGCTGTCCAGACGACCGCCGACGCTGGCGCTGAAAACGTTCAACGCACCGATCCTGTCGGTGCGAAGCCGCAGCGGAAAGGCGTGCACCGACCGGAAACCGGCAGCGACCGCCCGCGGTGCGAAGCTCGGCCACCGACCGGCCGCTTCGCGTAGATCCT
>JBIOYB010000376.1:0-4144 GCA_044869915.1 Allorhizocola sp.
TGAAAGGCTTCACCCCAGCTCGCAGACGAGGCCTAGTGTTGTGCGGCGACTACAACGTCATCACCCGTGACCACGAACCTCCCTATCGCGGCACATTCCTGCCCTGGGAGTACGCGTTCCTCGATAGCCTCACGGGCGAGTTTGGGTTGGTGGATGCGTTCCGCCATCTGCATCCAACGCAGCCGCATTCTTGGTTCGGGCGCTCGGGGAACGCCTACTGCTTTGACTACATCCACGTATCTTCTGGCCTTGCACCCTTCTTGGCGAGCTGCACCTACGATCACCAGCCGCGTATCGGAGGGCTGACCGATCACGCGGCGGTGACCGCCGCCCTCAATGTGAAGATCGATCACATGCCCATCGTGGTGCGCTCGCCCGCTTCGGCTGGGATGCTTTTCTGAAGACTCCATTCGCACTATGGAGCCTGGCCTGACTGACACAAGGACCTAGCCACCTGAGCCGATCTTTAGCGCAATCCCACATCGCCAGTATTGTTGGAAAATTGTCGGACGTCAGGACCTTCTCTTGCGATAGACGCCATCGATCGGTTTGATTGTGGCCAACCATCGATGCAAAGGGGATACGCCGCACATGGGCGAAAGCTCAGTCTCCCTCCAAGGCGGCCGAGAGAACCTCGGCGCAAAGCTGGCGGTGCTGCGCGTCGCCGCAGGTTACACACAGGAGGCATTCGCGCCCCTCACGTTCTATGGCAGATCTTCGATAGCCAACATCGAGACCGGTCGGCAGAGCGCACCACGGGCTTTTTGGGAACGTTGCGACGAGGTTCTCAAAACTGGCGGGCTACTCACCGAGGTGCACGACCGGCTCGCAGAGCAGCGTGCTGCAGCCGAAGTGCAGAGGCTGGTGCAACAGCGTGGCCACACCGGCTATTCCATAACCGCCCTGGCCATAGACCCCCCGACCGTCATACCCGGTCTTTCGAATCCCGGGAGGCCGACCGAAGCGCAGCACGTAGATCTCGTGTCACTGCCCGCGGGGCGGTTTTTCGCCGGTACCGATCTAGAGGTGCGCATACTTCCAGCGACATCAGATGGCCGAGTGCTGGTGCAGTTGCCTCCCGACTTCGATAACGACGCCTTCGTCACTCGAAACCGCCGCGGCCTATTGGTCGGCGCCGTGCCTGAGCCCGCCGCCGACAACCTATACGGCCTGGACACCCGGCATGCCAAGCGAAAGCTGGTAGGGCTGGCGAGCGGCAGCCGGCTTCTCATCCCCACCGCCTACCTCCTCGATGAGATCACTGTCGGCCTTTTGTGGGCGACCGCGAACTTCGATGAAGCTCTCCTCAACGACGACCGAATACTCTTCGAATACAGCACCCAGCTCGGGCACCTCGGTGGCCTCAAGCATTCGGCAGCCGGATGGTCTTTGGCCCGTGGCATCAGCGCAACATCGGCGATGTGGCTGGGCAGCGAATTCTGCGCGCAGCACATCCTACGGAACGTGGGCGAACTGGTGGATATACCAAACTTCTGGACCCGCGAGAAGCATGGCGAAGAGGCCAGCGCGTGGCTACTTTTCGCCCACAAGTACACCTATCTAGAACAGCTCCACAAGCGCTTCCCCGAAGGGATGACCAGATCGTTCTGCGTACCCGAATCCGCAGTCAGCACCTCAACGACAAGCGAACGCATCCTCATGCTGCTCGCCGCGGCGCTCATGGAATCGTTCGACATCCAGTGCCTGGTCACAAGCGAACCGGAATACTCGACCGTCGACGGTTTCGTACTTGACTCGGACCGGCTCGCCATCGTCGCGAACTGGGTCGGCACGGAGGGACTTTGGTTCGTCGACGTTACCGAGACCCGCTCGGCTGTGCGCGAGTACACGGACGCTAACGGTTATGTACGCGCACATTCGACGATCGCAGCATCAACGCCGCCAGCCCGGCTACAAGCGCTGGCTGCCTATCTCGGCTTGGGCTGGCGATCGATCACGCGCCGATGCGCTGAGCTGGCCGAGTACGGTCTGGCAGGTATCGCCGAACCCCGCAGTCGCCATCTGAGCCTATCCGGCGCCGATCGGGCGTGCCGTTACCTCGGTCGCTTGTCCACGACCGACGGTCGATAGGCTTCCTCGATGGTCACCTCACAGCCCGAGGATCGCAGCGGCTCCCCGATGCCTCCGCGGGTGGTCGTCTTCGGCCTCGGCGGCACAATCGCAATGACTGCGACCGCAAGCGGTGGCGTCGCACCAGCTCTCTCCGCCGAAGACTTGGTGAACACAGTTCCAGGGCTCGCGGACACTGGGATCAACGTCGAGGTGGTCGACTTCCGGCGGCTACCCGGCGCTTCGCTGACCTTTGCTGACCTAGACGAGCTGCTGCACGCTCTCGGCCACTCTTTTGACGATGGCATCACCGGCGCCGTGATCATCGAAGGCACCGATCCCATCGAGGAGGTCTCCTATTACCTTGACCTGCGCCACGCTCGGCGTAGCCCCGTTATCGTCACAGGGGCGATGCGCAATCCCGCCATGGCCGGCGCCGATGGCCCGGCCAACTTGCTCGCATCGATAATCACCGCGGCGTCGCTGAGTGCCCGTGACCGCGGGGTCCTGGTAGTAATGAATGACGAGATCCACGGGGCGTCCCGGGTCCGGAAGGCTCACAGCACCGCCACCTCAGCATTCCAGTCACCCAACACAGGCCCGGTCGGCTTCCTGGTCGAAGGAACACCCCGCTGGCTGTCCGGCCCTCACGCGCGACAGGTCATCCCACACCGGCCGGCCGAATACCCGGGCACGCCGCCCCGTGTCCTGCTCCACACGATCGCCCTTGAAGACGACCCACAGATCCTGGCTGGCGTCGAAGACAAAGCAGACGGACTCGTCGTGGCGGGCATGGGAGTCGGCCACGTGCCTCAGGCCTTTGTCGAACCGCTCGCCAAGATAGCCAGCCATATACCCGTCATCCTGGCCTCACGCATCGGCCATGGACCGTCGCTCACCAGCACCTACGGCTTCCCAGGCAGCGAGCGGGATCTGCTTAGCCGCGGACTGATCAGCGCTGGCTTCCTCGACCCTCTCAAAGCACGCGTACTGCTCCGCACCCTACTGGCGTCCGATGCCAGCCCAGCACAGATCATCGAAGCGTTCGCCGCTGCCAGTAACACATCCGACCAGCCATGGCCCTGGCCTGCAGCAACCGGAGGCGCCTAATGCACAGTCACCAACTCCAGCTGGGCCGCACCTTCGGCGTGACCTTCGATCATGGCGAAGACTTCTTCATAGCCCTCAGCGACTTCTGCCGCGAGAACAACGTCAAGCAAGGCTTCATCCCAAGCTTCATCGCCGGATTCGCTGAAGCCAAGATCGTAGGAACCTGCGCCAAGATCGAGAATCCCGGTGCGCCGCTGTGGGATTCGGTCTACCTCACCAACACCGAGGTCCTTGGCAGCGGCACCGTGGCCTACGACGCTAATGAAGACAAGATCGCACCCCACGTTCACGTCGCGCTCGGCCTCAAGGAGCGAAGCGCCGTCGGCCACACGAGCCATCTACTCGAAGCTCGAGTTCTCTTCCTCACTGAGATGATGTTTGTCGAGGTCGCCGGACCCGACATGCGGCGACACCGCAAGCCCGACCTTTACGACGTACCGCTTTTGAAATTCGGAAGCGTCACGTAGCCGCCAGCTCGTTGCCAAGCTTGCCGCCGAACTACCCTCGTGGCTCAAGAGCCCGCAGGACCGGAAAGTGCGACGGCGCGGTTTGGAGCAGCGCGTCAATGGCGCGTCAGAATTGCGCGGCACGTGATGGCGGGCAGTCTCGACGTTGGCGGCTGTTGTTGGCCGTGCGAGTCGCTCCAGTAGTTCGCGTCCTCGCGGAGTGATCTCAAGGTCTTTCCGAGCATGAGCCGGACGGGCTGCTGCTCCTCCATCGGACTCATAGCCACGTTCCTTGTTCCAGGTAGCCGCGCTGTCACACAGCCGTGCGCTTTCGTTGGTTGCCGCGCGATGCACGCAGTGTAGAGCAGCCGCCAGCACGAACTAGGTCTCCATCAGCTCGTTGTCAGCAGATTGTCGGAACCGTCCGCGCACACTGTCCGACATTGCCATCGGTCGCGCTCAATAGACCCCAAGCAGCACACCGAGGCTATCGACCATCGAGGGAGGTGAAAATGTCC
>JBIOYB010000377.1:0-9075 GCA_044869915.1 Allorhizocola sp.
CCCCCCCGACACCGCCCCCACCCCGCGCAACGCCCACCCACCCACGCCGAACCCCGCGCAGCGCCCAGCCACGCGAGCCCGCACACCCAAACCCGCGCAGCGTCCACCCACGCCGAGCCCACACGCCGAAACCCGCGCAGCGCCAAGCCCAGCCGACACCCGCGTCAGGTAAGGTCGCGCCGGTTGAAGGAAGTGAAGGCGACCGCCGTGGCAGCGAGCCCAAGGACGGCGAACACGATGCCGCTCTCCTGCCACGTGATGTCGCTGATGATTTCGGTGCTCCATGGCTCCAGGAGCCAGGCGACGAGGTGCGAGGACAGGAACATCCTGAAGTCGATCATCTCGTAGGAGTTGAGGACGCTGATGACTATCCGCGCGCCGATCTCCCACACGACCACGTAACCGATCAGCGCGCCCAAGGCCGCGGCCGTGTGCCGCCCGACCGTGGCGATGGCGAAGGCGAGGATCGACATGAGCAGCCCGACGGTGTTGGCTCGGACGCCAAGCCAGATCAGCTGCGCCCAGAAGTCGGCGTCGACCGCGCCCACCAGACCGGTCGTGTGGGCGATGGCATAAAACGTACTGACATAAACGACAGTGAATATCGCGGAGATGGCGGCGACCAGTCCGACGCCGACACCAAACTTGGCCCCCAGCACGGCTTTGCGGTGGGGCCGCCACAGCAGCAGGTTGGTCATGCCGCCGCTGTGCAGCTCGGAGCCGATGAACGACGCGGTGACGAGGAACCCGAAGAATCCCAGGAAGACGGCGAGCATCATGACGAGGTCGCCGATGCGGCTCCGGAAGTTGAACACGCCCTCGAGGTAGTTTTCCACGTGGATCCGGGAGGGATCGTAGACGCTGCAGACTTCGGGCGAGCGCGGGTTGACCCGCAGGCACGTCTCCTGTTCTGCCGCAAGGTTGTTTCGCGCATACTCCGCGCGGGCCGTGGCCACCGCCCACGTCGCGTCGGTCGGCGGGCGCGACCCGCTCATCACGGTGTAAATCGTGATGCCGAACAGGGCGACCAACACGACCAGCATGATCTGGATGAACCGGCGCGAGAAGAACCGGCTGACCTCCGCCCTCACCAGATTCATCGGATCACCTCCAGCTCGATCTCGCGCGCGGCCGGCGCGGGAACCGCCGGCCGGCTGGTCAGCTCGAGGAACACCCGCTCCAGGTCGGGCGCGATCGGGGTCAGCTCGCTGAGCCAGAGCCCTTGGCGCCCCAGCGTTTCGGTGATCTGCGCCGGATCGGTGACGCCGGACACGATCACCGCGCCGTCCTCGACCCGCGCGTTGCCCAGGATTTTGGCCGCCATCTCGGGATCGGACACGCGGATGCGATAGCGCCCGTCGTCGTGGCCGGCCAGGATGGTGCCGACCGGGCCGTGCGCGACGCGCCGCCCGCGCGAGATGATGGTCACCGAGTCGCACACCTGCTCGATCTCCGACAGCAGGTGGCTGGAGATGAGCACGGTCACCCCGCCGGCCGCGAGATCGCGCAGCAGCGCGCGCATCTCGTGGATGCCCGCCGGGTCAAGGCCGTTGGCCGGCTCGTCGAGGATCAGCAGATCGGGCCGTTTGAGCAGGGCCGACGCCACAGCGAGCCGCTGCTTCATGCCGAGGGAGTAGCTTTTCACCGGATCTGACCGCCGGCCCGCCAGGCCGACCGTGGCCAATGTCTCAAAAACCCTTTCATCCGGTACGCCGCCGGCGAGAGCCAATAGGCGAAGTGTCTTCTCACCGGTGAAGTTGCCGAAGAACTGCGGGCTCTCCACGATCGCGCCGACCCGATGCGCGACCGAGGCGTAGTCGCTCGACGGCACACCGAAGATCCGCATCGACCCACTATCGGCCCGCACCAACCCGAGCAGCGTGCGCAGCGTCGTGGTCTTGCCCGACCCATTGGGGCCTAGGAAACCGTGCACCTGACCGGCCAGGACCTCCATGTCGAACCCGTCGAGGGCGAGCCTGTGGCCTTTGCGCAGGCTGCGGAAGGTCTTGCGCAATCCGGAGATCTCAATGACCGAATCTTCGGCGACACTCACGGGCGACAGCGTAAGGCCAACGGCCGACATTTTGTGTACCTGCAGCTCTCAACCGCCGCCAAGTATGGTGGGACCCGTGCATCCCGATCTAGTCATTGCCGCCGAGAAGCTCAACGTCGTGCGTTCCGGCAAGCATCTGCTGCGTGACGTCTCGTGGCAGGTGGAGCTCGACGAGCGCTGGGTCCTCCTGGGCCCCAACGGCGCCGGCAAGACCACCCTGCTCAATCTGGCCGCTGGGCGTTCCCACCCGACCAGCGGCACGCTGCACGTGCTCGGTGAACGGATCGGGCGCACAGATCTGCAGGAGCTGCGCACCCGCGTCGGCCTGTCGACGGCGACACTGGCCGACCGGATCCCGCCGGGCGAGCGCGTCCGCGACGTCGTGATGACCGCCTCGTGGTCGGTCGTCGGGCGCTTCCGTGAGTCCTATGAGGACATTGACGCGGCCCGCGCGCTGGAGTTGCTCGACGAGTGGGGCATGGCGGGCCTGGCCGACCGGGAATATGGCACCCTGTCGGAGGGCGAGCGCAAGCGCACGCAGATCGCCCGCGCGCTGATGGTCGACCCGGAGCTGCTGCTGCTCGACGAGCCCGCCGCGGGTCTCGATCTCGGTGGGCGCGAGGATCTGGTGTCCCGCCTGACCACGCTCGCCCTCGACCCTGACGCCCCGGCTATCGCGCTTGTCACGCATCACGTGGAGGAGATACCGCCCGGGTTCACCCATGCGATGCTCCTGCGCGAGGGCGCGGTCGTCGCTTCCGGCCTGCTGCCCGAGGTGATCACGTCCGACAATCTCTCGGCCACCTTCGACGTGAAGCTGCGCGTCAACTATGCGGAAGGCAGATATGCGGCGGTTTCGGTCCGGTGAGCGCATAGTCCGGCGTGAGATCATGCACGGCCAGGTGTGGATTGGCACGCCCATGGTGTGCGTGGAGGATTCCGACGAGGTGCTGGCGGCCTATGTCCCGACGGGTTCGGAGTTCGGCTTCCCGCAGACCGCCTCGCTCGAGCCGCATCCGTGGCAGATCGCGGGCCTGACATCGTGGCACGGCCACGGTGTGCTCGCCCTGATGTGGCCGGGCGTCGAGCATGCCGTGTGCGTGTTCTGGGAGGGCGAGGAGCGCCGGTTCGCGGCGTGGTATTTCAACCTGCAGGACGCGCCGCGCCGCACCGCGATCGGCTTCGACACGCTGGATCACGAGCTCGACATCGTCTGGCGCGCCGGCGCGCCCACGTGGGAGTGGAAGGACGAGGACGAGTTCGCGCGCACGGGTGAGAGCCGCTATCCGGGCCGCGTGCCGCAGATCCGGGCCGAGGGCAAGCGCATCACGCGCCTGCTCGACGCCGGTGAGCGCTGGTGGGATCAGCGTTGGGCGCAGTGGGCACCGGCCAAAGAGGAGCCCCTCACGCTGCCCGCAGGCTGGGACGAGCTGCCGACCTGATTTCGGCGCGGCCCACGGGTCTGTGCGGCCGCTGTGTCAGGGACGGCTCGCCTTGCGCCGCTTTCGCGCGCCCACAGGTCTGTGCGGCCGCTGTGTCAGGGGCGGCTCGCCTTGCGCCGCCTCTGACAGGAGGACTAGTCCACAGTGGACCCGAAGACCTCGTCCCGCACGGTGTCGAGCGCGGTGAGCAGCGAGCCGCGCAGGACGGGCTGCTCCAGGACGCCGGTGACCACGACCTTGGGGCTGACCGGGGTGATGGCGGCGACCTCGTGCTGCACCCGTTCGGCCAGGGGCGTGCCGCCGGCCGCGCCGATCTCGCCCGCCAGCACGACCATCGGCGGGTCGAGCACGAGGCAGGCCGACGCCACACCGAGCGCGAGCCGCCGGGCGATCTCGTCGAGCACCGGGCCGCCCTTGGTGCCCGCGGCTATGACGTTGCGCACGGCCTCGCCGGCCGTCGCCGCGCGGAAGCCGTGCTCGCGGGCGACCGCGCGCACCGCGTCGGCGGCAGCGATCTGCTGGAACGCGCCCTTGCCGCGCCGGGTGACCTCGCGCGTGATTTCCGCGCCCGGGACCGGCAGGTAACCGATCTCACCCGCGGCGCCGGAGAAGCCGCGGTGCAGCCGGCCGTTGAGCACCACGGCCAGGCCCATGCCGCCGCCGACCCACACCAGCAGGAAGTCCCTGACGTCGCGGGCCGCGCCGTTGTGCGCCTCGGCGACCGCGGCCAGGTTGACGTCATTTTCGAAGATGATGGTGGTGTGCAGGTCGTCGCGCAGCGCGGCCGCCAGGCCGCGGTGCCAGCGCGGCAGGTTCCAAGCGAACACGATGTCGCCCGTGGCGGGGTCGACCAGACCGGGCGTGCCCAGCACGATGCGCCGCACATCCGACATCGGCGCTTCGGCCTGCTTCGCCGCGTCGAGCACGGCGTTGTGCACCAGCCCGACCGGATCGTCGGTGTCCTTAGTGGAGTGTTCGACCCGGCCGACGATTTCGCCGGTGATGTCGGCGCATGCGGCGATCGCGTAGTCGTCGCCGATCTCGACGCCCACGACATAGGCGCTCGACGGGCGCACGGAGTAGAGCTGGGCGTTGGGTCCGCGCCCACCGGCCTGCTCGCCCACCCGCTGCACCAGGCCGCGCCCCTCTAGCCGTTCCACCAGCTGGGATGCGGTGACCTTGGAGAGCCCGGTGAGTTCGCCAAGCTGCGAGCGTGTCAGTGGTCCACGGGCGAGCAATAGCTCGAGGGCTGCCCGGTCATTGAGCGCACGCAGTAATCTCGGTGTGCCGGGTTGGGACACTGATGCCATTGCTCATCCTTGGCTCTAGCTTTTAGTAAAGTTTCTTATTAAATTGGGTAGCCTTACCGGTACCCGCCGTAGCCTACAGGTCTTGAGGAGTCACCGTGACCATCGATCCGGATCTGCGCCGATTGGCCATGCGGACGCTTCTTGCGGCCTTTCCCGGCCACACCGCGCCCGCCTGGGCAACCGACCTGGTGGAACAGGGCCTGGCCGGTTACACGCTTTTCGGGTACAACATAAATGATCTTGATCAGGTCGCGGCGCTGAGCCGGCAGCTGCGCGCGGCCCGGCCCAACGTCCTTCTCGCCATCGACGAGGAGGGCGGCGACGTCACGCGCCTGGCCCACCACACCGGCAGCCCCTACCCGGGCAACGCCGCGCTCGGCGCGATCGGCGACCTCGACCTGACCCGCCGGGTATACCAGGCCATCGGCACCGAGCTCGCCGAGGTCGGGCTCAACCTCAACCTCGCGCCCACCGTGGACGTCAACACCGCCACCGACAACCCCATCATCGGCACGCGCTCGTTCGGCGACGACCCCGTCAAGGTGGCCGGGCACGCGGCCGCGGCCGTCGTCGGCCTGCAGCAGGCCGGAGTTGCCGCGTGCGCCAAGCACTTCCCGGGCCACGGCGCGACCATCGCCGACTCCCACCTGGAGCTGCCCACGGTCGACATCTCGCCGGAAGTGCTGCGCCAGCGGGAGCTCCCGCCGTTCGCGGCCGTCGTGGCGGCCGACGCGAAGGCCATCATGACCGCGCACATCCGCGTCCCGTCGATTACCGGCGACGACCCCGCGACGTTCAGCTCGAACCTGCTGGTCGACCTGTTGCGGGGCGAGTTCGGGTTCACGGGCGCCGTGGTCACCGACGCGCTGGAGATGAAGGGCGCTTCACGCAGCGCGGGCTCCATCCAAAACGCGGCCATCCAAGCCCTGCGGGCAGGCGCCGACCTGCTGTGCATCGGCGCCGACGTGGACCTGGAGCTGATCGAACGGATCGCGGCGTCCATTGTGGACGCCATCGTTTCGGGCGAGCTCAAGCAGGCGCGGGTCGAGGAGGCGGCCGACCGGTGCGACGCGCTGGCCGCGTGGACCATGGGCGAGGTCACCGTCGAGCGCGTGCCGGGGCTCGGATACGAGGCGGCCAAGCGCGCAGTCGCGATGGAGGGCAGCCTCGCCGGCTTCGAGTCGCCGATGGTGGTGCAGCTGTCCGCCGGCCACACCATCGCCGAGGGACGCGTGCCGTGGGGCCTGTCGCCCCACCTCAACGGCACACCGCAGCTGGCCGTCGTCGCGAGCGAGACCTCGCCGGAGGCGCTCATCGAGGCGGCGCAGGGCCGCCCGATCGTCCTGGTGGGACGGCACATCCACCGCAACCCGGCCGCTCGCGCACTGATCGAGCGCCTCGCCTCGCTGCGCCCGGTCGCGGTCATCGAGATGGGCTGGCCCTCGAGCTGGCGCCCGGCGGGCGTGCGGGCCTTCGTGACGACGTATGGCGCGTCCCATGCGAATGGGCGCGCCGCCGCCGAACTATTGGGGCTCGCCCACTGACTGACCTTTACCGCGGCCGGATCCGGCTCACCGTCTAGCTCACGTGGATGACGAGCACGCTGTCGTCGGGCAGGGCCAGCAGCTGGTCGTGCAGCAGGGTGAGCCCGTCCACCGCGGCGGGCCCGGCCTCGCGCGGGGACACGCCGCGATAGACGAGCGCCTGCCGCAGCTCCGCCAGGTCGTGATTGGACGGATCGAGCCGGTCGAGCAGGGGCCGGTGCTCCTGCCCGACGATGATGGTCGCGCTCGACTCGTCGGCGTTGAGGCGGCGCTCCAAGGCTTGGTGCGCCACCGAAAACAGCGACATGCCCTTCACCTGCCACAGGTGGTCGATGAGGAACAGCAGGTTTTCGCCCGCCCAGAAGTATTCCTCGTCCACCTCCACGCCGCGCTCGGCGAAGTGCGGCAGATCCACCGCCTTGACGACATACAGCCGAGCAACAGAAGACACTAACGGCCCCGTTCGGGCGAAGCCGCCGCGGAGAACGCGGTCCGGGCACAGCCGCGGTGGGACTTCATGCCGCGGCGGTCCGGACGAGCGTGCGGATCTGTCGCAGGAGGACGGACAACACGGCCAGGTCGGCCCGCGAGGAGTCGACCTCACCGATGGCCTTCTTGGCCTGACCGATGGCGACCGAGTTGCGTTGCTCCCACAGCTCGACCCGGGCGAGCGCGGGCTCGTGCTCCGGTGTGGCCGCGAGCACCTCGACCGTGATGGCCGCGAGCGCGGCGTAGAGGTCGTAGCGCAACGCCATCCGGGCCAGGGTCTGCCACCGGTCGTCACGCGGCAACCGCGAGATGCGCGTGAGCAGGTCGTCGATGCGCAGCCGCTCGGACAGGACGTAGTAAACACCCGCCACCTCGCGCACGTCGCGGCCGATGTTGAGCGCGACCTCCACGACGTCGAGCAGGCCAAAGCTGTACAGCGTCTGCGTGCCCTGCCGGGCCAGGACGGGTGGCACGCCCAGCGCCAGCAGGCTCGCCGTGTCGGCGGCCAAGGCTTCCCGTTCGCTCCCCACGAAAAGGTTTTCCAGGTCTGGTAGCAGGGCTTGGATGCCGGGCCGTGTCCGTCCGATCTCGGCCGCCACGTCCATCGGCGACCGCCGGTTTTGGATGAGCCAGCGCACCGCCCGGTCCATCAACCGGCGCGCCTTGAGATAGATGGCCGTCTGCGCCTCGGTGGGCACCATGTTGTCCGTGGCCTCGACGGCCGCCCACAGCGCCGGCAGGTCGAACACGTCGCGCACGACGACGTATGCCCGCAGCACGTCGGCCGCCGTGGCGCCGGTCTCCTCCACGGCCCGGTGGATGAACGTGATGCCGCCCCGGTTGACGACCTCGTTCACCAGGACCGTGGTGACGATCTCGCGGCGCAGCGGGTGCGCGGCCATCAGCTGTGTCATGTCGCGCAACGGTGTCGGGAAGTAGTCGATGAGCGTCTGCAACGTCCACGCCTCGTCGGGCAGGTCGGATGCGACGATCTCCGCCTCGAGCACGATCTTCACGTATGCCATCAGCACCGCGAATTCGGGCGCGCACAAGCCTTCGCCCGCCTCGCCGCGCACGACCAACTCCTCGTCGGTGGGCATCGCCTCGAGCGCGCGGTCGAGCTTGCCCGCCTTTTCCAGCTCGGTGATCAGCCTCCGGTGCACCGGCAGCAGCGAAAGCGATTGCGCCGCAGACGATCCCAGCGTCGTGGCCTGCTGGTAGTTGTCCTGCAGTACGAGCTCGGCGACCTCGTCGGTCATGCTCGCCAGGAGAGTGTCCCGATCCTCCAGCGTGTTGCCGAGCAGGATCTTGATGTTGACCTCGTGGTCGGAGCAGTCCACGCCGGCCGAGTTGTCGATGAAGTCGGTATAGATGTGCCCACCGGTGCGGGCATACTCGACCCGGCCGGCCTGGGTGAATCCGAGGTTGCCGCCCTCTCCGGCGACCTTGGCCCGCAGGTGCGCGCCGTTGACCCGGATCGCGTCATTGGCCTTGTCGCCGACGTCGGCGTGGCTCTGCCCGCGCGCCTTGACATAGGTGCCGATGCCTCCGTTCCACAGCAGGTCGACGGGCGCGAGCAGGATGGCCTTCATCAGCTCGACGGGGCTCATCGCGGTCATGCTCCCGGCGATGCCCAGCGCCTTCTTGACCTCCGGCGAGAGCGGGATCGACTTCGCCGAGCGCGGGTAGATCCCGCCGCCTGGGGAAAGGAGCTCCTGGTCGTAGTCGTCCCACGAGCTGCGCGGCAGCCCGAACAGGCGCTGACGCTCCACATAGGAGCGTGCCGCGTCCGGTTGCGGGTCGAGGAAGATGTGCCGGTGGTCAAACGCCGCCACGAGCCGGATGTGTCGCGACAGCAGCATCCCGTTGCCGAACACGTCGCCGGACATGTCACCCACGCCCACGACGGTGAAGTCCTGCTCCTGGATGTTGACGCCCATGCCCCTGAAGTGGCGCTTGACCGACTCCCACGCCCCGCGCGCGGTGATGCCCATCGCCTTGTGGTCGTAGCCCGCCGACCCGCCGGAGGCGAACGCGTCGCCGAGCCAGAACCCGTAGGACGCGGCGACCTCGTTGGCGGTGTCGGAGAACTTCGCCGTGCCCTTGTCCGCGGCGACGACGAGGTACGGGTCGTCGCCGTCGTGCCGGACGACGTCCTGCGGCGGCACGACTTCGCCGTCGACGATCGTGTCGGTGATGTCCAGCATGCCGCGCATGAACGTGCGGTAGCACTCGAC
>JBIOYB010000378.1:0-31619 GCA_044869915.1 Allorhizocola sp.
TCGAACGACCTTGACCCGGCCCGCAAAATTACTTGAGCTCGCTCCGTGCCGAAGGGTTGGTGGGAGGAACCCCACCTCTCGGAGCCCCCGAGGTCTCCCGCCGGAGGCACGCACTTCCCACCCCCACTCACTGCTCCTCACCGCAGCGGGATTGATAGATATTGATTTAGTTTGAATGTCTGGCTAGATTCAAACGATGATGACGAATATCGATAGGGTGCGATGGCTGACGTCGGTCGTGGCTGTGGCTGTGGCTGTTGTGTTGGCTGCGGCGGCGCCGGCCGGGGCGGCTGTGGCACCCGCCGGGCAGGTGCGCTACGTGGGAACGCCGGACGCCGTCGCCGGCGGCCACATCGTCGTGCTGGAGCCACATGTCGCCGCCGCAGGCGCGGGCTCGTCCAAGCTGTTCGAGGATGCGCTCGCACTGAGCGACGCGCCGACGATCGGCGGGGTCTACTGCGAATCGGCCGCCAGCCGGGTGTTTTGCGACCTCACGTTCACTGGCGGCGTCGGCCCGTTCCAGACCCGCTGGACCTACAACGGCAACCCGGTGCCGGCCTGGGACAACCGGTTCACGATTAACAGCGTCTGCTATGTGGGCACGAGGGTAACCATCGGGGTCCGCGTGATCGGCAGCAACGGCCTTGAGGATGGCGAGACCGGCGGGGCGTTCTGCATCCGCGGCATTCCGTAGCTGGAAGAGGCCGCTCGGCGCACGAAGATGACCGCTCGGCGATCGACGAACGGCTCTGTTTGCCGATCTTTGTATAGTCGGCCCAAATGGCAGTGCCGGATAGGTCGGCATCGACCTCCCGGGCCCGGCGCTCGCATCAAATTGCGCGCTCTGACCCGGGAAGGATCAGCGATGAAGTCGACTCGCTCGATCGCCGTGTGTCTCACGGTGCTAGCGATGGCCCTGTTTGCCCCCACCTCACCCGCCGGCGCCGCCGCGGGCGACGGCTCGCCGGGCGACACCAACATTTCCTACATCGGCCGGTGGGACAAGACTTCCAGCACCCTCTACGCCTCCAATTGGGCCGGCGCCTATCTGCGCACCGGTTTCACCGGCACCACCGTCAGGCTGCGCCAGCGCAACAGTGTCGAGTTCTGGGCGAGCATCGACGGGCGGGCTTTCGTCAAGTACACCGGCGTGAGCGGCACGGTGAACCTCACGCCCACGCCGCTGGCCGCCGGCAACCACACGCTCGTGGTCAACTACCGGCAGCGGGCCGGCTCGTACAACGGCGATGCGGTCTTCGGCGGACTAGTGCTCGACTCCGGCGCCACGACGTATGCGTTGCCGGTGCGGCCGAAGCTCGTCGAGTTTGTGGGCGACTCGATCACCGCGGGCACGGCTACGACCAACCTCGCCATCACCGACTATGGCTGGCTCGTCGGCGAGCGGGTCGGCGCCGAGCACACCCAGATCGCGATCGGTGGCGCCTGCCTGGTGGCGGCGGCCGACGGATGCTGGGGCATGGAGCAGCGGTACTTCAAAATCGACGCGGCATCGTCGGTCAACTGGGACTTCGGCCGCTATCGGGCGGATGTCGTGGTCGTCAACCTCGGCACCAACGATGTGGGCCACAGCGTCACCGGCGCGCAGTTTCAAAGCTCATATCTCGCGTTCCTGCGCAACATCCGCGCCAGGTATCCGGCCGCCGCGATCCTCGCGCTGAAAACCTTCCGCGGCAGGTACATCACCGAGACCCAGAACGCGGTGAACACGGTCAACAGCGCGGGCGACCGCAACGTGTTTTTCATCAACACCGACGGCTGGCTCACCGCTGACGGGCTGGCGGATGCGGTGCACCCCAACGACCTCGGGCACCGGCAGATCACCGATCGCCTGGCTCCCATCGTCGCCGGCTATCTCGGGGCCGCGAGACGGTACGAGGCGGAAGCGGCGGTATGCGACGGCACCATCGACTCGAACCACGCGGGCTTCTCGGGCACCGGATTCTGTAACGCCGCCAACGCTGTCGGGGCCGCCGTCCAGTTCACCATCAACGCGCCGGCGGCCGGGGCCGCGACGATCGCGATCCGGTTCGCCAATGGGACGACGGCGGTGCGACCGGCCGACGTCTTGGTCAACGGCGTGCGGGTGCAGTCGGTGTCGTTCGAGGCGACCGCAGCCTGGACGGCGTGGACGAGCAAAACGCTGACGGTACAGGTGAACGCGGGCACCAACACGATCCGGATCAGCCCGACGGCCGCCGCCGGGCTGCCCAATGTGGACTGTTTGGACGTGATCGCATGAAACCGAAATCATCGCTCATGGCGGGTGCGTGCCTGCTCGTCACGATCCCGGCCGTGCTGCTGGCCGTGACCGCCAACGCGGCCACGACCCGATACGAGGCCGAGCTCTCCCCGGCGACCTGTGACGGCACGATCGATGCCAACCACGCCGGCTTTTCGGGCAGCGGATTCTGTAACGCCGCCAACGCCGTCGGGGCCGCCGCCCAGTTCACGGTCGACGCGTCGGGGGCCGGGACGGCGACGATCGGCATCCGTTATGCCAACGGCACCACCACGGCCCGGCCGGCCGACGTGCTCGTCAACGGTGTGGCGGCGCAACCGGCGCCCTTCGACGGCACAGGCGCGTGGACCACCTGGGTCACAACGACCTCCACGATTACCTTGCGATCGGGCAGCAATACGATCCGGCTCAGCCCCACCACCGCCAACGGGCTGCCCAATGTGGACTATCTCGACCTTACCGTGAGCGGCGCGACGCCCAGCCCCACACCGTGCGCGCCACCCAGCACCTCACCGTCACCGCAGCCCCGCATCACCGTGTGGCTGGCGGGCGACTCGACGGTGGCCAACCCGTCGGGCGGGGCGGTTTGCCCGGTCGGCTGGGGCAACCAGTTCGCGCAGTACTTCAACGCCAACGCGACCGTGCGCAACAGCGCCGTCGGCGGCCGCAGCATCCAGACGTGGCTCTACGATCCCAACGTCACCAGCACGATGAACTCCGTCGGCGAGTGCGTCGTCAATCCCGTCACCTATTCCACGCGATGGCAGGAGATGCTCAACTCGGCCTCGGGCATGAAGGCGGGCGACTATCTGCTCATCCAATTCGGCATCAACGACGGCTCCAGCACGTGCCCGAGACACGTGGGTTCGGCGCGCTACCGCGAGCTGCTGGGCGTCATGGCGCAGGCGGCCAAGGCGCGGGGCGCCAACCCGATCCTGCTGACCCCGGTCGCCGCGATCACGTGCTCCGGCAGCACGGCGGTGGGCAACCGGGGATTCGTCTCGGAGACCAACGCGGCCGCGAGCGCCAACCAGGTGCCCGTGATCGACCTGCACCGGCTGAGCTACACGCTCTACAACAGCCTCGGTCTGTGCCCGAACAACGGCGACTACACCTCGGGTGCGGTGGGTGCGTTCTTCTGCAACGACCACACCCACTTCGAGGCAGCCGGTGCCCGCCAGGTCGCGGGTGTGGTGGCAAGGGCCCTGCGCGACCAGCGGATCCCGCTAGCCGCCTATCTAAGGCCCTGACGGGACGGTTGACCACCCCATCGACTTCTATTGATTAGAGTCGAGCATTTGACTATTTTCAAGTGATGTCGATGAATGTGAAGAGAGCGAGTGCGCGGCGGTGGCCGCTGCCGGCCGTGGCCTGTGCGGTTGCCGTTGTCATGGTGGCCGCGGCCGCGCCGGCCGCTGCCACCGGCGCATCCGAGGGGCAGGTGCGCCACGCGGGTGGGCTCACCGCCATCCCCGGCAGTTACATCGTCGTGCTGAAGCCGCAAGCCGCCGCGAGCACGGTGGCGACCAAGGCGACCGAGCTCGCGGGCCTCCATAGTGGACGGATCGGGCACGTGTATACGGCGGCGTTGCAGGGCTTCGCCGCCGAGCTCACCGAGCGGGAGGCCCGCCGGCTGGCCGCCAACCCGGTCGTGGCATATGTGCAGCAGAACCATCGCGTCACCATCCAGGGCGGCAGCCAGATCCGCCCGCCGTCCTGGGGCCTGGACCGGGTGGATCAGCAGGGCCCGTTGGCGAGCAACATATACGCCTACCCCAACACCGCGGCGGGCGTGCGCATCTACGTCATAGACACCGGCATCCGGGTGTCCCATGTGGACTTCGGCGGCCGGGCAGTCAGCGGTTTCGACTCCATCGACGGCGGCCCGGCCGACGACTGCAACGGTCATGGCACCCACGTCGCGGGGACGGCCGGCGGTTCGGCCTATGGGGTGGCCAAGGGCGCGACCCTCGTAGCGGTCCGCGTGCTCGACTGCGGCGGGGGCGGAAGCTACGCCGGCGTCATCGCCGGGATCGACTGGGTGACCGCCGATCACGATCCGGGCGAGCCGGCGGTGGCGAACATGAGCCTCGGCGGGCCGGCTGACGCCGCAACGGATCAGGCCGTACGCAATTCGATTGCCGACGGGGTGACGTATTCCCTTGCGGCGGGCAACAACGGGGGCGACGCTTGCAACCAGACGCCCGCCCGCACCCTGGAGGCGATCACCGTGGGCGCCACCGCCAGCAACGACGTCCGGGCCGGGTTCTCCAACTTCGGCATGTGCCTTGATGTGTTTGCGCCGGGTGTGGGCATCACCTCGGCGTGGTCCACTTCGGACACGGCGACGAACACGATCGACGGCACCTCGATGGCCGCACCGCATGTGGCGGGCATGGCCGCGCTCACCCTGGCCGCCAACCCCTGGTACACACCGCAACAGGTGCGCGACCGGATCGTGAACACCGCATCACCCAACCGCGTCATCGATCCCGGGCCGGGCTCGCCCAACCTGCTGATCTATACGCTGGGGGCGAGCGACGCGCCGACGATCACCAGCCTGTTCTGCGACTCGGCCTCCCGCCGGTTCTCCTGCGGGGTGAGTTTTGGCGGCGGGGTCGCACCGTTCCAGTCCCGCTGGACCTACAACGGCTCCCCGGTGCCGTCCTGGGACAACCTGACCAATGTCGGCGGCGGCTGCCAGGTGGGCGTGGGCATCAACATCACCGTAAGCATCATCGGCGGCACGGGCCTGCAGGACAGCCGGGCCACCCCTGTGGCATGTCGCAGGACCGATCCGTAGCTCGGGAAGTGGCGCAAGTATGATCGTCGCGGGAGCCGCGTCATCGAAGCGTGGCAGGCCGGGGCAGCGGGTGCCGCGCGTCCATTGCAGACGCGAAGGAACCTGATGAAACTGAAACGCATTGCGGCTGCGGCCGGCGCACTGGTGGTCGCCGCCGCAGCCGGGTCGCTGCTCGTCTCCCGCGCTACGGAGGCGGCCGATCCGGTCACCGTTCTGACCAGCGACTTCGAGAACGGCACTGTGCAGGGTTGGGCGCCACGATCGGGCGAGACCGTGGCGGTCAGCACCGCGGCCGCGCACGGCGGCACGTCGAGCCTGCTCGTGAGCGGGCGCACGGCCAACTGGAACGGGCCGTCGCGCGACCTGCTGACCACGGTCCAGGCCGGCACGCGCTACACCTATTCGGTCTGGGTGCGTATGGCGGTGGGCGCGGGCGGCGCCCAACTGCGCATGAGCGTCGAGCGCCGGTGGCAGGGCGCGGCCAACTACGAACAGGTGGCCGGCAACACCAACGTCACCGAGGGCGCCTGGACCCAGCTGACCGGCACATACACGCTGGCCAACAGCGCCGACTTCTTCGTTGTATATGTAGAGTCAGCGAGCGGGACGGCGTCCTTCCACGTCGATGACTTCTCGATGTCGTACGTGCCGCTGCCGCCCATCCAGACCGGCATCCCATCGCTGAAGTCGGTCTTCGCGGCCGACTTCCCGCTGGGCGCGGCGATCAGCCGGCCGCAGATCCTCGGCCAGCACGCCCAGCTGCTGTCCAAGCACTTCAACACGGTCACCCCGGGCAACGCGCTCAAGTGGGACGCCACCGAGCCGACGGACAACACGTTTGTGTACACGGACGCCGACGCGATGGTCAACTTCGCGAAGGCGAACAACCTGGGCATCCGGGGGCACACGTTCGTGTGGCACCAGCAGACGCCCACTTGGGTGTTCAACGACGCCAACGGGCAGCCCATGACGCCCACGGAGGCCAACAAGGCGCTGCTGCTGTCGCGTTTGGAGGATCACATCCGCAACGTCGGTGGGCGGTATGCCAACGACATCGGCGCGTGGGACGTGGTGAACGAGGTGATCGATGAGAACCAGGCGGACGGCCTGCGCCGCAGCTCGTGGTACACGATCACCGGGCTGGACTTCATCCGCACGGCCTTCCGGGTCGCGCGTGCGGTGGCGCCCAACGCCAAGCTCTACATCAACGACTACAACACCAACGTGCCGGCCAAGCGCGACAAACTGTTCAACCTCGTGCAGCAGTTGCGCGCCGAAGGGGTACCGATAGATGGCGTAGGACATCAAATGCATGTCAACGTCGACTGGCCGACGGCGGCCGAGACCGCGGCGATGCTGCAAAAATTCGTTCCGCTCGGTGTGCAGCAGCAGATCACCGAGATGGACGTCAGCATCTACACCAACAGCGGCGAGTCGTTCCCGACGCCGCCGGCCGAGCGGCTGACCCGTCAGGCCAATAAATACAAGGCATTGTTTGATGTGTACCGGCAGTTCAAGGCGAATCTGACCAACGTCACGCTGTGGGGCCTGGCCGACGACGACACCTGGCTGGACACCTTCCCGGTCACGCGCAAGGACGCGCCGCTGCTGTTCGACACGCAGCTGCAGGCGAAGGAGGCCTACTGGGCGTTGGTCGGCCAGCCGACGCCCACTCCCAGCGTGAGCCCAAGCGCATCGCCGAGCCCTACACCGAGCCCGACGCCGAGCCCGCCGCCCAGTGCGGGCGGCGCCTGCCGAGTGACGTACGCCACCAACACCTGGACCTCCGGGTCGGGGCAGGGCGGGTTCACCGCGAGCGTGACCATCGCGAACACCGGCCCGGCCGCGATCAACGGCTGGACGCTGCGGTTCGCGTTCGCCGCCGGGCAGACCGATGTGCGCGGCTGGTCGGCCACGTGGGCGCAGAGCGGTGCGAACGTCAGCGCCACCAATCTGTCGTGGAACGCCGCCATCCCGCCGGGTGGGCAGGTCCAAATAGGATTCAACGCCGCCTGGACGGGCTCGAATCCGCCGCCAAACTCGTTTACCCTGAACAATTTGGCGTGCCTCACCGGCTGACGTTTACACGATTCTTACACAATGCAATTGCAGGTCTAACGAGCCCGGACGACCCTCAGCGGGCGAGTCGTTCAACCGGACCATGATCCTCCCCCGTGGGCCGCCCCCTTTCGGGCATGGGTGAAAGGTCCGTTTCCCTCCCCACAGGGCTGTGTGGGGCTGGTCTCATACCATGGGAGCCGGCCCCACATGGTGATCTCGCACCGGTAGAGTGAGCGGCACAAGTGAATACAGCCTCATCCAGAGGAGCTGAGGGATCGGCCCGTTGAAGCTCCGGCAACCACCTTTCTCATAGGGCTGGTGCCAATTCCGACCGGACGACGTCTGTCCGGACAGATGAGAGGAACATCTGCCATGTCGCTCGCTGTCTCGTCCCCGCTTGGCCTCGGCTCGCCCGCGCTCGGGCTCGAATGCCGCGGCTGCGGCGCACGGTTCCCCATCGCCGCCCAGCACGCCTGCTTCGAGTGTTTCGGCCCGCTGGAGGTCTTCTACGACCGGGAGGCGCTCGCCGGCGTCACCCGCGAGCAGATCGAGGCGGGCCCCAAGAACATCTGGCGTTACGCCGGCCTCCTGCCCGCCGGGCAGGACGAGGCGCAGCGGGTCACGCTCGACCCGGGCTTCACCCCACTCGTCCGGGCCGGCGCCCTCGCGGCCGAGATCGGCCTGCGCGCGCCGCTGTGGGTAAAGGACGATTCGGCCAACCCGACCCACTCGTTCAAGGACCGGGTGGTTTCGGTCGCGCTCACGGCCGCCAAGGCGCTCGGTTTCACGCGCTACGCGTGCGCCTCGACCGGCAATCTGGCCAACTCGGTTGCCGCGCACGCCGCCCGGGCCGGTGCCCCTTCGATCGTTTTTATCCCGTACGACCTGGAGTCCGGCAAGATCGTTACAACTGCCGTCTACGGGGGCGACCTGGTCGCCATCGAGGGCTCATATGACGACGTCAACCGGCTCTGCTCCGAGCTCGTCGAGACCGACGACTTCGAGGACACGGCATTCGTCAACGTCAACGTGCGCCCGTTCTACGCCGAGGGGTCCAAGACGCTGGGCTACGAGGTCGCCGAGCAGCTGGGCTGGCGCATCCCGGCCCAGGTCGTGATCCCGATGGCCTCCGGCGAGCTGCTCACCAAGGTCGACAAGGCCTTCCAGGAGCTGGTCGAGGCGGGCCTCGCGGTCGCGCCCGAGGGCGGCTGGCGCGTCTTCGGCGCGCAGTCCGAGGGCTGCAACCCCATCGCCACCGCGCTGCACCGGGACACCGACGAGATCGTGCCGGTCAAACCGGTGGGCATCGCCAAGTCGCTCAACATCGGCGACCCGGCCGCGGGCATCTACGCCCTCGAGTCGGTGCGGCGCACGGGCGGCTGGATGGACTACGCCAACGACGACGAGATCCGCGACGGGATCCGCCTGCTCGCCCGCACCACCGGCGTCTTCGCCGAGACCGCGGGCGGCGTCACGACGGCCGTGGCCGCCAAGCTGGTCGCGAGCGGCAAACTGGACCCGCAGCTGGAGACCGTGATTTACAACACGGGCGAGGGGTTGAAGACGCTCGACGCCGTCGCCGGGCAGGTGGGTCCGACCTATCGGGTGAAGCCGTCCCTGCGCGCGGCTCGCGAAGCGGGGCTGGTCTCATGACTGCTCTGCTCCTGCTAAAGCAAGTCGCGGCGGATCGCCCCTTGAGGGCGGCGCCATCCAAGCCCGATCTTGACCACTTCGTGGCGCTGGTGAGGTATTGCTTGGCGGATCTGCGGTGTTGGCAGTCCGCCGCAATTCCTCACTTGCGTAAGAGATCGTCAGGATAACGCCGCCGGGCGATCCGTAATTCTTTGCTCCTGCTAAAGCAAGTCGCGGCGGATCGCCCCTTGAGGGCGGCGCCATCCAAGCCCGATCTTGACCACTTCGTGGATCAGAGATCGTCAGGATAACGCCGCCGGGCGATCCGTAATTCGCGTGCGCCGGGCTGCTTCGCCCGGCACCCTGGGCGGTATGCATCTCGACCTCATCCGCGTCTCGAGTGACGATCCCGGCGCCATCGAGGCGTGGTGTGAAGTCGTGCGCCTGGTGCGCGACCACGACGTGCCGCTGTGGCGCGACACCACGCCACGCATGGCCGAGCTCTTCCTCGGTGTGCCCTATCCGGGCCTCGATGTGCATGGCTACCTCGCGTGGCACGACGGCCGGCCGGTCGGTCGCGTCGTGCTCGAGATGCCCACTATCGAAAACCTCGACAACCTGCACGCCGACATCTGGGTGGTGCCGTCCGCCCGCCGCAGGGGCTTCGGCCGTCAACTGCACGACTTCGTCCTGCGTCACGCCGCCGCGCTCGGTCGCAAGCGCCTGCTCGGCGGCACGCTGTGGCAGCTGCCGGGGATGACGCCGCCCAACCTCGCGGGCGCCCGGTTCGCCGAGTCGCTCGGCTACGCGCCGGCGATGCCCGAGGTCGTGCGGCGGCTCGATCTGACCGCATTGGACGACGGTGTGCTCGAGCAGGTGCTCGCCGACGCGAGGTCCAAAGCGGACGGTTACCGGGTCGTGGTCTGGACCAACCCACACCCAGCCGAATATGTCGACGATCTGGCCTACCTCGACGGGCGCCTGTCCATCGACGCGCCTCGCGGCGATCTGCAGCTCGAGCCGGAGCGGGTCGACGCCGAGCGCCTGCGGCGCAACGAGGCCGCCAACATGGCGCGGGAGCGGGTCGGCTACCACGCGGGCGCGATACACGAGGAGTCCGGCCGGATGGTCGCGTGGACCGCGATCAGCAAGGACAGGTCGCTTTCGTGGCACGCCTTCCAGCAGATCACGATCGTCGATCCCGGCCATCGCGGGCACCGGCTGGGCGCGCTCATCAAGGTGGAAAATCTACGGCACTTCCGCTCGGCCCAGCCGGGCGTGCGGGTGGTCGACACGTTCAACGCCACAGAAAACGCTTACATGATTTCCATTAATGAACGGATGGGCTTCCGTCCCCTCTACGCCTTCCAAGACTGGCAACGCGACCTTTAAGGATTTCAGCAATGACGCTCGCGATCACCGAAGTCACGCACGCCGACCAGGAGTCCATCAGGGGCATCGTCAAGGTCGTCGGCGCGGTCCTCGATCACGACCTGCCCGGCTTTCCCGCGCTCACGGAGCATGCGGCATATGGTTTCCTCAAACACGGCATGGTGGCCCGCCGCGCCGAGGCCTACCTGGCCCGGCTCGACGGTGAGCCCGCCGGGCGGATGGAGCTCGTCTTCCCCACGCTCGAAAATCTCAACAACATGTTCGTCCATATCGATGTCGTGCCGGCGATGCGCCGCCGGGGCGTCGGCCGCGCGCTGTTTGAGAAGGCGCTGGAGCGGGCGCGGGCCAACGACCGCGGGCACATCGTGGTCAACACGGCGTGGACGTTGCCGGGCATGCCGGTGCGCGACGGCGGTGCCGGCCCGGCGTTCGCGGAGGCGTTCGGCCTGCAAAGTGCCAATCTGCCCGAGGTGATGCGGCGCTTCGATCTGTCCACGTTGGACGACGCCAACCTCGACGTGGTGCTGGAGAAGGCGCGGGCCAAGTCGTCCGGATACCGTGTCGTGCGATGGATCGACTCGGCGCCCGAGGAGTTCGTGGCCGACATCGCCTACCTCGACTCGCGGCTGATCGAGGACGCGCCAATGGGCGACCTCGTCGTCGAGCCAGAAAGGGTTGACGCGCAACGTGTCCGCGAATTCGAGCGGGTGGCCAAGGCGCGCGGGCGGACCAGCTACCACACAGGTGTTGTGCACGAGGAGTCCGGCCGGCTGGTCGCGTGGACCACGATCGCCAAGGATGATCTCGACTGGCACGCATGGCAGATGATCACGATCGTGGAGCCGCGCCACCGCGGGCATCGGCTCGGCGCACTGGTCAAGGTCGAAAACCTGCGCCACTTCCTGGCGCACGAGCCGGCCACGCGCATCATCGACACGTTCAACGCGGCCGAAAACAGCTACATGATTTCGATCAACGAGGAGATGGGTTTCCGCCCGCTGTTCGCCTTCCAGAACTTCCAGCGAGATCTGTGATCAGCAGGCGCATCAGCCCGAGCGCGCGGTTGGTCATCGACCGGAAGACCTTCATCCGGGACAGCCCGATCAGGTCCTCCAGATAGGGCACGGCCCGGTCGATGACCTGCCGCGTGCGCTCCTGCCCGGGCGTGGCGTCGTGCACCCAGTAGACGACGAGCCCGAGCTGCGCGAGCCACAGAAACTCCGGTAGCTCCTCGCGCAGCTCGGGATCCATTTTCAGGCTCGTGCCCGTCGCGAGCCGCCGGAACACGTCGAGCGCCATCTCGCGCGACGGCTCCGACTCGGCGCTGAACGGGCTGATCGGCGAGCCGGGCACGGCGGCCATGCCGATCGCCTTGCCCGCGAACTGGTGATGCGGCGCCCACACGTCGACCGCGGCGTGCAGGATCGCCCGGAGCTGATCGGCGAACCCTTTGCCGGAGGCGAGGATGGGCTCGGCCGCGGCCAGGTGTGCGCGCTGGATCTGCAGGTAAAACTCCTGGACGAGCGATTCCTTGGACGGGAAGTAGTAGTAGGCGTTGCCGACGGAGACGCCGGCGGCGCCGGCGATCGCCCGCATGGTGGTCTTCTCGTAGCCGAGCTCGCCGAAGAGACGCACGGCCGTGTCAACGATCAGCCTGCGGGTTTGCTCGCCACGCCCAAGTTCCGTCATCGACGGTCAACCTTATCGGCCGCTGGTGAGCTATCGGTTGGCGGCTCTGCGGTGTAGGCAGGTCGCCGCGGTTGCTCACTGGCGGTCAAGAGTTGGAACATCGCGACGAGGAGCATCACGGTCATCGGCGCCAGCGCCAGCACGATGAGCACGGTCTTCATCCGACTCTCCCTTTCTGCCAAACCGGAGACCCGATTGCTCGGGCCTCCGGTCCCCCGTTGAAGAAAACGGTCACTGCGGTGCGGAATACGGTTGCTGCGGTGTGGCCGGGCCGGGCGTGTCAGGGGCGAAGCGCGGGGCGCGGTGCGGCGGTGGCGGCACGAGTTGGGCCAGGTTCTGCTGCTGGAACCGTTTGCGGAAGCGGCTCAGCACGAAGATGTTGAGCAGGTGCATCAGGCCGAGGGCGAGCATGATCAGGCCGAGCTTCCAGGCGCCGGTTTCCATGGCGTCGGTCGGGGTGATGATGCGCTTCGAGGTCTGCATGAACAGCGCGACGTAGCCGAGGTTGATCAGGTAGAAACCGACCTGCAGCAGCTTGTTGACCGCAGTGGCGATCTCCTCGTTGGCGAAGGCGTCACGGAGGAACAGCTGTCCGTTCTTGAACAGCGTCCGCGCCACCCAGATGGTCAAGAGGATGGTGATGACCAGGTAGGCGACATACATCCAGAGCTTGGCGTCCATGTGACTCCGTCTCTCTTCTATTTTGAACGTGTTCAAGTCGAAGATAGACCACGACTTGAACGTGTTCAAGTGTGCGCTCGGTCACCGTTCGGGCATGATGTGTACATGGACTTCTTCTCCACCCACGAGGAGCTTTTGACCACCGCGCTGCGGGCGATCTCCGAGCGTTCCTACTGGTCGGCCTATCCCGAGTCGCCGAGCCCCAAGGTCTATGGCGAGACCGCCGCGCCCGACGGCAAGGCGGCGTTCGAGGCCCTGCTGGGCGCGGACTTCCCGCTCGACCAGCCCGCCTCGACAAAGATCGCGCCCGAGAAGTCGCCGCTGGGCATCGCGCTCGACATCCGTTATCCACAGACCCCTGTGGACACTCTGATCGCCAACGCGCGCAAGGCCCTGCCGGGCTGGCGCGACGCCGGGCCCCAGGCCCGCGCCGGCGTGACGCTCGAGATCCTCGCGCGCCTGCACAAGCGGGCCTTCGAGCTGGCCAACGCCGTGCACGCCACGACCGGGCAACCGTTTGTCATGGCGTTCCAGGCCGGTGGGCCGCACGCGATGGACCGGGCGCTCGAGGCGATCGCCTACGGCTACGCCGAGCAGACCCGCCAGGCCAGCTCCGTGACCTGGGTGAAGAAGTCCGACAGCCTCGACAAGACCTACCATCTCGCGCCCCGCGGCATCGGGCTCGTGATCGGATGCAACACGTTCCCGACGTGGAACTCGTGGCCCGGCCTGTTCGCGTCGCTGATCACCGGCAACCCGGTGATCGTCAAGCCGCATCCGCGGGCCGTGCTGCCGCTCGCGATCACCGTGCAGGTGGCGCGGGAGGTGCTGGCCGAGGCCGGCCTCGACCCCGACACCGTGCAGCTGGCCGTCGACACCCGCGAGGCGCCGATCACCAAGGATCTCGCGCTGCGCCCCGAGGTCAAGCTGATCGACTTCACCGGCTCGACCGCGTTTGGCGACTGGCTCGAGCAAAACGCGCGCCAGGCACTGGTCTACACCGAGAAGGCCGGTGTCAACACCGTGGTCATCGACTCCACCGACAACCTTGAGGGGATGGCACGCAACCTCGCCTTCTCGCTGATCCTCTACAGCGGACAGATGTGCACCACGCCGCAAAATCTGCTCATCCCGGCCCAGGGTGTCCAGACCGATCAAGGCCATAAAAGCTTTGATGATGTGGTACGGGCGGTCAGCGGCGCGGTGTCGGCGATGCTCACCGATCCGGCCAAGGCGGTCGAGCTCACCGGCGCGATCGTCAACGACGAGATCCCCGGGCGGATCGATCAGGCCCGCGGCATGGGCGAGGTCGTGCTCGACTCGGCGCCGATGGCGCATCCGTCCTATCCGGACGCTGTCGTGCGCACACCGTTGATAGTCAAGGTGACCGGTGGCTACGCCAGCGAGTGCTTCGGCCCGGTGACGTTTGCCGTGCCTACCGAGTCGACTCAGGACAGTCTGCGCATCTTCCGGGAGACGGTCGGCCAGAAGGGCGCTTTGACGGCGGCGGTCTACAGCACCTCTGACGTCGTACTCGAAGAAATGGAAAAGGCCGCGGTGGATGTCGGTGTCCACCTTTCGGAAAACCTCACCGGAGGCGTGTTCGTCAACCAATCCGCGGCGTTCTCAGACTTCCACGCTTCGGGCGCCAATCCCGCCGCCAATGCCGCACTCACAGATGGGGCATTTGTTGCGGGACGGTTCCGGATCGTCCAGTCGCGACGGCCGACTCCGGCATAAGACCTGGTGGCGCGCCTCCGCTCTTGCGGTTATCAATTTTGGGTCTGTGCTAGGGGCCACCCCTTCGTGTAGCGTGCGGGGACGGTCGTATTGCGGCCGAGGGAAGGGGTAAGACCCCCGTCCCAGCACAAACGAAGTGAGGAAGTGCACAGTGGCACAGGGCAGCGTCAAGTGGTTCAACAGCGAGAAGGGCTACGGCTTCATCGCCGTCGACGGAGGTCCGGACGTTTTCGTCCACTTCTCGGCGATCCAGGCCGACGGCTACAAGACGCTTGAGGACGGACAGCGCGTCGAGTTCGATATCGCACAGGGCCAGAAGGGCCCGCAGGCGGAGCAGGTCCGGGTTATCGGCTGACGAGCCGAAAGACTTTACGACTCTAGAGACTTCAGACGCAGAGCGAGAGGCGAGCCTCACGGCGAGGCCGCCTCTCGCTTTTGCACTTGCTGCGGGGGACGAATGTCAATGGATCAATCTGGGCCGTCCGAACCGCAGGTGCCGCAGGGATATCTGCCGCCGCAGTCGGCATATGAGGCCGCGATGAATCCATTCACGCTCGCGAATGACCCGCTCGTCAACGATCCCGCGATGGGCGTTGGTGGCTGGTTCGAAAAGGTGGGCGGGGTGCTGCGGCGCGGCTTAGGCCTGCTGCTGCTCATCTTCACCGTGACCCACCTTGTGTCCGCAGCGCCGATCGGTTTGTTCGGAGCGGGCGGGATGCTCGTATTCCTGCGGTCCGGGAAACAGCTGGAGGCCGCGGCGGGTTGGCTCCCCTTGTTCCTCCTGCTCGTTGTCGTGGCCTTCGCCGGACAGATGCTCGGCTATGCGGCCGCCACCTACGCCGCGACCCGGCAAGCCGCGGGCCACATGGTGCGGCTGGGCGAGGCGATGGGCCAAGGTCTGCGCCGCTTCGCCGGGCTCAGCGGCTGGACCCTGCTGGCTGGGCTGCTGGCGGCCGGCGCCGTGCTGGTGATCGGCCTCTGCCGCATGAACATGTTCTCGGTCACGGGGGTGCTCGCCGCGCTCCCGGTCGCGGGTTACGCGCTCGCCGCCACGGCCATGATCGGGCCCGCTTACCTCTTCGAGCGGCGCAGCCCTATCACCCGTTCGCTGCACCTGCTGCACGGCGCGTTCGGGCGGGTGCTCGGCCGTCTCCTGCTGGTCTCGTTGGTGCTCATGGCGGGCGCGGCGCTGGATCAGATCCTCTCGCTTGGCGCGGGCCGGCTCCAAGACACGCCGGTCCTGGGTGTGGACATGGTGTCCATCACGATCCTCGTGGCGGTGATCCACCTGCCGCTGACGGTGCTGCTCTTCAGCGGGATTCTGGCCACTTACGCGGAGTGCCGGGGCACCGAGGGGTACACGACCAGTGATTTGGTCAGGGAGCTCTAGGGCGATCGGCTTGCACTCGGATGGGGAGAGTGCTAAACAGGGTATTGGCACTCGCCCTGTGTGAGTGCCAATAACAAGACCAGAGTCGGGCGGTGGGGCTGTCGCATGGTGGCAGCCGGTCGTCGCGGGCCAGCCGTCCGACCTTGCGATTTGTCCAGGAGGACAACGCCGTTATGGCCAAGATGATCGCGTTCGACGAAGAGGCGCGCCGGGGCCTCGAGCGGGGGATGAACATCCTCGCCGATGCCGTAAAGGTGACGCTTGGCCCCAAGGGCCGCAACGTCGTGCTCGAGAAGAAGTGGGGTGCGCCCACCATCACCAACGATGGTGTCAGCATCGCCAAGGAGATCGAGCTCGAGGACCCATACGAGAAGATCGGCGCTGAGCTGGTCAAGGAGGTCGCGAAGAAGACCGACGACGTTGCCGGTGATGGCACGACGACGGCGACCGTCCTGGCTCAGGCGCTGGTCCGCGAGGGCCTGCGCAATGTCGCAGCCGGAGCAAACCCGATGTCGCTCAAGCGCGGCATCGAGGCCGCAGTCGCGTCCGTGGCGGAGGAGCTTTCCAAGCTCGCCAAGGACGTGGAGACCAAGGAGCAGATCGCGTCCACCGCGTCGATCTCCGCCGCCGACACGACGGTCGGTGAGATCATCGCCGAGGCGATGGACAAGGTCGGCAAGGAAGGCGTCATCACCGTCGAGGAGAGCAACACCTTCGGCCTTGAGCTTGAGCTCACCGAGGGCATGCGCTTCGACAAGGGCTACATCTCGGCCTACTTCATCACCGACACCGAGCGCATGGAGACGGTCCTCGAGGACCCCTACCTGCTGATCGTTAACAACAAGATCTCCAACGTCAAGGACATGCTGCCCATCCTGGAGAAGGTCATGCAGTCCGGCAAGCCGCTGGTGATCATCGCGGAGGACGTCGAGGGCGAGGCGCTGGCCACCCTGATCGTCAACAAGATCCGTGGCACCTTCAAGTCTGTCGCCGTCAAGGCGCCGGGCTTCGGCGACCGCCGCAAGGCCATGCTGCAGGACATCGCGATCCTGACCGGCGGCGCGGTTGTCTCCGAGGAGATCGGTCTCAAGCTCGACAGCGTCGGTCTCGACATGCTCGGCCGCGCTCGCAAGATCGTGGTCACCAAGGACGAGACCACGATCGTCGAGGGCGCCGGCGACACCGACCAGATCAACGGCCGGGTCAACCAGATCCGCGCCGAGATCGAGAAGTCGGACTCCGACTACGACCGCGAGAAGCTGCAGGAGCGCCTGG
Source organism: Allorhizocola sp. (assembly GCA_044869915.1). Taxonomy (GTDB): domain Bacteria; phylum Actinomycetota; class Actinomycetes; order Mycobacteriales; family Micromonosporaceae; genus Allorhizocola. The sequence continues at coordinate 16,924 of JBIOYB010000378.1, forward strand.
CCAAGCTGGCCGGCGGTGTCGCGGTCATCAAGGTCGGCGCGGCCACCGAGGTCGAGCTCAAGGAGCGCAAGCACCGCATCGAGGACGCCGTGCGCAACGCCAAGGCGGCCGTCGAGGAGGGCATCGTCGCCGGTGGCGGCGTTGCACTGGTGCAGGCCGGCAAGACCGCGTTCGAGAAGCTGGACCTCTTGGGCGACGAGGCGACCGGCGCCAACATCGTGCGCGTGGCGCTCGACGCCCCGCTGCGGCAGATCGCCGTCAACGCGGGCCTCGAGGGTGGCGTGGTCGCGGAGAAGGTGCGTTCCCTCGAGATTGGACACGGGCTCGACGCCGCGAGCGGCGAATACGTGGACATGATCAAGGCTGGCATCATCGACCCGGCGAAGGTGACCCGTTCGGCGCTGCAAAACGCGGCCTCGATCGCGGGTCTGTTCCTCACCACCGAGGCCGTTGTCGCGGACAAGCCGGAGAAGACTCCGGCTGCCCCGGCGGGCCCCGGCGGCGGAGACATGGACTTCTAAGAGGTCGACAGTTCGGGAAGGGGCCGGCGTCCCGTTGGGGCGCCGGTCTTGTCCACTCTTACTCGCCGATCTTCGGTCGGCTTCGCCGACGTCCCATGCCGGCCGCGGGGCCGAGCCCCGCGAACCCCACGATCGGCGGTTGCGCGTCGCGGGTTCGAGTTGGCACCGGTGGGTTTTCATGCCCTTGATGAGCAGGTAGCCCACCCATCCACAGCTCGGAGACCGCCGACGGCGGCACGGTGAACGTCGACAGGATCTCGGGCCCAGCACGTCATTCCGCCCACGTCGGCGACGAAGGCCACGCGGAGTGGGTCGGCGTGGGCCACGACATTGCGCGCGGTCGCGGCGGCATCGCCGTGGACCATGACCGTGGTCGTGAGGTCAACCACGGGAAGCCGCTGAGCACGGCGAGAAGCAGGTAAAGGACGCCCGTGACGCGGGCATGGTTGTCTCCACCTTCCTCGGCAAGGGGTGTTTTGTCGGTCCTCGGGGATCAGTCCTCGGGGTAGTGGAAGACCGCGTCCAGCGGGAGCCCGAACACCCGCGCGATCTGGAAGGCCATCTCCAGTGAGGGCGAATAGCGGCCCTGCTCGATGGCGATGATGGTCTGCCGGGTGACGTCGATCCGCTTGGCCAGCTCGGCCTGCGTCATCTCGCCGTGGGCGAAGCGCAGCGCGCGGATCGAATTGGTGATCCTGGTCGGTTTGCCCATCGTCACATGCCCTGGCGATAGGCGATCACCTTGATCGACTCGCCGGTGACGCCTGACAGCACGAACGCGGCGTAGATCGCGTTGGCGATCCAGAAGTGGTCCACATCGGCCATCGCGAGCCCGAGCGGCACGATCATGGCGATCGTGAGGACGAACCCGGCCACGTATTGCCCCCGCCGGTCGATCTCCTTGTCGCGCACGTCGACCTTGTGGCTCTCGCTTGGCCGGGCTATCTCGAAGACGATGCGCCCCAGGATCGACAGCCCGACGGAGATGGCGATGCTCCATAGCATGGGCGCGACGTATGCCACCTCCGTGAGCGAGCGGCCCTCGGCGCGATTGAGCACGACGGCGACGTAACCCGCATAGGCGGCAAGGCTCGCCAGCAGGTAGGTCCACTTGCCCTTCTCTTCGTATGACACGGCTGCCCCTGATGATGTAAAGAAAACCCGACATCACGAAGGTAAAGCAGGGCGGACATGATGTCAAGAATCCTTAACATCCACGACCTTCTTTGCAGGAATGCGGACAAGGGTCCCAGGGATTCGGACGTTGCCCAGGATTTCGGGGAAGGCGGGAGAGACATCGGGATGTTCCCCTAGAAATGAGACCCACAATGTTCTCTAGACGAATATTTACCGCCCTCACTGCCCTGGCCGTGCTGTCGGGTGCGCCGTCGGCGGCAGCGGCCGCGGCCCCCGCCGAGGCGGCGCAGGGCCGGCAGACCTACCTCGGCGTCATCGACGGTGCGGCGTATCGCATCGAGATCCCGGAAAGCTGGAACGGGACGCTCATCGTCTTCAGCCACGGCTACTATCCGACCCCTGACTTCCGCCCACAGGGCGTGCAGCTCGCGACATGGCCCCAGACCGAGGCGTGGATGCTCGAGCACGGCTACGCGCTGGCCGCCTCCGACTATCGCGACGGCGGCCTCGGCTTCCAGGTCCGGGAGGCGCAGGAGGACCAGCTCAAGTTGCTGGACTGGTTCTACGCCAACATCGGGCGGCCACAGCGGACAGTCCTCAATGGAATGTCCATGGGCGCCGGGATCTCGCTCAAGCTCGACGAGCAGCACCCGGACCAGTTTGACGGCGTGCTCACCACGTGCGCGGCCCACGACCTCAACGCCACCTTCAACGCCGCACTGGACCTGCAGTTTGTCATCAAGACTCTGCTGGCCCCCGGCGAGGACATCGAGCTGGTGCGCCCGAGCGATCCGGCGGCCGGGCTGCAGGCCCTCACAAACGCGATCACGCGGGCGCAGGCGACCCCGCTGGGCCGGGCGCGGCTGGCGCTGGCCGGCGCGATCGGCGGCGTCCCGGGATGGGCCGACGCCTTCGAACCGGAGCCGACCGAGCTCGCCGAACGGCTGCGGCAGCAGCTGGTCTGGCTCATGGGCGCGCACGTCGGCGGCTACGGGCCCACGGGGCGCGCCGATGTCGAGGCACGCGCGGGGGGCAACCCGTCGTGGAACGTGGGCATCGACTATCGGCGCCAGTTCGAGCGCTCGGCGCAACGCAAACTGGCCCTGCGCGCCTATGCGGAAGCACCCGGGTCCGATGTGGACGCCGATCTGGCGCTCGTCAACGCCGCGCCACGGATCGCGCCCGACCCGGCCGCGGTGTTCTACCACTACCGCCACATCGTGCCGCGCGCGACGACACCCGATCCGGTGCTGACCCTGCACACCACGGTCGACGGTGGGGCGCTGACAGCGCAGGAGGACTGGTACGCCTCGGCCGTGCGCCGATTCGGCGAACCGCGCAAGCTGCGCCAGATCTATGTCGACCGGGGTGGGCACTGCGCGTTCAACGCCGCCGAAGAGATCACCGCGCTGCGGGCGCTGCTCGACAAGGTCCAAACCGGACAGTGGCCGGACACGCGGGCCCGCAAACTCAACGCGGCCGCGGGAACGTTCGGTGAGGCCTACTACGACGTGCTGGACTACATCGACTTCGAGACCCGCCGGATGCCACCGGCCTTCGCCGAATTCAGCGCGCCCAAGCACCCGAGGCCATCCATATAGGACCTACATGGTCTCCAGTTCCCGGCCCTTGGTCTCGCGGACCGCACGCGACACGAAGACGAACGCCAGCAAGGCGAACAGGGCGTACAGGCCGTAGGCGAAGCTGAGCCCGATGTTGGCCAGGGCCGGGAACGTAGCGGTGATGACCCAGTTGGCGACCCACTGCGCCGCGGCGGCGACGGCCAGCGCGGTGACGCGGATGACGTTGTCGAACATCTCGCCGAGCAGCACCCACACGACCGGGCCCCAGCTCATGCCAAACGAGACCACGTAAAGGTTGGCGGCGACGAGCGCGACCTTGCCGATGTCGCTGGGCAGCGTGGCGACGGTCTCGCCGGCGGCGTTGACGGTCTCGGTGGCAAACGAGAAGCACCACGCCATCACGCCCAGCGTCACGACCATGCCGGCCGCGCCGATGAGCAGCAAGGGTTTCCGGCCGATCCGGTCGACCAGTGCGATCGCGATCAGCGTGGTGAGAATGTTGGTGACGCTCGTGATGACCGTGATCAGCAGGGCGTTGGACTGGCTGAACCCGACCGACGCCCACAGCGACGACGAATAGTAGAAGATCACGTTGATGCCGACGAACTGCTGGAACACCGACAGCAGGATGCCGACCCACACGATGGGCCGCAGCCCGAGCACCGGCCCTCGCAGGATCGTCAGCCTGACCTGGTCGGCCGCACCGGCGAGGGTTCGCTTGATCTCACGGATGCGCAGGTCGACATCGCCGCCCACGACCCTGCGCAGGACGCTGCGCGCCTGCTCGTCTTTGCCGCGTCGCACGAGGTACCGCGGAGACTCGGGGATTTGAAGGGCGAGCACGGCGTAAGCGATTGCCGGGATGGAGGCCGAGGCGAACATCCATCGCCATGCCGATCCGCCCCACGGCACATGCGCGCTCGCGTCGCCCCCCGCGGCCTCCGCGAGCAGATAGTCGACCAGCAGCGCGACGAAGATGCCCGACACGATCGCCAGCTGCTGCAGCGATCCGAGCCGGCCGCGCATGTGCGCGGGCGAGATCTCGGCGATGTAGGCGGGTGCGATCACGCTGGCCGCGCCGATGCCCAGGCCGCCGACGATGCGCCAGATCGTGAGGTCCCACGCGGCGAACGCGAGCCCCGAACCGATCGCGCTGATGAGGAACATGGTGGCGGCGAGCAGCATCACCCGGATTCGGCCCACCCGGTCGGCTATCGGGCCGGCGAACCAGGCACCGGCCGCGCATCCGAGCAGTGCGGATGAGACGACGAAGCCGAGCACGAGGCTGCTGAGCGCGAACTCCTGCTCAAGCGCGTCCACCGTCCCGTTGATCACGGCAGTGTCGTAGCCGAAGAGGAAGCCGCCGACGGCGGCCGCGGCGGCAATCATGATGGCGGTGCCCGCGTGGTATCCGGTGTCCGTCGGCTTTTCCTCCAGCACAACTCCATCGTGCCGGACGAAAACAATTTTCATCGCGAAGCAGTGAAAAAGGACCTACGGTGCTGCTGACTCAGTTCACCCGCTGCGTGAGCTTTCAGAGGGCTATTTCTAGAGGTGTTTGGTGAAGAGAAAGAAAACTCGGTCGATCGCGGCATCAACCGCGTTCGCGTAGAAGGGCACGGGTCCCACCCAGCCAATCTGCACGCTCGTGAGCCCCAGCGCAGCCTGATCGGCGAGGCACCGTCGCAACAGGATGCTCCCGAGCCCCAGCCCCGTGGCGGCCGGCAGCGTGCCCATCGGGCCGAACCAAGCACGCCGGCACCCGCCCCACGCCGCGAACGCCACCGGATGCCCGCCCCGGAACGCCGCGTGCACCCCGCCCTTGGAAAACGCCCGCTCCACCTCGACCGTCCACGCCTGGCCCCACTGCTCGTGGACCATCGGCAGCAGCAGCTCCATGTCGGCCTCTGCCACGCGCCGGATCTCGACTCCCTCGACCTCCCGCTCGGGCACGGGCTTGACCGGCAGCTGGGCGGCCATGTTCCACGCCGTGCGGTCGTGCGTGTATCCGGCCGCCATCAGCGCGCAGATCGCGGGCGTGTAGCGCACGTCAACGCCCGGCCACGCGTAATCGGGGGCGTTGCCGGCTACCTTGAGCGCGGTGAGCCCGCGCTTCTTGGCCTGCCGCTCGACATCGGCGAGCAGGCCGCGCGCGATGCCCTGCCGCCGTGCGGCGGGGTCGACCAGGAGCAGATCGAGGTGCCCGGCCGTGGCGTCCTTGTGCCCCACGCTCGCGAGCGCGACACCCGTCAGCTTGCCGTCGACCTCGGACACCACGCCGAACGTCGCGCGGGTCAGCACGTCCACGATGGCGTCCGCCTCGGCGGCGTCTTGCGGCAAAAGGCAGCGTTTGGCCAGGTCGATCACTGCGGCGCGGTGCGCTGGTGTGTACACGGCACGCGAGACTACCCGATGGCCGCCTCCGCGTTCACGATCCCGGCTCCCGCGTCCTCGTCATCTCCGCATATGGGCGTCCCCCTGACCGGGGTCGCGGTGTCCTCGAGCAGCAAATATGTCGAATCAAGGTCACCCACGAGCTCGGGCTCGGCCGACCACAGCAGCGCGATCACGCCGGCCACGTGCGGCGTGGCCATGGAGGTGCCGCTGTTCATGGCATAGGTGTCGCCGGGCATCGCCGACAGGATCTCCTCGCCGGGAGCGGAGATGTCGGGTTTGCCCGACGCCGGCTCGCCTCGGCTGGAAAAGCTGGTGACCTGCCGCCCTTCGTCGACCGCCGCGACCGTGAAGGCCGCCGGGTCGGGCGCGGGCGGGTCGTCGATCGAGCCGCATCGGTCGCCCTCGTTGCCCGCCGCCGCGACGAACGCGATCCCGGCCGCCGCGAGGGCGTCAGTGGCCGGGCGCATGGTCTCGTAGTCGCAGCCCTCCACCGGCGGGCACCCCCACGAATTGGTGAGCACGTGCGGCGCGCGGGCGGGGCGCCCGTCGGTGAACGGATCGCCGCCGTGCGGGAAGGGCGCGAGCATGAATTGCAGGCAGTCCAGGTAAAGCGAGGGGCTGCCGAGGCCTCGGTCGAGGTTGGCGCACGCGATCCACTGCGCGTCGGGCGCGACGCCGACGTTTTCCTTGCCCACTGCGGTAGCGAGGGTGTGCGTGCCGTGGCCGTTGCGGTCGCTCGGAGTGGCGGTGCCGTTCCACGCGTCGAACCAGGAGTCGTCTCCGCCCCGATAGTTCGCGCGCAGCGCCGGGTGTTCGACGTCCGCGCCCGAGTCGGAGCCGCCGACGACGATGCCCCGGCCGGTGTGCCCCTGGGCCCAGGCGGCGGGCGCGCCGACCATCTCGAGGTTCCACTGTGGACGGTCCGGCGGCTCGGTGATGCCGCCGTGCGCCTCGGGGATGGGCCTGGGCAGCGGGCGCAGGCGCTGGTCGAGCAGCACACGGTCGACGTCATCGCGCAGCCCGAGCCACGCCCGCACCTCCGGCCCGCCGGTCACCATGATGGCGTTGACCAGGTAGTACGGCCGGTAGGGCAGGCGCAGCCGGTCGAGCTGCCCACGCAGGTCCTGCTGCGTGCGGTTGGCGTGCTCGACGAGCCGCTGGTAGACGGCTGCCACGCGGGCGTCGCGGCCCGCACCGACGCCCGTGGTCGTGGGCACGCCGGTCAGGTCGGCCTGCTCCTTCATGACCACGAACAGCTGGTCGCCGTAGAAGCCGGGCCTGCCGGCGAACGCGTAAAGCGCGCCGGCCGCGAGCACGGCGGCGACGGCCGCGGCGATGCCGGCCCGTGAGGGGAGCGGGAGCAGGTAGACCACGCCCACCAGGAGGCCGATCACCAGGGACGCGACCGCCGCGATGGCCACCCAATAGGCGATGTCGTTTTCGAGCAGGAAGATGTTGACCTCGACGGGATCGACGAAGCCCAGCGGCCCGAACGCCGCGATGCCGATCATGGGCCAGACCCGCTTGAGCGCGGCCGCGGCGAACGCCAGCGGCGGCAGCACGAGGATCAGCAGGAGCTGCGCGCCGTTGCCGCCCGCACCGGCCGCGAACAGGGTCAGCGCCACCCCGGCCACGAGCCCGCCGACCACGATGCGCATCGCCTTGCCGGTGTCGTAGGCCGCCCAAAAACGATCGTCCAAGGTGGACGCCGCGAGCAGGCCCAGCCCGGCCGACGCGGTCAGCGCGAAGAACGTCTCCAACCAGCCGCCCAGGCCACCCGTCCACAGGAACGGCGCGAGCGCCGCCAGCCCGGCCGCCGCACCCCAACCGGACCATCCCCACGGCCCCCGGCGCAGGGCGAACGCGGCGACGGCGACGATCACCGTGAGGGCGGCCAGGAACCACGTGTTTTGCGTGGCCGGCAGCGCCCGTAGAGCCGTGCCCACGGCGAACAGCCCGGCGCCGATCGTCCACACGCGACCAGCGGCCCGGGACGGCTCATGCTGGGTGAGGATCACCAGCAGGACCGCCGGCAGCACGCCCAGGATCGCCGCGCATGCGCCGCCGATCGGCCAGGTGACGGCGGGCAACTCCAGGCCGAGCCCGAGCTGGATCTGCGCCGCGAACCAGCCGGCCGCCTGGCTTCCCACAGCCAGGAACACAAGCCAGATGCCTGCGAAAACGGCCGCGACTATCGCTGCGGTGTGAGAAGGGCTGCGTGCGGGGTGAAAGACCACGCCCGCACGGTACCGTGGCTGCATGCGCGACCGCAGCGAGTCCCGCTATGCCGCGGGCGCCCTTTCTCCCCGACGGTATGAGACTGACCTGCGCCGACTGCGCGAGGAGGAGTTCGACGTCCTCGTGGTCGGCGGCGGGGTCACCGGCGCGGGCGCGGCACTTGACGCGGCCTCGCGCGGGCTCCGGGTGGCCATGATCGAGGCGCGCGACCTGGCCAGCGGCACCTCGTCGCGGTCTTCCAAACTCATCCACGGCGGACTGCGCTACCTGGAGCAGTTGGAGTTCCCGCTGGTGCACGAGGCGCTGCGGGAGCGCGGCCTGCTCGCGACGCTGCTCGCACCGCACCTCGTGCGGCCGGTGCCGTTCCTGGCGCCGCTGCCGGCGGACGGTCCGCTGAGCAAGGCGTGGCACCGGGTCTACTACGGCGCGGGCATCGCGCTTTACGACGCTTTCGGGGGGCTGGCCGGCCACGGGCGGGGCATGCCGCTGCATCGTCACGTGAGCGCGCACGGCGCACGCCGGCTGTTCCCGTCGCTGCGCGAGAGCGCGGTGTCGGGCGCGATCCGCTTTTACGACGGGCAGGTCGACGACGCGCGCTTCGTGGTGACGCTGGCGCGCACGGCCGCGAGCCTCGGCGCCGCGGTGGTCACAGGCGTGAAGGGGGTCGGGTTGGCCCGCGACGCGCGCGAGGTCACCGGCGTCGTCGTGGACAAGGGCTTTACGATCCGGGCGCGCACGGTGATCGCGGCGACCGGCGTGTGGAGCGATGACGTGTCGTCGTGGCTGCCCGACGCGCGCGTGGGGCTGCGGGTGAAGGCGTCCAAGGGCGTGCACCTGGTCGTGCCGCGCTCGGCGATCACCGGCGAGGTCGGGCTGATTCTGCGTACGCCCAAGAGCGTGTTGTTCGTGATCCCGTGGGGCGGCCATTGGATCATCGGGACGACCGACACCGAGTGGGCGCTGGACCGGGCGCACCCGGCGGCGTCCGCCAAGGACATCGAATACCTGTTGGAGCAGGTCAACCTCGTGCTCGAGCGACCGCTGACCGCGGGCGACATCGAGGGGGTTTACGCCGGGCTCCGCCCGCTGCTGTTCGGCGAGCGCGACGAGACTTCGGCGCTGTCACGCGAGCACGCGGTCGTCGAGCCGCTGCTGGGCCTGTTGCTCGTCGCGGGTGGCAAGTTCACCACCTATCGTGTGATGGCACAGGACGTCGTGGACCGCGCGGCCCGGCGCCTTCCGGGCACCCGCCCGAGCGCGACCGAGCGGCTGCCCCTGCTGGGCGCCGATGGGTGGCACGCGATGTGGCGTGACCGGGCCGATCTGGCCCGGCGGCATGGGCTGAGCGCGGGCGCGGTCGAGCACCTGCTGGAGCGCTACGGCACGCTGACCATCGAGGTGCTCGCGCTGATCGACGCCCGGCCGGAGCTGGGCCAGTCGCTGCCCGGCGCACCCGAATATCTGTGCGCCGAGGTGGCCTACGCGGCCTCACACGAGGGCGCCCGGCACTTGGTCGACGTGCTCGCCAGGCGCACGCGCATCTCGATGGAGACCACGCACCGTGGGGTCGAGACCGCGCGGCGGGCGGCCGAGGTGATGGGCGCGGAGCTGGGCTGGTCACCGTCCACATGCGACGAAGAGGTGCAGGCCTACCTGGCGCGCGTCGAGGCGGAGCGCAAGTCGCAGCTCATGCCCGACGACCTGACGGCCGACGCGGCCCGGCTGGCCACCTTCTGACCTAGGCCAGGACCTTGCCCGGGTTGAGCAGGTTGGCCGGGTCGAGCGCGGCCTTGATGGCCCGCTGCACGTCGATGCTCACCGGCCCGGCCTCGGCGGCCAGCCAGTCCCGCTTGAGCAGGCCGACACCGTGCTCGCCGGTGCACGTGCCGCCCATGGCCAGCCCGCGCCGCATGATCTCGTCGAACACCAGGTGTCCTTTGTGGACGGACTCGGGGTCGGCGCGGTCCACCAAAATGTTGGGGTGCAGGTTGCCGTCGCCCGCGTGGCCCACGACGCCGACCGTGATGCCGTGCTTGAGCCCGATCGCCTCGATCTCGTCGAGCAGCTCGGCCAGGCGGGTGCGCGGCACGGCGATGTCGTCGATGATCAGCCCGCCGTGCTCAAACGTGGTCATGGCGAGCCTTTCCATGGCCGGGTGCGCGGCCCGGCGCGCCTGCAACAGCTGCGCGGCCTCGGTGGCGTCGGTGGCCTGCCAGATGCCGGTAGCGCCGGCCTCTCGGCACTGCGCCGCGATCGCGTCGAGGTCGCCGTCGGCGGCGGCCAGCAACAGAGCCTTGGCCGAGGTGTCCAGGCCCATCGGGCGGAAATCCTCGATGGCGCGCAGGTGCACCTGGTCGAGCAGCTCGAGCAGCGAGGGAGCGAGGCCGGCGGTGAAGATGCGGTCGACCGCGTCGCCCGCCGCGCCGGTGGACGGGAAGAGGGCCACGAGCGTCAGCGGCTCGGCGACCACCGGCTTGAGCGCCAGTGTGATCTCGGTGATGATCCCGAGCGTGCCTTCGGAGCCCACGAACAGGCGCGTCAGGTCGTAACCAGCGACGCCCTTGGGTGTGCGGCGGCCGGTGCGCATGACCCGCCCGTCGGCGAGCACCACCTCGAGCCCGAGCACATATTCCGTGGTCACGCCGTATTTCACGCAGCACATGCCGCCAGCGTTGGTCGCGACGTTGCCCCCGATCGTGCTCGTCTCCCACGAGCCGGGGTCGGGCGGATAGCGCAGGCCTTCGGCGCGGGCCGCGCGGCTGACCGCCGCATTGATCACGCCGGGCTGGACCACCGCGATCCGGTTGGCGCGGTCGATCTCGAGGATCCGGTCCATGTCGACCATCGAGATCACCAGGCAGCCGTCGATGGCGTTTGCCCCGCCCGCCAGGCCCGTGCGCGCGCCCTGCGGCACGACCGGCACGCCATGCTTGGCCGCCCACTTGACCGCCCGGACCACGTCCTCGGTCGAGGCGGGCCGAAACAGGGCGAGCGGTGTGCCCGCCTCGCACAGGTCGGCCTCGTCGCGCCGGTAGGAGGCCAGGAGGTCGGGATCGGTGAGCGCTCCGGCCAGCTCTTCCAGGATGGTCACGATCCGAACGTTAGCCTGGAGCTCGTGATTTATGTAGACCGGCCGGTCTGGCCGGCGCGCGGCCGGCTCTGGGCACACCTGGTCAGCGACGTGTCATACCTCGAGCTGCACGCGTTTGCCGCGATGCTGGACGCACCGCGGCGAGGCTTCGACCGCGATCACTATGACATACCGGCCGAGCTCGTGCCCGTGGCGATCTGGCTTGGCGCGCAACAGGTGTCCACCAAGGAGATCGCCATGCGCCTGCGTGCGGCCGGGCTGCGCCGGCCCAAGCACGCCGCGATCTCTTAGGTGTATCTTCGCTCCATGCGGGCGCTGTCGATATTTGCCGCGATCTTCATAGCTCTCGGTGGATGCGCCCGAGGCCCGTCACCCATCGCCACCCCCACCACCCCGAGCAGCGGAGGATCTCCCACGGTCATGAGTTCGCCATCGCCCGTCCCCAGCCCGTGTGCCGGCACCGTTACCGGCGGCCCCGACAAGCTGCGCTTGTTCGTCGAGGATTTCCTGTGCGGCCGGCGCAAGCTGCCCGAGGTCCCCGGCGACATCGACATGACGTGGACGTTCGTGGACTGCGACGGCGCGGCGGGATCGAGCTACTGCACCTATCGCAACAACGAGGGCTCCGATCTGATTTTGCGGGTACCCGATGAGGCTCCCGACAGAGTGTCCGAGGTGCGCATGGACCGGACCCTCTTCCCGGCCGACGCCGACGCCTACATGCGCTACTTCATCCAGGCGTGGGCCGACCGCAACGTGCCGCGGATGCGCGCACTGAGCACGCCCGACGTCGCCGCCTACGCCGCCGCCAACCAGGCGCCCCAGGACGGCTACTCGATCAGCCGCTCCGCCGCGGATGCGCCCCGGTTCGAGGTGGACAGCGCCGGCCGTGACTATGCGGTCGTCGTGAGCGGCCAGCCGGGCCGGCCCAATGCGATCACCGCCGTCCAGCCCCGCTGACCTGCGGTGGTATTGAGGGGTTTGTCTTTATGTGTCCCGCATGACATGATGTCGATCTCGACTTTTCGATGTTGAGCGGGAGGGCGCCTTGACGGTCCTGTGGGTTGATGTTTCCCACCACGACTGGAGCCGGCGAGGCGGCAACCTGGACTGGCGTCAGGTGCGTGCGGCCACGTCGGAGGTGATGATCGCCCGCGCCACATACGGCGATCCGGCAGGCTTCAACCCGGAGTCACGCCACTTCGCGGCTTTCCAGCAGGGTGCGAGCGCGGCGGGCTTCACGATGCGCGGCGGTTACCACAACCTGATCCGCGGCGACGCGGCCAGCATGCGGCGCCAGGTCGGCTACTTTCGCGGCCAGCTCGACGCGCACGGCTGCCAATGGGCGATGCTCGACATCGAGCGCTATCAGGAGCTGATCAGCAACGACCTGTGGCCGCGCTTTGCCGACGTGCTGCGCTTCCGCGATGCGTGGCACGCGGTGGACTCCCGCCCGCTGGCCTACTACCTGCCGCAGTGGCTCCACAACGGATACTACGGCGGCGCCGACCTGCGCGAGCTGCCCGGGCCGCTGGTCCAATCGCACTATGCGGGCGGCACGGCCGGGTCGGCCGCCCAGATCTACGCCAACGCGGGCGGGGACCGCGGCACCGGATGGGACGACCGGTATGGCAACCGGCTCCCCGACATCTGGCAGTTCACCGACAATGCCGACGTGGCCGGGGCGTCCAGCATCACTGACGCCAACGCCTACCGGGGCAGTGTCGACGATCTTCGTGCGCTATTGACGGGAGAAGATGTGGCGATCGACGAAAACAACTTCAACGCGCTGATCTGGCGGGTCGAGGCGATATTCAACAATCGGGAGCGGGTCCTGGGCGGCCCATACGCCGGGGAGGCCAACGCGCTGCAGGCCCGGCTGGCCCAGCTGTCGACACCGATTCTGACCGACGAGCAGCTGGTCAAGCTGGCCGATCTCATCGCTGCCAGGCTTCCCCGGCCGCCGGTGCCGCCGACGCCGGAGCAGATCGCCGAAGCGGTCCTCGACGAGCAGCACCGCAGGACCGCGGAGTGACCTAGCCGGCCTCACGGGACAGGGCCGCCAGCTCGCGTCTGATGTTGGCGCGGGCGGCCGGCTCCCGCTCGGGGTGCCGGTGGAAGAGGGTGGGCAGGTCGAGCAGCCCGGTCAGCACGGCCGAGCGGCCCGTCCGCCACAGCGGCTCGGGCACGTGGGCGTACTCGCGCCGCACAGCGTCCACATAGGACAGATAGTCCGGCCAGGGCCGGGCGAGCACCGCCAGATCGGCGTCGGCGAGGATCTCGGCCTCGGCATCCCGCACCCGGTGGCCCGCGGTCATCCGCACCAGATCCATCGCCCGCGCCACGACTGCCTGCGGCACACCGCAGCGGGTCAGCAGGCCGGCCAGCAGCAGCGCGCTGCGCTCCTCGTTGGCCGGCGAGCGCGGATCGTAGACCGCGTCATGCCCCCACGCCGCGAGAGCCACGACAGGCGAGCCTTCGACACCGTCCTCGTCGAGGCAGAAGGCCAGGTGCGCCAGGTCGTGGTAGTGCCGGTGCGGCTGCGACCAGCGTGCGACCAGCTCGGCCGCGACCGCCTCGAGGGCCGGCACCGGTGCGGTCGCGCCGGCGAGCCGCGCGGTGTTGACGAAACGCGCTTCCAGTCCCATGCCCCGAGGCTACTTTCTGGGGTATGACAACCCTGCGCGACCGCATCGGGCGCGTGCGCGTCGGGCTCGGACTGGCCACGCAGGCGTCGGTCGCGGCGGGGATCGCCTGGTTTGTGGCGCGCGACCTGCTGGGCCATGCGACGCCGTACTTCGCGCCGATCGCGGCGGTCGTGGTCCTGGCGATCTCGGTGGGGCAACGGCTCCGGCGAGCGTTCGAGATCATCCTGGGCAACGCGGTCGGCATCCTGCTCGGCGAGGTCCTGATCTACATCATCGGGCGCGGGGCATGGCAGGTCTCGCTGGCCGTGCTGCTCGCGATCCTCATCGCGATGGCGGTCGGCGGATCCGCGTCGCTGGTGATGCAGGCGGCGGCATCCGTATCGCTGGTGGCCACCCTCGTACCCCCTGAAGAAAGCTATTTCATCAGTCGCTTCGTCGACGCGGTCGTCGGCGGTCTGGTGGGCGTCGGCGTGATGGCCCTGCTGCTGCCGCTCAATCCGCTCACGGTGGTCGGGCGGGAGGCCGGGACCATCCTGGGCGGGATCGCCGACGGGCTGGCCGGCATCGCCGCCGCCCTGCAGGGGCGCGACGTCGAGCGCGCCGAATCGGCCCTGGACCGGATGCGCGCCACCGAGACGCATTTGCAGGCCTACCGGGACGCGATCGCCGCCGGCAAGGAGATCTCGCTGGTCGCCCCGCTGCGCTGGCGCAAGCGCGACGAGCTGTCGCGATATGTCGACTCCGCCGAACACGTCACGCGCCTGCTGCGCAACGCGCGCGTGCTGGTCGCCCGCGGGCTGACCATGCTGCGCGACGGCGAACCCGTGCCGCCGGCCCTGCCGTCCGCCGTGCGCGCACTGGCGGAGTCGGTGACCTGGCTGCGCCGCGAGCTCGCGGAAGGCGCCGAACCGATGGCGTGCCAGAGCGCCGCTCTGCGGGCGGTGCGGGAGAGCGCGCACGCGCACCAGCAGAAGCCCGGCTTCTCCGGCAACGTGGTGATCGCGCAGGTCCGTTCGGCGGCAAGCGATCTGATCCGGGCCGGCGGAGCGCGGCCCGACGAGACCCACCGCCTGGTGCGCGA
>JBIOYB010000379.1:0-2734 GCA_044869915.1 Allorhizocola sp.
CGTAACTGTCCACAACAGACGATCATCACGAGGTGGCCGCCCCCATACCACGAGACACGCCGATGCGACCCAGCACGACAGGCAGCCATCGACGCCCACCTGTCTATAACGAACTGGAACTGTCGTATTAGGTGAACGATGAGCATTTGCAGCAAGGTTGAGTGATGTCTCGGCAGCACGCCATCGGCCGAGGCTTGCCTCGGCAGCCGCTCGATACGCGGCCAGCTTCGATAGGTCGAAGCGGAAGAGCCAGGGCCACACAGGCTCGCCGTTGGCCGCAGGGCCAAGGCGGCGCTCAGCGTGGTCAAGCAACGCCAAGGCACGCTGGTCCCTAAACCGCGCCAGCGCGACGGCCTCGATAGCGTCAAGCCAAACGTGTGCGATGAGCGGCGCCGAACGAGGTAGGCCGCGTCTGGCTTCCACAACTAGATGGCGCCCCTGGGCAGCGTCGCCCGATGTGACGGCAAAGTGCCCGTATGACGCCTGCATGTAGGCGGGCAGCAGGACATGGCCGGTCGCTCGCGCCTCGATGATCGCAAGCTGGTAATGCTTCCGCGCACTCGCGCGGTCATCGAGATCAACGTAGAGCCACGCGGCGAGGCCAGCGGACTCGCTAGTGATCGTCGCGAGGCGGCGTACGCTTCGCCCTGCCTTCGCCTGGAGCCGTAGCTGTCGGACGAGTGCTAGGTGTGCGGTAACTGGTCCGATGAGCTGACGTGATGGCAATCGGTGCTCGAGGCGTCGATGGGTGGCAGAGAGCACCATGAGTAGGTGTTCGTCCTCAGCGTGCTCCAGCGGCACGTCACCATCCGCCGTGCCTACAAGTGCAAGGCTCGATGCTCCCAGCGTTGCGGCGAGTAGTTGGCGGCGTTCCGTCGTATCCTCCTGATCCTCGTCAAGAAGGCCGGCAAGCGATCGCGGTATGCCGAGCCCGTCGCAAAGCATGCGGACAGTTCGAATACCCGGTTCAGTTACCAGACCGTTGAGCAATCTTGAGATGTGAGGTTGAGAGATCCCGGTCGCCGTGGCGATGGCTGCACCCGAGGCCCCAGTCTCTTGAATTACGAGCCGCAGCGCTGTGGACCAGTCGCCCGACTTGAGCGCGCGGCGGAATTCCGGGAGTGCGATCACCTCCGCTGGTGTCGTGATCATGGATCAACCTTCTCCATGCTCAACGTGTGCCCCCCTCATGGGCCGACTCTATACAGCGTGCATAGCAGGTGGTGCCCATGCACAGATGAGTAGGCCGTGACATCGACCGGACGACACAGTTAGGGCCGGCCCTACTCAGTGACGCCGAGAGGTGGTGGGTAACGGTGGACGGCTATGTGAGGTTCAGCGTGTGTCCGGTGACGTGGGCGGCGTTGGGTGGTGGGCCGTGTTCGGCGAGCGCGGGCGGCGGTGAGCATAGGTGCAAGCGGTCGGCGCCGGGGCACCGGACGCATTTCTGCTTGTGCGACGCGACGGCGAGTAGTCCTCGTATCCCGGTGCAGGTGACGCGGGGATGAACCTGGGCTTGGGCGACTTGGCGCATGTGGTGGATACGACGGTGGCGAGTTCGGCGCGGATGTATGACTGGTTTCTGGGTGGGTCGCACAACTTCGCCGCGGACCGTGAAGCCGCGCAGCGGGTGTTGGAGTTGGCGCCGTGGACGGCGGCGATGGCGGTGTCGAACCGGGCATGGCTGGTGCGGGTGGTGCGGTTCCTGGTCGCGGAGGTGGGCATCCGGCAGTTCCTGGATCTGGGGTCGGGGGTGCCGACGGTCGGCAACGTGCACGAGGTGGCCCAAGCCGTCGAACCGGAGGCGCGGGTGGTGTACGTGGACCGGGACCCGGTGGCGGTCACGCACAGCAGGTTCGTGCTGGCGGGTAACAAGTACGCGGCGGTGGTACCGGCGGACATCCGCGACCCGGCCAGCGTGCAGACGCATGCGGTGACGGCGGCGTTGCTGGATGCGGCCGAACCGGTGGCGGTGTTGATGTGCAGCATCCTTCCGTTCATCGGCGATGACGACCGCCCGGCGGATCTGGTGGCCGCCTATACGGCGGATCTGGTGCCGGGTTCGTGTCTGGCGGTATCGCACGCCTCGATGGACGGGATGGCCGAGCACCTACGGGGGCCGGTGGAGCGGGCGGCGCGGGTGTACGAGGCGGCCGGGCAGCCGGTGACGCTGCGGTCCCGGGCGGAGATCGTCTCGTGGTTCGACGGGTTGAGCTTGTTCGCGCCGGGTGTGGTGGCGCTGGACGAGTGGCGGCCCGACGACGGTGCCGAACCCGGCTTGACGGAGATGGTCAGTTTCGGCGGTGTGGCATGCGTCGCCGGGTAGAGGCTCCGTCCGGAGCTACACCGGACGGGGAAGCTCGCGGGCTGCTCGCGGCGGCGCGCGGGGGTGGGTCCTTGAAGGAGGGAGGCGTCGGCGGTCCCTGCCCGGCGTTTCCGGGTGCCGGCGCCTCCCCCGAAGAAGAGGGCGGGTGAGGTTGGGGATGGGTGACTACGGCACGGTGTTGTGGGCGGCCGAGCGCACGATCGCCATGCACGCCCCGAGCGTGATCAGGCCGGCGCGTATGGACCCGCATGCTCGGTGGCGGGATCTGCTGCAGCCAGAAGGGGCGACGACGTACCGGGTGGGCCGGTGCCCGTGCTGCGGCGAGGACGGCTGCGAGCTGCTGGACGCTGACCGACAGATGACCACCGTGGTCGAGTCGTTCCTGAACGGGGACGGGGACCGGTGACA
>JBIOYB010000380.1:0-2153 GCA_044869915.1 Allorhizocola sp.
TCTCATGGGCTGACGCCCGCCCCGCACGATGAAATGCGGTAGTGTCAGCGGGTGGCCGCCCGGTCCACGCCGTAGAGGGAATGCGACTTCGAGTCCGTCCCCAATTTGGCGCGGGAGCGATCGGCACCCCGCATTGTAGCCGCTGAGCACGCCGAGCAAACTCGGCCGAACGACGCTCCTCCGGGCGGTCGCCACGTCACGGGCGAGGAGGCCAACCATGGAGCGGGTGATCGAGCGCGGAGCCGGGCTGGACGTGCACAAGAAGAGCGTGACGGCGTGCGTGCGGGTGCCGGGGCTGGCGGGGAGCCGTCGACAGGAGGTGCAAACCTTCGGCACTACGGCCGCCGCCCTGCTGACCCTGCGCGACTGGCTCAGTGCGCACGGGGTGACCCACGTGGCGATGGAGAGTACCGGGGTCTACTGGAAGCCGGTCTACTACGTGCTGGAGGAGCGGTTCACCTGCCTGCTGGTCAACGCCGCGCACGTCAGCAAGGTCCCGGGGCGCAAGACGGACGTGCGCGATTGTGAGTGGCTGGCCCAACTGCTCGAGCACGGGTTGCTGCGGGGCAGCTTCGTGCCGCCGGCGGCGATTCGCGAGCTGCGGGATCTCACGCGCTATCGTGCCGTGCTGGTCCAGGACCGGACGCGGGAAGCGAATCGGTTGCACAAAGTGCTCACGGATGCGGGCATCCAGCTGGCCAGCGTCGCCTCCAACGTGCTGGGGACGTCGGGGCGCGCGATGCTGACGGCGCTCGTGGAGGGCACCACCGACCCGGAAGTCCTGGCCGATCTGGCGCGGGGCAAGCTGCGCCACAAGCTGCCGGCGTTGCGGGAGGCCCTGACCGGTCAGTTCCGTCAGCATCACGCGCTACTCGTGCGCCAAGTGCTCGCCCACCTCGACTATCTGGACGAGGCGCTGGCGGTCCTCACCGCCGACATTGAGGAGGCCCTCACCCCTTTCGCGGGTGAGGCCGCGCGTCTGGACGCCATTCCCGGCGTCGGCCCGCGGACGGCCCAGATCCTGATCGCCGAACTCGGCGTCGACATGCACCAGTTTCCGACTGCCCGGCACGTGGCCAGTTGGGCGGGCCTGTGTCCGGGCACGCACGAGAGCGCCGGCAAGCGCCGCGCCGTGCGGACAGGCAACGGCAATCGCTGGCTGCGGGCGGCGCTCATCGAAGCGGCGCTGGCGGCGATCAATGTCCGCGACAGCGCGCTGGCCGCCCGCTATCGCCGCCTCAAGCCGCGCTGCGGGCATAAGAAAGCCATCGTGGCGGTGGCCCACAAGCTGCTGACCACGGCCTACCTGCTGCTGGCCGACGGGCGAACCTATCAGGAGCCCGGCGCCGGCTACTACGATGCGCGGCGGAAAGGTCGGGACGTCCGACGCGCCCTCCAAGCCCTGGAGCGACACGGTTACCGGGTCAGCCTCGAACTCGCGGCCTAGTCAGAGGACGCCCGATCAACGGGGCTATTTCTGAGCAAACCCCCCAACGCTCGGAGCGCCCCGGGAAACCCGGGCCGCTTCTCGAACCTCCAACGGGCTCGAGCTAGGGGTCCCTGCTCGGGAGGAATTCATGGACGCCACCAGCGAATACCTGAGCGACTACACCGGCCGGCTGACCTACGAGGACCTTTCCCCGCAGGCGGTCCAGCAGGTGAAGCGAACGCTGATCGACACCCTGGGCTGTGGGGTCGGGGCGTTCGATGCCGAGCCAGCGTCCATCGCACGGAGCCTGGCCTCGCGCGTGCAGGGCAAGCCTGCGGCGCGGATCCTGGGCACGCGCCAGACGACGTCGGCCGATCTGGCCGCCTTCGCGAACACCGCCCTGGTCCGCTACCTGGACTGCAACGACACCTACGCCGCCCGGGGCACGGGCCACCCGAGCGACATGATCCCCGCCGTGCTGGCCGCGGCTGACGCCCACCGGAAGGGTGGACGCGCGGTGATCACGGCGATCGTCGTGGCCTACGAGGTGTTCTGTCGGATGGCCGATCAGATCGCGCTGAAGGGCTGGGATCAGGGCATGTTCGCCGTCATCGGGGCGGCCTGCGGCGCCGGCAAGATCCTCGGCCTCGATCGCGCCGGCCTGGCCAACGCCATCTCCATCGCCATCACCACGGGCGTGCCGCTAGGCGTGACGCGGATCGGG
>JBIOYB010000381.1:0-4146 GCA_044869915.1 Allorhizocola sp.
CGGTGGGGTGCCGGTGGGCCACGGTCCCAAGATCCCGCAACTTTGCCGGGCAAGTCGCGCGGCAATCGGTGCAAAAGGCCCATCGGGCCGGAACTTGCCTGGCAAGTTGCGGGATCTTGATGGGTGCGAGGGGCCGGGGTCTTGAAACGCGGCTTAGCCGTGGGTCGTGTCGAGGGATTCCGCGTTGCGCGGGATCGCCACAAGCGTTGCCACGGCCAGGATCGCGCTGACCACGGCCAGCACGCCGAGGGCGGGTTGCAGGCCACCGGCGCCCGCGCCGATGCCCGCGATCAGCAGCGGCGAGGCAAACTGGCCGAAGAACAGCACGCCCGTCCAGAGGCCGGTGCCGCGCCCGCGCTGCTCAAACTGCAACCGGTTGATCGCCCAGGTGAGCATCGTGGGCAGGAGCAGGCCCGTGCCGGCGCCGGTCAGCACCGCCCCGACCGTGATGACCGGCACCGAAGCGGTGGCAAACACGACCGCGAGCCCGACCGCCGAAAGCCCAAAGCCGATGGGCAGCAAGCTCTTTGGCGTGTAGCGGGACAGCTTGGCGAACGAGCCGGACCCGATCGCGGTGCCCAGCGACATGAGCGCGCTGATCCCGCCGATGGTCGCCGTCGACGTGACGCCCACGCCGTCGAGCACAAAGGACAGTTGCACGATCAGTGCGTAGAAGATGATGCCGCCGAACAGCGAGACGACCCACGGCGCGATCAGCTGCCGCCAGGGCAGGGGAGGAAGTTTACGTCCACGCTCGGTGCGGCCGGATGCGGGCTGCCAGATCAGTTTCGCCATCGGGATCGCGAGCACGATGGCGATGGCATAGAGCCAGAACGGGGTCCGCCAGCCGGCCGCGCCCAGCGCGCCGCCCAGCGCGAGGAACACGGTGGCCGACAGCGTCGCGGCCAGGGTTTGCACGCCCAGGTATCGGCTGCGGCGCGGGCCGGACCAGTAGTCGGCGATGAGGGTCGTGCAGCACGTCATGATTGCCGCCTCGCAGATGCCGACCAGGACCCGGCTCGCGATGATGGCGCCCAGCGACGGCAGGTAGAGCGGCGCGGTACCAAAAATGGAATAGGCGATCATCGCGGCGATCAGCAACCGCTTGCGATCGAGGACATCCACGATGAGCCCGGCGAACGGCGCGGCCAGGCCGATCATCAGGGCCGGCACGGTCAGCACGATCGGCACCAGCACCTCCACGCCCGCCACGCCGGCGAAGTGGTCGGTCATCTGGGGCAGCACGGGCGCGATGAGCACCGCGCCGAGGACCGACAGGCAACTGCCGGCCAGGAGCAGCACGAGCTGCGCAAGACCGGCCTCGCGGGACTTTGAGGAGGCGGCGGTCGATACGGGGGCTGTGGTCTGGGACATGGCCAGCACTATGCGCGGGCGAAATTCGGCGGGGGAAGAGCGATTCGTTGATGGCGGCCATCAACGAAGCTGATAGCCCGCCCTTAGCAGGGTTGACCTTTGCATAGGGGCCAGATGTACACGACGGCCCACTCGGACCTGGAGACTTCGCCCTGCATGAAGTCGACGAACATCCTGAGCTGTTTTTCGCTGCCGACCGCCCGTTTGATCTTTACGGTGCAGATCGATGAACTGTGATTGCAGTCGCCGCCCGGTCCCTCTCCTGGCTCGAAATACCACCCATAGAGGGCAGGAGTCCACTGGAAGCTGTGTTCGGAGCCGCTCAGGCCCGAAACCTGGAAGCCGACGTTGTACACACTTGGGTCAGGGGAATCGTTATTGGAACAGTATTGCCCCCACCCCTGAACGGGTCCCGGCGAAACCCGGCACCCGAAGCTCGTGTCGCCAAACGCCGGCCCGGCCGTGGCGACGACCATCGGCGCGGTCAGCACAGCGCTGGTGACGAATAAGGCCATCATCCGGCCGAAAACCTGTTTCACAGGACCCCCTTCGACAGCTTTCACTGCGATGGTAGGGCCGTCTGCGAGGTCCGCACGGATTCACTCTTGCGCCCCTTCGGTGTCAACGAAGCTGATGGGCGGCCTCGGCGAGGATGCCGCGCAGCCAGGCGTGTGCGGGGTCGTGGCGATACATCGGGTGCCACCAGAAGGCCTCGGCGATCGGTACGACCTCGAACGGGCACGGCAGGATGCGGATGTCGGCGGCCGCGGCCATCCGCCGGGCGAGCTGCTCCTGCAGCAGCGCCGCCCGGTTGGTGCCGGCGACCAGGAACGGCATGGGCAGGAACCCGTCCACGACCACCTCGACGCGCGGCTCGACGCCCAGCATGCGCAGCTGTTGGGTGGCGGGTGCGAATGCGGTGGGCAGGTTGTAGAGGACCACCCACGGCAGCTCGCCGAGCTGGGCGAGGGTCAGTTCGGCGCCGATCGAGGCGTTGTCCGCCGAGACGACGCACACCCAGCGGTCCTCGTAGAGGTCGGTGAATGGCGTGTCGAAGAGAAAGCCGTGCGGCAGAATGATTCCGTCGGTCGAGCGGAGCGTGTCCACGGCGTGGTCGACGGCGGCGGGCGTGGTCTGCTGCAGGCGCAGCCGGATCTCGGGCGCCCGCCGGGCGAGGATGCCCGCGACGATCGGGCCGAGCACCGCGGCGGCATAGTCGGACGTGACGATCGTGAACTCGTGGTCGGCCGTGGTGGGGTCGAACTCGGGTGCGATGTCGAAGACTCGGCGCACGCCGGCCAGGGCCGGCACCGTGCGCGCCGCGATCTGTGCGGCGAGCGGGGTGAGCTCGTATCGGTTGCCCACCCGGTTGAGCAGGTCGTCGCCGAAGTGCCGGCGCAGCCGGGCCAGCGCGGCGCTGACCGCGGGCTGGCTCGAGCCGAGCTGCTCGGCGGCACGCGTGAGGTTGCGCTCGCGCAGCAGCACGTCGAGCGTCACGAGCAGGTTCAGGTCGAGATTGACCAGAACACGATCCACCGCCATCCCCAGACCATAAACGACGTGGATGGCCGGCATCAGCGAATCACTCTTCCCGATTGCGCGCGTGATCGTGGAAGGTTTGCTCATGTCATCAGTCCGTAACGTGTTGGTGGTCGGCGGCGGTGCCGCCGGTGCCGCGATGGCGATCCTGCTCGCCGAGGGCGGCGTCTCCGTCGAGTTGATCGACATCAAGCCGGACGTGGGCGCGGTCGGGTCCGGTATCACGTTGCAGGGCAACGCTTTGCGTGTGCTGCGCCGGCTCGGTGTGCTCGACGATGTGCTGCGGCACGGATATGCCTTCGACACGCTCGGGCTGCGCGCACCGGACCCGCAGGGCTCGCTCATCGTGGAGCTCGACGATGTCCGCACGGGCGGCCCGGACCTGCCGGCGACCGTGGGCATGTATCGGCCGGCGCTGGCCCGGATCCTGCTGGACCGCGCGGCCGCCGCCGGTGCGAAGGTGCGCTTCGGCATCACCTACAACGCGCTGGCGCAGGACCCGACGGGTGTCGACATTGCCTTCGCCGACGCGTCGACCGGGCGCTATGACCTGGTCATCGGCGCGGATGGGTTGCGCTCGTGGACCCGCCGGATGCTCGGCATCAACCTGGAGACCAAGGCCACCGGCATGGGGATCTGGCGCGCGTTCGCCCCTCGTCCCAAGAGTGTGACCCGGACCGACCTGTATTACGGCGGGCCCTGTTACATCGCCGGTTACTGCCCGACCGGCGAGGGCACGCTCTACGCCTACCTTGTCGAGGACGCGCGGGACCGTAGCGGGCTCACGCCGCAGGAGTCGCTGCGGGTGATGCGCGAGTTGTCCGAGGCCTATCACGGGCCGTGGGACGACATCCGCGAGACGCTCACCGACCCGTCGACCATCAACTACACGTGGTTTGAGAGCCATGTCCTTCCCCCGCCGTGGCACCGCGGCCGGGTCGTGCTCATCGGCGACGCGGCCCACGCCTGCCCGCCGACCCTGGCGCAGGGCGCCGCGCAGGCGTTCGAGGACGCCGCCGTGCTCGCGGAGCTGTTGCTGACCCGTGACGCGCTCGACGAGGGGCTGTGGGAGACGTTCACCGCGCGCCGGTTCAACCGCGCGAAAACCGTCGTGGACGCGTCGCTGCAACTGGCCCAGTGGTTGCTGGCGCACGAGCGTGGCGACGTCCCGGGACTCATGGCCCGCACCGCTCAACTGCTCAGCCAACCTTCTTAGGAAGAACTATGAACCGA
>JBIOYB010000382.1:0-13791 GCA_044869915.1 Allorhizocola sp.
CGATGAATCGGTGCGGAAGTAGCGCTCTGGTCCCGCGATTCAACCAAACCGTCGACAAGTCAATCGAACTCGGGAGTACGACATGAACCTCACAGAGTCGCTAGCCAACGCGGCAGTTGCCCTTACCGGCATGGATACACACAAGGAAAGCGGTGCAGCAGTTGCTGATCACACAGGTGCAAGGATAGGCAGACAGGGCGGGTTCACCATGGAAAACTACCCAGCTCCCCAGTTCCCCGTCTGGGGTTTGCCCTGCCAAGATGAGGAAGCATACGATGTGCCGCATCTTGGCCAAGATCAGCGGATTGTCGCGGTGTCTGTCTATCATGGACAGCGATTTGCCGATGGGCCGGGAGCAGTTGTGACGAGCTACGACCCACGACTGACGTTTGTGGAGGATGGCCGACAGCCGCCGGATGGACATCGTTTCGAGATCACCATGCGCGGGCCGCTTGCTCTTGGCCGGGCGATGGCGCGGCGGTTCGCAGAAGCACTCGCGCTCGGCAGTATGATACCGCCGTCGCGCTTTCCCACCCAAGACGTGTTCATGCAATGCGGCAACATCTTGGTGCCCGCACTGAAGCTGGGTATCGGCCTACCGGACGCGACGGTCATCGTCTCCGCGGATCTGCTGACGCACCCCATAGCACTCGGTTTCTGGCAATGGCCGGTGAAGCTGCCGGTGTTGGAGCCGGCGGGGTTTGATTGGGAGTGAGTTATCTGGCGAGACGCGCCTTGGGAGGCCACGGCCCTGTCCTTCCCCGTCGCGCTGGAGCTGAGCCGGCTGCACGCTAGGCCGAGGCGCGGATGACCAGCTCGGTGGGCAGGACGACGGAGTCGGGGATGTCGTCGCCCGCGGCGAGGCGCAGGAGTTGGCGGGCCATCTCGCGGCCGAGGCCGTCGATGGGCTGGCGCACGGTGGTCATGCTCGGCTCGCTATATTTTGCCAGCTCGATGTCGTCGAAGCCGACCACCGCGACGTCGTCGGGCACGCGCCGCCCGTGCTCCTTCAGGACTTTGATCGCGCCGTGTGCCATCAGGTCGGAGGCGGCGAAGACGGCGTCGAGTTGCGGGTCGTCCTGCAGCAGCTGGCGCATGGCCGTGGCGCCCGAGTCGCGGGTGAAGTCGCCCACCGCGACGATCGAGCGGCGGTCGCTGTCGCTTAACTCCTCGCGATAGCCGTTGAGCCGGTCGATGCCCGCGACCATGTCCTGCGGGCCGGCGATGGTGGCGATCCGGGTGCGGCCGGTGTCGAGCAGATGCCGCACGGCCTGCCGCGCCCCGCCCACATTGTCGACGTCCACGTAGGGCACGCGCACCCGCCCGAGCGGCCGCCCGCCGCACACCACCGGCACGCCCATGCGCGCGAGCGTCCCGGGCAGCGGGTCGGCCCCGTGCATCGACGCGATCAGCACCCCGTCGACGTGCCGGGCCAGCGCGTAGCGCTCGATGCGGTCGTGCGACGCGGCGGACCCGGCGAGCATCAGCACGAGCTGCTTGTCGGCGGTCTCCATCTCCTGGCCCACCCCGCGGATGATCCCGGGGAACAGCTGGTCGTCGGAGAACACCCGGGTCGTCCACTCGGGCAGCACCAGCGCGAACGAATCGGTCCGCTGGGTCACCAGCGATCGGGCGGCCTGATTTGGCACATATCCGAGCTCCTCGATCGCCCGCTGCACGGCCAGCCGGATCGGCTCGGCGACGGTCGGCGAGCCGTTGACCACGCGTGAGACGGTCGCGCGGGAGACGCCGGCGTGCGCGGCGACCTGTTCAAGTGTCGGCCTGCCCACCATCGCGCCTCCCGTTGACCAGAAACCCGCTAAAGCCCGTTGCGTGCGATCACCTTCGAATACCAGAGTGCGCTCTCCTTGGGCGTCCGGACCTGCGTGTCGAAGTCGACGTGCACGATGCCGAACCGCTTGCGGTAACCCTCCGCCCACTCAAAGTTGTCCAGCAATGACCATACGAGATAGCCGCGCAGGTCGACGCCCCGGGAGATGGCGTCATGACAGGCCTGCAGGTGTCCCTCGAGGAACGCCACCCGATCGTGGTCGGCGACCCCGCCGTCGACCCGCACATCGTCGAACGCCGCCCCGTTCTCGGTGATGATCAATGGTACGCCGGGGTAGTCGCGATGCAGCCGCTCCAGCAGATCGGTCAGCCCCCAGGGCTCGATCGGCCAGCCCATCGCGGTGGTCTTCCCCGGCGCCGGGCGGAAATCGACACCGTCGCTTCCCGGATATACCGGATTTTCTTGGGTACCCGGCCGAGCCGTCACCAGGCAAGGGTTGTAGTAGTTGATCCCGAGCAGGTCGATCGGCTGCGCGATGATCTGTTCGTCGCCCGCCCGCACGAGCCCGGCCGGCGCGCGCCGCTCGAAGATGCCCAGCGCGTAGGGCTCATACCCGCCCTTGAACAGGGGCTCCAGGAACAGCCGGTTGAGCATCGCGTCGACCCGGTCGGCGGCGTCGCGCTCCGCCCGATCCGACGGATCGGCGGGCACGACCGGCGCCAGGTTGAGCGTGATGCTCAGCGTGGGCGCCCCGGCCGCGCGTAGCGCGGCCGCCGCCAGCCCGTGCCCCAGCAACAGATGGTGCGCCGCGGCCAACGCCAGCGAAGTGTCCGTGTGCCCGGGCGCGTGCACGCCGTTCGCGTACCCCAAAAAGGCGGAGCACCAAGGCTCGTTGAGCGTCGTCCACAGCCGCACCCGATCGCCGAGTCGCTTGTGGACGCTCATCGCGTACTCGGAAAAATAATGGGCCACCTCGCGATTGGCCCAGCCGCCCCGATCCTCCAGGGTCTGCGGCAGATCCCAGTGATACAGCGTCACCATCGGCTCGATGCCCGCCCCGAGCAGCTCGTCGGTGAGCCGGTCGTAGAAGTCGAGCCCGTGCGGGTTGGCCGGGCCCGTCCCGTCGGGCCGGATGCGCGGCCACGCCACCGAAAAGCGGTAGGTGCCTATCCCTAACTCGCGCATCAGCGAGACGTCCTCGCGGTAGCGGTGGTAGTGGTCGCAGGCCACGTCGCCCGTATGCCCGGCGAACACCCGCCCCGGCGTGCGCGAGAAGGTGTCCCAAATGGACGGTCTACGCCCGGCTTCCGTTGCCGCGCCCTCGATCTGATAGGCGGCGGTCGCCGTGCCCCAGCGGAACCCGTCCGGGAACGCGATAGTCATCCCTTTACAGCTCCTTGCATGATGCCCCCGATGAGCTGTTTGCTCAGCGCGCCGAAGACGATGATCAGTGGAAGTGTCGCCAGGACGGTGCCGGTGAGTGCGAGCGAATAGTCCTGGACGTAACCCGCCCGCAGTTGCGACAGTGCAATCTGGACGGTTTGGTTCTCCGGCGAGGACAGCACCACCAGCGGCCAGAGATAGTCGTTCCACGTGCCGAGGAAGGTGAGCATGCCGAGCACGGCCATCGCGGGCCGGGCGGCGGGCAGCACCACGTGCCAGAAGAGCCGGTGGTTGGCGCACCCGTCCATCCGCCCGGCCTCGAGCAACTCGGCCGGCAGCGCCTCGGACAGGTACTGCGTCATGAAGAAAACACCAAACGCGTTGACCAGAGCCGGGACTATCACGGCCGCGAGGGTGTCATTCCATTCAAACCGCGTGATGAGGATGAACAGCGGGATGATGCCGAGCTGTGTCGGCACCATCATCGTGGCCACGACGCCGAGCAGCAGCGGCAGCCGCCCGCGGAAGCGCAGCTTGGCGAAGGCGAATCCGGCCAGGGTGGAGAACAGCACGACGCTGGCCGTATTCACCGAGGCCACGATGGTCGAGTTGAGCAGCGCCAGGTCGAACGGCACGGTGTCGAAGACTCTGCGCACGTTGTCGAAGAAGTTGGGTCCGGGCACCAGTTTCACCTGCGCCAGCGCCGAATTGTCGTGGCTGGCCACGACAAACGAGAAGTAGAAGGGGAAAAGGGAGAAGAACAAAAACCCGAGCAGGGTCAGGTAGGCGAGCCTGCGGTTCACTTGTACCCCCGGATCCGCCTGCTGAGCAGGAAGTTGCCGATGGCGAACAGGACGATGACCCCGAACATGACCCACGCCGTCGCGGACGCGTAGCCGAAGTCGAAGCCCTTGTTGAACCCGTGCTCGTACAGGTACAGCGTCAGTGTCTGGAATTGGCGATCCGAACCGCCGGTGATCCCGGTGGGCCCACCGCCGCCAAACAGTTGCGGTTCCGCAAAAATCTGCAGGCCGTAGATGGTCGAGACGATGACGACGAAGATGATGGTCGGGCGGATGGCCGGGATCGTGATGGAGCGCAGCTGCTGCCCGCTCGACGCACCGTCCAATGTAGCCGACTCATACAGCTCCTTCGGCACCGCCTGCATCGCCGCCAGGAAGATCAGCGCGTTGTACCCGGTCCAGCGCCAGATAATCATCACGGCGATGGCGACGTGCGACGAGGCCGTGCCCTCCTGCCACGCGATCCGCCCGAGCCCGAGCGCCTCGAGCCCGGCGTTGATGAGCCCGAAGTCGCGCCCGAACAGCTGGCTGAAGATGACGACCACGGCCACGACGCTGGTGAGGTTGGGCAGGAGCATGCCCAACCTCCACGCGGTCGCCCCCTTGATAAACGGCCGGTTGACCAGGTGCGCCAGGATCAGCGCGAGGATCAGCTGCGGGACGGTCGACAGGATCAGGATCGAGACCGTGTTGCCCAGCGCGTTCCAAAAATAGGGATCCTTGAACAGTTCGGCGTAGTTTGCCAGCCCCACATAGGAGTGCTCGTCGCGCAGCAGGCTCCAGTCATACAGGCTCACATATGCCGTGTAGCCGAGCGGGAACAGCCCGAAGACTCCGAACAGCAGGAAGAACGGTGCGATGTAAAGGTATGGGGACACCCGTGTGTCCACTTTATACAGCCAGGCACGCATGGTGTCCCCTTTCCGTGTGCTATCCGAGCTTCTTGACGTCCGCGATGGCCTGCGTCCAGGCCTCGTCGGGCTTCTGCTTGCCCTGCTCGATGCGGGCGAGCCCGGAGCCGATCGCGTTGAACACGTCGCCCTGCTTCGGGCCCTGGTGCTGGGGTTTCACGGCCTTCGCCGAATCGCTGAAGATCTTGCCGATGGGCGCGTTGTTGAAGAAGGCCTTGCTGAAGCCGGTGAGGTCGGGGTCGGTGTAGAGCGAGGGTGTCGACGGGAAGTTGCCGGTCGTCTTGAAGACCTTCTTCTGTTGCTCCGGCGCCGTCAGCCATTTGATGAGCTCGAATGCCTCCTTGGCGTGCTTGCCCTGCTTCGGCAGCGTCAGGTGTGAGCCGCCCATGCTGCCCGCGCCGCCCGGGACCGCTGCCACGTCCCACTTGCCGGAGGCGTCCTTGGAGTTGTTCTCGATGTACGACGTCATCCACGCCGGGCACACGATGGTGGCGAACGTGCCCTGGCCGAAGGCGGCGGTCCACTCGGGCGTCCACGCCGTGAGCTTGTTGGACAGGCCGGAGTTGATGGCGTCGACGGTCAGGTCCCACGCGCCCTTGACGATCGGGTTGGTCTCGACGATCAGCTTGTCGGCGTCGTCGTAGAGCCCGGTCGGCGCCTGCTCGACGATGGCCCGGTACATGTTGCCGGACGCCTCCATGAAGAACGAGGTGGGCGCGGCCGTCTTGTAGCGTTTGCCGGTCGCCACGTACTGCTCCCACGTGGGCCACAGCTTGGAGACCTCGTCGCGGTTGGTCGGCAGGCCCGCCTTGGCGAACAGGTCGGTGCGGTAGCACATCGCCATGCCGCCGACGTCGGTGCCGAGGCCGATGAGCGTCTTCTTGTCGGTCGACAGCGCCTGCTGCCACTTCCACGGCAGGTAGGTGCTCTCGAGGTCCTTGGCGCCCAGGTCCAGCAGGTTGTGGAAGCGGCTGGGCGTGGCGGTGAAGCTGGACAGGTATCCGATCTCGACCGCCTCGATGTCGGCCGCGCCGCTGCCCGTGGCCAGGTGGCTGATCAGGTTGTTGTGGTGTGCCGCGTACTCGGAAATCCGCTCTTGAATCTCGATGTTCTTGTGCGTCTGCTTGTATTCCTCGTAGAGCGGCTTGAACCCGAAGTCGCCGAAGCCGGCGATGGTGAGCGTGATTTTTTCGTCCGCCGCTGGGGTGTTGCCGCCGCCGCAGGCGGCCGTGAAGAAGAGGCCCGCCGCAAGGGCGGGGACAAGCATCCGGCGCAGGGAGGTGCGCATCTGCCGACCCTCCTAGGGGTGTGTGTTCGGATCTGAGAGAGCGCTCTCCGTGAGAGAATGAAGCCGACCGAGCCGGGTGTCAAGAGACCGTTACGACAGTGTTACCGGCGGTGGCGAGAACGCTCTCTCGCTGCTGCTAAGGCGCGAACTCCCAGCTCAGCATCACGTGATCACTCGCTGCGCCCGCACCCGCACCGCGATAGGTGCCCATGGCCGCCGCATTTTCGCGCTCGGTCAAGACCCACATGCCATAGCAGCCGCGCTCCCGCGCCAGCTCGCGCAGCGCGTCGACCAGGGCGCGGCCGATCCCGCGGCGCCGATAGGGCTCCGCGACGCCGAGCTCATAGAGAAACATCTCCGTGCCCTTGTCGGGGTGGGTCAGCTCGACACCCGTGACCATCCCGGCCGGTTGACCGTCCACATAGGCCACCAGCAGATGATGCCCTGGCTCGCCGAGAAACCGCGCCGCCCACTCGGCCCGCGCCGGGGCATCGAACAACTCGGAGGCCGCCAACACCCCATCGACGCCGGCGACCCGCTCGATCCTCATCCCACGCGCAATGCGTGGAGCAGTGACTCGTCGCCCGACACGTCCAGCATGTCGAACCCGACCCGCCCCCACAGCGCCAGATCCAGATCACTGGCCGTGCCGGCCGCGGAAACCTGCTCGTTGGGGTCGGTGTCGTCCAGCAGGGTGGCCGTGTCCAGCAGCGCTATGCCCTCACCACGCAGGCGGATGAACCACTCCTGCTCGGTGTCGGTGGCCAACAGCTGCACCACGCCGTAGCGGTCGGTCGGGCCCTTGCGCAGCCGCTGCGCCGGAAGGTAGCTGTCGAGCACCTCGCCCACCCCGTCGGCGGCCAGCCTGGTGTCGATCGGCTCGGCGAGCCCCTGCGACATCTGCATGTCCCAGCGGTGCACGGCCGTCTCGTTGGCCATGCGCCGGTGCCAGAACGAAGCCACCTTGGCCTGAGGCGCCCAATTCCACGCCGGCTGCTGCGGGTCAAGCGACTCGAGCAGCTTCACCAGCGCGACCGCCTGCTCATCCCACCAGGTCAGCGCGTCCTGCTCGGCCGGGAAGTCATCGTGGAGCGACTTGCGTCGCAGCTCCGGATCTGGCGCCTCGGTCGTGCCCCGGCCCGCGAACGCGAGCACCCAGCGGTAAACGCCGCCAAGGTGGTTCACCAGATCGCGGACGGTCCAACCCGGACATGTCGGTACGGGTGCGGCGAGCTCCGCCTCGGCCGCGATCACCCGGAAGGCATTTGCATCCGCACGCAGCGTCTCCAGCCAAAACTCCTTCGAGCCCAGTGCCGACATGCATGCCCCTCATCTCTGCAGCGACTTCTAGAGCCTGACGATAGTCCCCGGGCGCGGATCGCGCATACCGCCCCTAGGGCTGGCCGGACTCGCGCAGGTGCTGGAAGGCGCGCAGGTTGTCGGTGGGCTCGCCGCGGCTGGTCCGCCACGCCCACTCCCGCCTGATCGCGGTGCGGAAACCGAGCTCCAGCAACACATCGAACGACTCGTCGGCTGCGGTCAGCACCGCGCCCAGCAGCTGGTCGAGCGTCTCGGGGGTCACGGCCGGCAGCGGCAGCCGGCCGGTCAGGTAGACGTCGCCGACCGCGTCGATGGTGAACGCCACCCCGTGCAGGCGGGCGTTGCGCCGCAACAGCCAGGCCCACACCTCTTCGCGATTTTCGTCGGGCTGGCGCACCACGAACGCCTCGATCCGCAGCGCGTGCTCGCCGACGATCAGGTTGACGTTGGTCTTCAGCTTGTGCGCGCCCGGCAGGGTGACCACATAGGACCGTGCGCCGGTGCGCTGCAGGTCGAGGTCGGCGCAGACCGACTCGATGATGTCTGCTACCACGCTGTCCGGCACAGCGACTCCGTGAGCAGGCGCTGGCGCTCGCGATGCTCGGTCATGACGTCAGCGTAGACCTCGAGCAGCCGCCCCGCCGTGTGGTCCCACGAGAAGTCCTTGGCGTGCTTGACCGCGCCGCCGGACAGGTCGGCGAGCCAGCCGGGCGAGGCGAGCAGACCGCCGAGTACCTTGGCCCAGTCGTGCGACCGGTGCGTGTCGACGAGCATCCCGCTCACGCCGTCGCGCACCGCCGTCACCAGCCCGCCGACCGCCGCCGCGACGACGGGCGTGCCACACGCCTGCGCCTCGAGCGCGACCAGGCCGAACGACTCGTTGTGCGACGGCACGGCGACCACGTCGGCCGCCCGGTAGACGTCGGCCAGTCGCTGCCCGCCCTGCGGGGGCATGAATATCACTCGGTCGCGGACGCCGAGCGCGGTGGCGAGCTCGATCAGCGCGGTCGGCCGGGCGAGCCCGGAGCCGCTCGGGCCGCCCACGATCAGCGCCATCGTGTCCGGAAGCTCGGGCAGCGCCTGGATCAACACATCGGGAGCCTTCAACGGCTGGATGCGACCGACAAAAGCCACGATTTTCTGTGGGTACGCGGGGAGGCCCAGCCGTGCCCGGGCGGTCGCCTTGTTGCCGGGCGAGAAGCGGGTCAGGTCGACGCCCGGCGAAACCACGGCCACCTGCTCCGAGGGCGCGCAGTAGAGCTCGATCAGCTCCCGCGCCTCGGCCGGCGTGTTGGCGACCAGCCGGTCGGACTGCTCGACCACCTGCTCCTCGCCGATCACACGGGCGATCGGCTCGGCCCGGTCGCCCTCGGCCAGCTGCAGGTTTTTGACCTTGGCGAGGGTGTGCGCGGTGTGCACGAGCGGGACGCCCCAGCGGTCCTTGGCCAGCCAGCCCACCTGGCCCGACAGCCAGTAGTGCGTCGAGAGCAGGTCGTAATATCCGGGGGCGCGCGCGGCCTCGGCCTGCAACACGCCGTGTGTGAAAGCACACAGCTGCGCGGGCAGATCCTCCTTGGCCAGGCCCTCGAACGGGCCGGCGTTGATGTGGCGGACCGTCACCCCCGGGGCGAGCTCGGCCACCGTGGGCAGGTCGCCGGTGGTGCGCCGGGTGAAGATCTCGACCTCGATGCCTCGCCTGGCCAGGCGCTTGGACACTTCGACGATGTAGACGTTCATGCCGCCGGCGTCACCCGTGCCCGGTTGGTGCAGGGGAGACGTGTGCACGGACAGCGTGGCGATGCGTCTGGGGATGCGTCTGGGGGTAGAGCTCACGCGGTCGTTAACATTTCTGCCATCAAACCTCTTCCCGGGCCAGAAAGTGATATCGGTAACTTCACTAACATCGGGGTCGTGGACAAGACTGCCGTAGTGACCGGGGCCTCCAGCGGCATCGGTGCCGCCACCACGAAGCTCCTGGTCGCCCAGGGTTATCGGGTTTACGCGCTGGCCCGCCGCAAGGATCGCCTGGAGCGGCTCGGCGTGGGCACCCCGGTGGTGTGCGATGTGACGAGCGACACTGATGTCGCGGCGTTCGCCGCCTCTGTCGACCGGGTCGACCTGCTGGTCAACAACGCGGGCGGGGCGCACGGTGCCGACCAGGTCGCCGAGGCCAGCGTCGACGACTGGCAGTGGATGTATGACGTGAACGTGCTGGGCACGCTGCGCATGACCAAGGCCCTGCTGCCAAAGATGGCGCACGGCGGTACGGTCATCACCATCTCGTCCACGGC
Organism: Allorhizocola sp.; assembly: GCA_044869915.1. Classification (GTDB taxonomy): domain Bacteria; phylum Actinomycetota; class Actinomycetes; order Mycobacteriales; family Micromonosporaceae; genus Allorhizocola. The sequence continues at coordinate 9,789 of JBIOYB010000382.1, forward strand.
CGGCCTGATCGTTTATGAGGGCGGTGGTGGATACGCGGCCGCCAAGCACGCGCAGACCGCGCTCGTGGAGACGCTGCGGCTCGAGCTGTGCGGGCAGCCGATCCGGGTGGTCGAGATCGACCCGGGCATGGTGAAGACCGACGAGTTCGCGCTCAACCGCCTCGGCTCCCGCGAGCGGGCGGAGGCCGTCTACGCGGGTGTCGACAAGCCGCTGACCGCGCAGGACATCGCCGAGTGCGTGGCGTGGTGTGCCGGGCTGCCGCACCACGTCAACATCGATCGCCTGGTCGTGCGCCCGCTCGCCCAGGCCGCGCAGCACAAGGTGCATCGCACATCGTCGTGAGCCGGCCTACATGAGCGGGCATAGCGGCGAGGTCACCCGGGGCACCACCAACCCCAACCGACTCCGGCGGGTCGACCGCTGGATCGCGTGGTGGTGCGCGTATGCGCTGGGTGCGGCGCGGGATCCGCTCGTCGTCGACCTCGGATTCGGCGCCACCCCGATTACGGCCATCGAGCTGCGCGACCGGCTGGCACCCGTGCGACGGGACGTGCGCGTCGTCGGGCTGGAAATCTCACCGGAGCGGGTGGACTTCGCGCAGCGGTTCGCCGATCCGCCGTCGCTGTCGTTCGGACTGGGCGGGTTTGAGCTGGCCGGGATGCGCCCGATCGTGGTGCGGGCGCTCAACGTGCTGCGGCAATACGACGAGTCGGCGGTCGCGGGTGCTTGGCGCGCCATGAGTTCGGCGCTCGCACCGGGCGGGTGGCTGATCGAGGGCACGTGCGACGAGCTCGGGCGGGTGTGCGCCTGGGTCGCGCTGCGCGCGGGCGAGCAGCGGCCGGTGTCATTGACCCTGTCGGCCAAGCTGTCCACATTGGAGTCTCCGGCGGTCTTCGCCGAGCGGCTGCCCAAATCGCTCATCCACCACAACGTGCCGGGCGAGCCGGTGCACACGCTACTGTCCGAATTGGACAGAGCTTGGCGGCATGCCGCGCCCTACAACGCTTTTGGCCTGCGCCAGCGATGGCTCGCCACCATCGGCTCACTGGGCACGACCACGCTCGACGGCCCGCAGCGCTGGCGCCTCGGCGAGGTGACCTTCCCCTACCCGCGGGACTAGGCCCCTAACCGCTGCAGGAGTAAGTGAACTCCTTGCTCGCCTCGACCTGTGCCGGCGTGAGGATCTGCAGCGTCGCCTTGGCCTGATATTTGCCCCGGCCGCTGAACTGCCACAGCATCGGCACGTCCGCCTGCTTCTCGCCGAGGTTGAACAGCTGGCTGAGCGGGCCCTGCGTGCGGCCGTCGCTGGTGAGCCAGCGGTAGGTGACCGTGCCGGCCGCGCCGTTGGTGGTGATCGTGCCGACGAGGCGCGCCTGGACGTCACACCGGTTGCCGAGCTCCTCGGCGAGCACGACGGTCGCCCCCGAGATCTCGAGCGGACGCAACCGCTGGATCAGCCAGAACGCCACCACCGCCAGCAGGACCAGTGTGGTCAGCGTGCTGATGGTCCCGAAAAGCCTTCTGCGCCAACGGTTGGGGCGCTTGGGCCGGGCGTATGGCCGATCCCAGCCCGGCGCCGTATCCATCGGGCTCGGCTGCTGCCGGGGCGGCAGCGAGGCAACGCCGCGCCCGTAGCGCAGCACGTCCTGCTTCTTCCGTTCGGCCTGTGCCGCGAGCTGGGCCGGCTGCATGGTCTCCTGACCGGGCATCTCCGGCATGATGGCCGTGTGCTGCGGCACGACAGGCGGCGCGCCCGATGGCAGGCCCATCGGCGTCCCGGCCGGCATGCCCGGCGGTGGCACCTGCATCGTGGCGGCGTCGGCCGAACCCGCGGCCACCGTCATAGCGCCGGCACCCGAGGGCGGCACCGGCATCGTCACACCGGCTTCGTCCGGCCGGTTCACCGGCACGGTCACACCGGCACCGGCCGATGGCACCGAAGCCGAACCGGCCATCCGCCCCGGCACCGCGACGCTGGGTGGGACGGGCATGGTGGGACCGGCCGAGTCGAAGATGGGCACCGACGCCGAGCCGGACATCGGCCCCGGCACTTTGACACCGGTCGGGCCGGGTGGGACAGGCACCGTGGCACCCGCCGCGCCGGGCGGCACCGGCATCGTGGCGCCGGCCGAGTCGAACACCGGTAGCGGCGTCGCAACGCCGGCCGTCGGCCCCGGCGGTGGCGCCACTCGCATGGTGCGCGTGGAATCCTCGTCGATCAAACCTTGCGCGGGCGGTTGTGTCGGCGGCTGCGGCACAAGGGCCGCGAGCATCGCCAGCGCGCTGCGCTCGCCGAAGCCGGTGACCCGCGCCGCCTCCGCGGACAGCCTGGCCAACGCTTCGGCCAGACCCGCCGCGCCGCCGGTGAATTCGGCCGTGTCGGCGGCCAGCAGCAGCAGGCGCTGTGCGGTGTCGGCGGAGCGGGGCGCGGCCAGATCGCGCAGCAGCCTCGCCCACGACGCGACATCGTGGCCGGGACCGGGTTTGGTGCCCGCGAGCGCGTGGGAATATCCGCACTCGGCAAGCAGTGCCCGCCCGTCCGCGCCGAGGATCACCGAATCGGGGTCGAGCCCGCCGTGCGCGATCTGAGAAGTATGAAGCGCCGTAAGCGTTTGGGCCACGTCGACGGCGATCGCGAGCGCCACCGCCTCGGGCAGCGCCACCTGTGCCGCGAACGTCTGCGTCAGCGTCGGCGAGGCCGGCCGCTCGGTGATCAGCCACAGCCCGTGCTGGTCGATCACGTTGAGCAGACCCGGTGTGCCGGCGGTCGCGCGCAGCACCGCGTCGAGCCGCGTCGCCTCGGCCCGGCTGATCTCGTTGAGGCGCAAGCCACCGCACGGTTGCCCGTCGTGATCGGACAGCACATGCCATGCGCCGATCCGGGTCTGCCGCTGCAGCCCGAGCACCTCATACCGATCGCCGATCCGCTGGCTCAACTCAAGTCCTCTCAGCACGGCGCATTCAGGTTATCAAGATAAACCGCTGTGCTTGTGGGGCTGTTCGGCAGGTCGGCGGTAACGGTGAGCTTGATGCGGTAGCCAGCCGAGCAGGTGGTCAAGAATCGGGCCAGATCAGTGGGAACATAGACCGTGCCTTTGGTGGCGCCAGCCGGGACAGGATACGGCTTGACGAGCGGCGTCATATCTTCCGCACCGGCCGGGTTGACGCGGACGTAGCGCAGCGAGAGATTGAACGCCCCGCCGTTCTGCCTGGTCCAGGCGACTGGCGCGCTGGACGGAGCCTGTTGTCTGCTGGTCGGATATCTCGCGCACGTGGCCTCGACCTCGTCCCACCAGCAGAATGAGTTGGTATTTGGGTACTGCTGCAGCGTGATGCTGAGCACGCGGTTGGACGGCGGGGTCGGGCTGGTGGTCGGGCTCGTGCTCGGGCTCGGCGACGGCGGGCGGGAGCGGCTGGGGCTCGCGCTCGGCGAAGCGGTCGCCGTGGGCTCGGCCGTGGGCGTGGCTGTGGGCTCGAGCGTGGGCGACGGCGAAGGCGTGATCGCGAGGGCGTCGACCGTGGGGCTTGGCCCGACGGTGGTTTGGACCAGGGCGGTGTTTGCCGGATCGGCCTGCGTCTTCTGGTACCAGAAAAATCCGCCGAGACCCAACAGGAGCGCAAGCCCGCCGGCCACGACCAGGTTGAGGGAGCGCTTGGACCAGCCGAGCACCGTCTGGGCGAGCCCGGTGCCGCCGGCCGCCGCGCCCGCGAGCGGGAACAGCAGCAGAAGCAGCGCCGCCCGCCGGGCAAGCGAGCCGCGGCCCTCTTCCTCCCATTGCGGACCGTAACCGGCACCCGCCACGGCCTCCAGCTCGACCAGGAACGTGGCCGCGTCCTTGGGCCGGTGCTCGGACTTCTTGGCCAGCCCGCGCCGCACGAGCCCGCGCACGGCCTCGGGCACCTCGTCGACCGGGATGGGGTCGGCCTCGTGCTTGCCGCGCAGCCCGAGGATGTCGCCCGGCGAGCGGTAGGGCGGGTGCCCGGTGAGGCACTCGAAGAACG
>JBIOYB010000383.1:0-10394 GCA_044869915.1 Allorhizocola sp.
CACGGCCGTCGAGCTGACCGAGCCCGCGCGCGGCGGCCAGCCGCTGCGCCTGATCGGCGTGCGGCTGGAAGGCCTGGTCGAGGTGGCCGGCTCCGCCCGGCAGATGACACTCGACGAGCCCGAGCACAGCTGGCGCGACGCCGAGGTGGCCACGGATGCGTTGACCGCGAAGTTCGGGCGGGGCGTGGTGCGCCCGGCCAGCCTGGTCCAAAAGCGCACTGCGCAGGGCACCGCACCGCCCGCGCCCGCCGGCCAGAGCACTGCTGCCGGTCGAGCGACACCTGCGGGCTCGGGCACCGCGCAGTCCGGGGCGGCCGGCCACGGCGCGGCGCCATACCGGGCGGCGGGTGAAGGCGTTGCGGAGCAAGGGATTCCGGGTCGGGCGCAGGGTCACATGGGCCGGCGGCCCGAGCCGGAGCGTGGCTAGCTGGGCGAGCAGCGCCTTGGGCGGCAAGCGTCTCGGGCGCCGCTTGTGGTCGGGCGGTGCCTTTGGACGGCGGCGCCTGTGGTGGGGCGGTTTCTTTGGATGGCAGTGCCATGGTGGCCGGCGGCGGTGGCTGGAGGGCCTGTGGCCGGCGGCTGGTGGGCGGCGCCTGTGGTCGGGCGGTGGCGGTGAGCGGTGCTTATGACCTGGCCGGTGTGGGGCTTGAAGGCGCCTGTGGCGCGAGCGGCATCGGTTCTGAGGGTGCCGATGAGGCGAGCCACAGGCCCAGCCAGGCGGATGCCACGAGCAGCAGCAGGTCCATGGCGTGGGCGATCGACTCGATGCGCGGGATGCGGCTGAGCGGGAAGAGCAGGCCGGCGACGACAAGCAGCACGGCTGTCTAGCGCGGGCCTATGCGGGCGAGCAGCAGTGCGGCGCCGAGGGCGGCGACGGCCGCGGGGAAGGCCGGTCCGGGCAGCCACAGCAGCAGTGTGGCGGCGACCGGGTGTGGCTCGAGCGCGGCCAGTGACTGCTCCTTGCCGAGCCCGAACGCCTCCTCGAAGAAACCCTGCATCCCGAAGGCGATACCGCCGAACGCGCCCGCGACCGCGGCCAGCCCGCCCAGCACACCGAAGACCGGCCGCCGCCCGCGGACCAGCTCCCACAGCCCGAGCAGGCCGTAAAGCCACACCACGGAACCGAGCGCGGTCAATGTGCCGGCCGTAACGCCCTGCCTGCCCTCGGCCGTCCAGAAAAAGGTGGAAACGCCCATGAGGGTGGGGCCGAGGACGAGCGAGGCGCCCTGGATAATTCGCGCAAACCGATGCTTGAGCATGCGGGCAATGTATGAACCGGCGGGTCCTGATCGGCATCCGTGAAGGCCCCCAAATCCGGCAGGCGCCACCTTAGGGCTTTCCCCGGCCGGCGGCGTGCCGTGATTCGTCGCTTGCGCCCGTGTCGTCCAGCTTTCGAACTGGCCCCGCCCCACGTAGACTGACACGTAGCAGTTGTCCGACTGCTACAAGTACTCGTCTGCCGGGGAGGGGTGCCGTGCCGCTATCCGAGCACGAGCAGCGGCTGTTCGAGCAGATCGAACGCTCGCTGTCAGAGGACCCTAAATTCGCCTCCGCAGTGCGCCATAGCGATCCGAAGTTCCACGCGCGTCGTCGACTTGTCCTAGCGGGTGTGGTGGTCGTGGCAGGGCTTGCCCTGCTGGTCTACGGGACGGTCGCGAAAGAGTCGCTGCTGGGCGTCGCGGGCTTCGTGGTCATGTTGGCTGCCGCCGGTTACGCGATGCTCGCCTACCGCCGTGGGGCCAACGCGGGCTCCAGCGGTCAGCTGCGCTCGGTCGGTGGCACCGCCACTCGGCGCACCAGGCGTGGCCTCGGCATCGTCGACCGGCTCGAGCAACGCTGGCGCGATCGCGGGGACTATTACTGATCGGCAAGCCGCATGGATGGCCGCCCCGGATGGGGGCGGCCATCCGGCTTTCGGACAGGCGACCGGGGCCGTCGTTGCGCCATGCCATCGTCCGGTAGCGGCGGGTCTGTCGAAAGCGCGGCTGGGGGCGCCATCGGTGACCAGGCTGCCGATGTGGCTGCGGGCGCCCGCGGCGGGGCCATCGGGGAAGTGGCTGGTCAACGTGGTTGCGGCGATCGGACCGCGGAGAAGCCCGCTGAGAGGGCTGCTGCGGGGCGTCGGCGTTACGGCTGGGACGGGTGTGGCGGCAGGGCTGTTTGGAGGGCGCAGGCGGGGCGTGGCGGGTTTGTATGCGGCATATGCGATACGTCGCCAGCTTCGTTCACGTCACTCATTCTTTTGTACCTTGTGTAGCGCTCATAAATTGGCTAGCTTCGATATTCGTGAGCTTCGACAGGCTCGCCGTGGTGGCCCGGTTGGCGGCTTAGACCAACGGGCTGAACGTCCCCGCCGCACTGGGCACGGCGGGGTGGCCGGGGCGAGTGAGCGAGGGGCCTCCACTTGCCGGAACCGTGGGAGTAGTTCGGCCAAATAGTGTTCCCCTCTGGACCTGGGCCCGGAGGGGAACACTAAAGCGCGTCGTCAACGGGCCTTGCGCAGGCGCAGCGGGCTCGTCAGGCGGCGCAGCGCGAGGCGTGCATCCGTTGAGCGGGCGGAGAACCTGGCCGCGGCGTGGGAAGCGGCCGCGCCCCAGCGCTGGATCACCGACGGCGGCAGCAGCACGGCAGTGAGCCGCACCCACCGGCCCGCCTGGGCCGCGATCGTGCGCCGGACCTCCTTCACCGCGGGCGCGAGGCCCTCGGCCGCAGCGGGACGCTGCGAGTAGCGTGCGCGCTCCTCGGCGTGCCCGAGCAGGCGCGCCCGGTCGGCCGTCGTGACATCCAACCCTTCGGACTTGACCAGCCGCTCGGCCGTCATGCGTGGGGTCTCGGCGACATCGAGCGGGATCCGGTAGTCCACCAGCGTGTCCATCAATTCGTCCCACGCGGCGTGCGCCCGGCGCCTGGCCGCATCGGAGACGTCGGGGCCGACCACACGCATCTGCCCGTCCGTCGCCGGCTGGACATCGGTCGGCGTGGCCTGCTCCGCGGCCGCGCTTCGCCTGCGCCGCAACATCTGGCGTCTCAGCGCGGGCAGGAGCAGGAGCAGCAGCGCGAGCCCGCCGCCGCCGACCGACCACCAAACCCATGCGGGCGTGGGGGTCTCGGTCGAGCCGCCTTCCGTCGTGCACGGCCCGTCGGGGCACTCGGTGTTGTTGGGTCCGGTGATTTCGTCGCCGCCGGGGTTGGTGGTCGGGTTGGCGCCCGGGCTCAGGCTCGGGCCGGCGCCCGGAATGTCCTCTGGAGCGTCCACATTGGGCGCCCACGCGGAGGTGACGGAGCCGTTGACCATGGCGCTCGGCGTGGCGTCGAACGGCACCCAGCCGTAGCCCTCGAAGTAGACCTCGGTCCACGCGTGCAGGTTGCGCGTGGTCAGGGTGTAGACACCGCCGCTGTATTTGCTGCCGCGGGTGAAGCCGAACGCGACCCGCGCCGGGATGCCCGCCGCGCGCACCATCCAGGTCAGCGCCGCCGCGTACTGCTCGCAGAAGCCCTTCTTCTGCTGCAGGAAGTCGGTGATGTGCTGTCCGGTCGTGCCTTGCTGGGTGGACAGGTCGTATTGGAAGCCGTTCTTCTGCGAGAAGAAGTCGTACAGCGCGCGTACCTTGTCGTAGACCGTGGTCTTGCCCTTGATCAGCGTGTCGACCTGCTCCTGCACGGCCGGCACGTTTGGCACGACCGCGAAGTTTCGCATGATCGCGCTGTTGGCGTTGAGCGGCTTGACCTGGCGCAGTTCGGCGGGGTCGAACAACGGGTGGACATAGGTGAGCGTGTAGGTCTTGTTGGCCGATCGCGACCGGGGCGAGTAGATGACCTGCTGCTCGCTGTCGTAGCTCCAGCTGGAGTCGAGCCCCTGCGTGCCTACGGGGATCGAATAGGCCGGCATCATCGGCATGTCAAAACTTCTAAAGACCTCGATTTTTGCTTCGTACCGCTGCGACGCCGGCTGCCGGTCGAGCCCGGTGGTGCGGGTCAGCTCGGGCCCCACGGTCCGCCCGGTCGGTGTGCGCTGCCGGAAGCCGTTGAGCTCCACCTCGTCGGCGACCGCGAACCGCAGGTAGAACGGCTCCCTGTCGGTGGTCTGCACGCGCACCATGTCGACCTCGTTGAGCTGGGTCAGCTTGCCGTGCAGGTTGGCGAACAGGTCGACCGTGCGCCCGCCCCGCCCCGAGCCGTCGCCCGGACCGGTGCCCTCCCCGCCGAACTGGGTCAGCAGCCCCGCGGTCATGCCGGGCACGGCGATCGGCAGCAGCACGGCCACGAGCACGCCCGCGATGGCCAGGCGCCGCCCGCTGGCCGCCAGCGGCGACGGCTCCCAAAGGTCGACGCCGCGGCCCTCGCCGGTGAACCGCCGCCCGAACCGGCGCACCTTGTCCACGTTGTCGCTGACGAGCAGCCACAGGTAGCCGACGGCCCCGATGATGAACGGGAACGGGGACACCGAATCGATGTAGACCGCCACCGGTACCGAATAAATGGCAAGCATCGGCAGACCGGTCAGAGCGGGCCTTCGCAGCCCCACCGCGAACAGGTCGACCAGGATGGCCACGCCACCCACCCCGAGCGTGGTAAGGAAGACCAGGCTCTCGATGTCGGGCGCCGGCACATACGACGTCTGGATCTGCTCTCCCGAGGAGAGCAGCAGGTCGCGGAATCGGCTGATGGTCGCGGGCGTCGGGATGATGCCCAGCACCGCGGTCCCGTTGCCGTAGAACAGGGTCAGGGCCAGCAGCAGCGCGCCGGTCATCGCGGCCACCTGGGACCACAGCCGCCCGCGCATCGATCGGACCGTCCACGCCGCCCCCGCGACCAGCGCGACCGTGACGATCGCGTACATGAGCCACTTCAGACCGTCGAAAATGGACAATATCGGCGCGGCCGCCATCAGTGTGGCGGCGGCCGCGACCAGAGTCAAATGGCGCCTTGAGGTCATCGGTCGTCACCTCCAAGGAAAGCCGCCACCAGCGTGAGGTGTCTTCGAGACGTCATCGTCCACTCCCGATAGTCACGGTCTCGGCCATCGCGGCCCGCAACGCGAAGCCCTGCATGCCGCGCGCGGCGCGGGGCCACAGCGTCGGCAACTGCTCGCCGTGCTTGACCGGCACGACGCGCCATCCGTTTTGCAGCAGCGCGAGCGCGGACGCCGCGTGATCCTTGTCGGCGTCAACCCGGGCGGCCGCGGGCAGGTTGAGCCAGCTGTGCGTGTCCATCGCGAAGGCGATGCAGGTCGTGCCGCTCTGGCGCAGGTTGGCCAGCAGCCGCGCCTCGGCCTCGGTCAGCAGCCCGAGCACCGCGATGACCAGGCCGCCGTCGGAACGCCGGCGCACCTGATCGACGAGCGTCGAGATGTCGCCTCGCGCCGTGGACTTGACCTCGGCCAGGTGGTCGAGCAGGAGCCCGTCGCCGCCGATCTCGGTGGCCTCGATGTCGGCACCCACGTCGGTGACCAGGCGCAGCTTGTATCCGGCCTGTCGCAGGTGGACGGCGATGCTCGCGACCGCGGAGACCGCCCACTCGAACGAGCCGGTCGGCCCCTCGCCCCGGTGCCCGTAGGACCGCGTGTCGAGCACGACGGTCGCACGGGACTCCCACGGCTGCTCCTCGCGCCGGACCATGAGCTCGCCCACCCGGGCGGTCGAGCGCCAGTGGACGCGGCGCAGGTCGTCGCCCTGCCGATATTCGCGGGTGGCCGCGTCGTCCTCGCCGTGCACGGCGACCGAGCGGGCCCGGCTGTCGCCCGTGCCCACGTATTCACCGGCCAGGCGCACCACCGGGAGCGGCGTCACCTGCGGGATCACGGTCAGCCGGTCGGAGCTGGGGAACGAGCGGGTCATCTCGCACAGCCCGAACGGGTCGGTCATGCGCAGCGTCAGCGGGCCCACGTCGTAACGCCCGCGCAGCTCCGCGCGCACCGTGTAGGCCACCGAGGAGGCCTGCTGGGACCCGAGCCGGTCGAGCACCAGCCGGGGCCGGGAGCCCAGCGCGTAGGGCAGCTTGTCCTCCAGGAGCAGCGTGCCGGTGGGCAGGCGGGAGACGTTTTGCAGGCGCAGCAGCACGCGCGCCGTGCCGCCCGCCTGGACCCGGTAGGGGTCGAGGCTGCGCTGGCAGGCGAGCTTGTAGCGGGCGCGGCCGACGTGAAACGCGGCCAGCAGCGGCAGGGCCAGCAGCAGGATCGACACCCGCAGCAGGTCCTTCTCGCCGAGCACGAGCGCCGACAGGGTCGCGGCGAGGCCGGCGGCGAGGAAGCTGCGCCCCCGCGTCGTCAGGCCCCGGAATGCCTCGCCCATCGTGTCCTACCGGCCGTAGTAGGTGTTGGGCGGCGACGGCGGGCGGGTGTCATAGGGCGAGCGCCGATCGTGCGGCACGGGCAGCCGGTGCACCAGCTCGGACAGGATCGCGTCGGTGGTGCGGCGGGACAGCTGCGCGTCGGCGGTCGGGATGATCCGGTGCGCGAACACCGGCACGGCCAGGGTCTGCAGGTCGTCGGGCAGAACATAATCGCGGCCGTCGAGGGCCGCGATCGCCTTTGCCGTGCGGATGAACTGCAGCGTCGAGCGGGGCGAGGCGCCCAGGCGCAGCTCGGGGGCTTCACGCGTGGCGGTGACGAGATCGACCGCGTATTGCTTCACGGCCTGGGCCACGTGCACGTTGCGCGCGGTGGCGATGCAGCGCCGGACGGCGACCGCGTCGGTGACGGCGCCCAGGTCATCGAGGGGGTCGTGCGACTGGTGCCCGTCGAGCATGGCGAGCTCGGCCGTCTCGTCGGGGTAGCCCATCGCGATGCGCGCGGTGAACCGGTCGCGTTGTGCCTCGGGCAGTGGGTAGGTGCCCTCCATCTCGATCGGGTTCTGGGTGGCGATGACCATGAATGGCACCTGGAGATGGTAGGTCACGCCGTCGACGGTGACCTGGTGCTCCTCCATGCACTCCAGCAGGGCCGACTGGGTCTTGGGCGAGGCCCTGTTGATCTCGTCGCCGACGACCAGGTTGGCGAACACCGCGCCCGGCTTGAACTCGAACTCGCGGGTCTCCTGGTTGTAGACGCTCACGCCGGTGACGTCGCTGGGCAGCAGGTCGGGGGTGAACTGGATGCGCCGGACGGAGCAGTCGATGGAGCGGGCGAGCGCCTTGGCGAGCTTGGTCTTGCCAACACCGGGCACGTCCTCGATCAGCAGGTGACCCTCGGCAAGGAGGACGGCGAGCGCCAGGCGCACGGTGGCGGTCTTCCCCTCGATCACCTGCTCGATGTTGGCCACGATTGCGTTTGTCGTGGAGCGGAACTCCTCAACCGGCATCGGGTCACCGAGTTCACTTGCTCCGCGTTGCGTTGTGGTCAAGGGGCCCTCCTCGTATCGGATGACGGATGAACGCTGGGGCGGGTCAAGAAGGTTGCACAATGTTTACGTGAACCTTCACCGTTTACTTGAGTCTTCATGAGATAACCACGTTCCGCCAATCTAGCCGGGCGCGGTATCATGCACCCATGGCTCGGGGCTTCCTGCTCCTTATGAGGCCGTGCTGACGCCCTGCCGGGACAGCGGCGTAGGCACGGCGACCCCTTCTGCGCGAGGTGCGCGAAGGGTTTTTTTTATGCCTTTGACATGGAGGAATAGACAATGGAGCAGGTAGACACCCCGGCCTTCCGGTACACAGCGGAGATGGCCAACCGGATTGAGGCTCGCTGGCAGGACTACTGGCGGCAAAACGGTACATTCCATGCGCCTAATCCCGTCGGTCCCCTGGCCGATGCGCAGCACCCACGGCACGGCGCACAGAAAATGTTCGTGTTGGATATGTTCCCCTACCCTAGTGGTGCGGGTCTACATGTGGGGCACCCCCTGGGGTTTATCGGCACCGATGTGTTCGCCCGGTTCAACCGAATGGCGGGGCGAAACGTCTTGCACACCATGGGTTTTGACGCGTTCGGCCTGCCCGCCGAGCAATACGCGGTGCAGACCGGGACTCACCCTAGAAAAACGACAGAAGAGAATATTGAGCGGTACCGGGCACAGCTGAGCATGCTGGGCCTGGGCCATGATCCGCGGCGGTCGGTCGCGACCACCGACATTCCCTTCTACCGCTGGACCCAGTGGATCTTCCAACAGATCTTCAACTCGTGGTTCGACCCCCGGCAGGGCAAGGCCCGCCCGATCGCCGAGCTGGAGGCGAGGCTGGCCCACCTGCCCGCAAGCGAGCGGCGCAGGGTCGTGGACGAGCACCGGCTGGCCTATGTGAGCGAGGCGCCGGTCAACTGGTGCCCCGGTCTGGGCACGGTGCTGGCCAACGAGGAGGTCACGGCAGACGGGCGCAGCGAGCGCGGCAACTTCCCGGTCTTCAAGCGCAACCTGAAGCAGTGGATGATGCGCATCACGGCATACGCCGACCGGCTGATCGACGACCTGGACGTGCTGGACTGGCCGGAGCCGATCAAGCTGATGCAGCGCAACTGGATCGGCCGCTCGACGGGCGCCTACATCGACTTCGACCCCGGGATCCGCGTCTTCACGACGCGCCCCGACACGGTGTTCGGCGCGACCTACATGGTGCTGGCGCCCGAGCACACCAAGGTTGACGAGCTGGCACCGTCCGCCTGGCCCGAAGGGACGCACGAGGTGTGGACCGGCGGGCACGCGACGCCCCGCGCGGCCGTCGCCGCCTATCGCGAGTTCGCGGCGGCAAAGTCCGAAGTGGAGCGCCAAGCCGACGCCAAAGAGAAGACGGGCGTGTTCATCGGCGCCTACGCGACCAACCCGGTCAACGGCGCCCAGATCCCGATCTTCATCGCCGATTACGTGCTGGCCGGATACGGCACAGGCGCGATCATGGCGGTGCCCGGGCAGGACGAGCGCGACTGGGAGTTCGCCGAGGTGTTCGAGCTGCCGATCATCCGGACCGTGCAGCCGTCCGCGGGCTTCGAGGGCAAGGCATACCCGGGCGAGGGTCCGGCCATCAACTCCGGCTTCCTGGACGGGATGGGGATCGCCGACGCCAAGGCCGCGATCATCGAGTGGCTGGAGGCCCAGCGTTGCGGTGAAGGGGCCGTGACCTATCGGCTGCGCGACTGGCTGTTCAGCCGCCAGCGCTATTGGGGCGAGCCTTTCCCGATCGTGTACGACGAGTCGGGTCACCCGATCGCGGTGCCCGATTCGATGCTGCCGGTCGAGCTGCCCGACGTGGCCGACTTCGCGCCCAAGACATATGAGGTCGACGACGCCGACTCCGATCCGGAGACGCCGCTGTCGCGCGCCAAGGAGTGGGTCGAGGTCGAGCTGGACCTGGGCGACGGGCCGCGGATGTACCGGCGCGAGACCAACGTCATGCCGCAGTGGGCCGGGTCGTGCTGGTACCAGCTGAGATACCTGGACCCGACCAACGAGGACCACTTCGTCGACCCCGCAAACGAGGCCTACTGGGTCGGTCCGCTGGCGGGCAAGCCGTCCGGCGGCGTCGACCTGTATGTCGGCGGCGTGGAGCATGCGGTGCTGCACCTGCTGTATGCGCGCTTCTGGCACAAGGTGCTGTACGACCTGGGGCACGTGTCGTCGTACGAGCCGTATCAGCGGCTGTACAACCAGGGCTACATCCAGGCCTACGCCTATCGCGACCACCGGGGGGCCATCGTGCCCGCCGAGGAGGTGACCGAGGAGCAGCACGGCATCTATGTCTGGAATGGACAGAAGGTCGACCGCGAGTACGGCAAGATGGGCAAGTCCCTGAAAAACGTGGTGACGCCCGACGAGATGTGCGAGCGATACGGCGCCGACACGTTCCGGGTCTACGAGATGTCCATGGGGCCGCTGGATGTGTCGCGCCCGTGGGAGACGCGGGCGGTCGTGGGGTCGCAGCGATTCCTGCAGCGGGTCTGGCGTGCGATAGTCGACGAGCACACGGGCCAGACCGTGGTCTCGGGTGATCCGGCGCCCGACGACGTGCGCAAGATCCTGCACCGGACGATCGCGGGTGTCCGCGAAGACATGGCCGAGCTGCGGTTCAACACGACCATCGCCAAGCTGATCGAGCTGACCAACGCGCTGACCAAGTTGGACGTCACGCCCCGCGAGGTGGCCGAGCCGCTGGTGTTGATGGTCGCGCCGTTCGCCCCGCACATCGCCGAGGAGCTGTGGGAGCGGCTGGGCCACAAGGAGTCCCTGACCTACGTGGACTTCCCGCAGGCCGACCCCGCCCTGCTGATCGAGGCGACCATCACCTATCCGGTGCAGGTCAACGGCAAGGTGCGCGGCCGCGTCGAGGTGCCCGCGGACGCGGCGGAGGACGCCATCCGCGCCGCGGCCCTGGCGGCCGTGTCCATTGTGGACGCCAAGAAGGTCATCGTGGTGCCGGGGCGCCTGGTGTCGGTAGTGGCATAACCGGTGAAGGTGTTGTGGCCGGGC
>JBIOYB010000384.1:0-8847 GCA_044869915.1 Allorhizocola sp.
AAGCGGATACCTGCGCATTTTCACGAAGTATCACTGGATGGCGTTCATGCTGGCGATGTTTTCGCCCAAGGCGACCATCAACGGGCACCAGGTCGCCCTGAAGTGGGGCGAAAACGCCATCCCTGCCCCGGCCGGCACGCACCAGATCGAGATCTGGGTGCCGTATCTGTGGAAGTTCGGCTCGGCCACGATTGTCGTGGACAACTCGCAATACGCGCCGACGATCCACTACGCGGCGCCGGTTTGGGCCTTCGGCAACGGTGCCATCGGGTTCGAGCCGCAGAAGCACCCGGGCCTGACGGCCATGTGGATTATCTACGGCGTGCTCGCGGCCGTGATCCTGCTGTGCTGCTGCGGCACGATCGTGGCGAACATGGCCGGTAGCTGAGGTTTCATAGTCGATTAAGGAGAGTGCGCCGGACTTCCCCGTGGGGTGGCCCGGCGCACTTTTTCTTGATCGATTAATTGCCGGGCTTCGATAACATCCGCTTCACGGGGGAGCGAGGAGAGAAGGTCTCACCTTCGAACTTCTCGTTGAAAGGACGGATTGCGATGATCCGACAAACATGGCGGCGGTTGGCACCGGTGACGGTGCTCGCGTTGGCCGCCGCGACCGGTGCGGCGGTGACAGTGGCCGCGCCGGCGCACGCCGCACTGGCATTGGGCAGCGTAACCGGGCGGGTGGTGACCGCGGCCGGTGCGCCCGCGGCCAACGTCACGGTAAGGGCCTTGGGCCAGGACAGTGGGCACTCGTCCTCCGCCTCGACGGCCGCGGACGGCACCTACCGGATCGCCGACCTCCCGGTCGACGGCTACAAGGTGCTGCTGCAGTCGGGGGCGGGCGCGCGCCAATATGTGCCACAGCAACGGCGCGAGCACCTCGCCCAGGTCTACGCCGTGCGCGAGGGCGAAACCACAACGGTCGACGACACCCTGCTGCCGCAGGGAAGCCTCGCGGGCAGGTTCGTGGACTTCGACGGGACGCCGTTGTCCGGCGCCCGGGTCAGCATCCGCGATCTGGACGGCGCGTCGTTCCATTTCGCAAGCACAAATGTCCAGGGGAACTGGCGCGCCGACGGCGTGTTCGCCGGACGCTACCAGGTCCACTTCTCCCACGGGGGCTCGATTTCGCAGTTCGCCTACGGCAAGGTGGGCGTGGCGAAGCCGGACGCCATCACGGTCTCGGCCGATGCCACCACGACGGTCAACGACACCGCTCTGGCCCGCACGGGCATGCGCGTGACCGCGACCGACGCCCTCACCGGCGCGCCGCTGACCTCGTTCAGGGTGCACGTCGCCAACAGGTCGGCGTCCACCGACACCGGTGAGCTGGTGATCGACGGCATCCAGGCGGGCACCCATCAGGCGACCGTCATCGCCGAAGGTTATTTCGGGGTGGATTCCCAGGTCACGCTCGCGGCCGGGCAGCAGGCCCAGCTGGGGTCGGCGCTCGAGCCGCAATCGTTCATCACGGTCAGGGTGGTCGATGCCGTGACCGGCGACCCGGTGCCCGACTTCTGCGTCGGCGCCCCCACCCTGACCCGCGCGATCGCGTCGGAACGCCTGTGTGGTGATCGGACGGACGCGTCGGGCAACCTGCGGATCGGCTGGTTGCGCCCCGGCACGTATCAGTTGTTCGCCGTGCGGCCGCTGATGGAAACCAGGCCCGTCCCCGACTACGGCGCGCAATGGGTGGGTGCCAACGGCGGCACGGGAAGTCAGCTGCTGGCACAGTCGATCCGCGTCGGACGCGGCGAAACTGTTGCCGGGCCGGTCATCAGGCTCGACCGGCCCGGGGTCATCACCGGGCAGATATCCACATCGGACGGCCAGACGCCGCGCTTCGGCCAGGTCGAGGTGCTTTCCGGCCATCCCCGCGAGGGTACTTCGCTGGGTGTGCACATCGGCGAGGATGGCCGGTACACGATCGGTTTCCTCGGCCCGTATGACTGGCCGCTGCTGTTCAGGGCGGACGATCAGGCGCGGCAGTGGAGCGGGCACGTGGGCAACCGGTATCTGGCCCGGACGGTCAGGGTGAACGCGGGTGCCACCACGGCGTTCGACTTCCGATTCCGGCCGGCGGTCACCGTGACGGTCAAGGTGCGGGGCCTGCCGTCGGGATTCGACGCTGTCCACGCGCTCAACGCCATCACCGGCGACTACATCGGGGACTGGGCGATCTACAGCGGCGCCGACGAGGCGACCATGCTTCTGGTCGGGCCGCAGCTGGTCAAGCTCGAGGTGTATCCGGCGGAGGAGGGCTCGCGCTGGGTCGGCGGGGACGATTTCCTTCACGCGCAACCGTTCTGGATCCCGTCGAGCGGATCCAGAACGATCACGGTCAACTTCTGATCCTGATTTGGTTTAGAACCCGGCGGCGCCGATGGCATTGCTGAGATCAGTGGACAGCTGGTCCCATTCGGCGCCCGTCGGGCCGTCGATCGAATTGAAGATGTACACCCAGTCTATGCCGTCTCCTCGCGAGACGGCGAGGCTGGCCGTCCCGGCCATGCCGCCCGAGCGGGCCGCGCCGGGCACCCGTCCGCCCATGCCCCACACCGCGTTCTGGTTGATGAACGCGCTCACGGCCGGTGCGCTCGCGATGAGCCCGCCGCCCGCGTCCATCTCGGCGATGAGGAAGTTGCCGTAGGCGCCCGGCACGAGCGCGCTCGAGTGCGGATCCCACGCGCTGGACCCGACCCACGGCGCGTCGTAGCTGAGCTCGTTGGCCAGCCTGCCCGACCGCAGGGTGGCCCCGGTGAAGACCTCCGCGGTGAGCCCGACGACGCGCTGCTTCAGATAGTTGATGAAACTCATGCCGGTGGCCCGCTCGACCACCAGACCCATCAGCAGGTATCCGAAGTTGGAGTATCGCTGCCCGCCGTCGTATGTCGTCGTGTCTCCGGGGTTGTACTGCAGTGGTTCGCCATACATGTAGCGTGCGACGTCCCGCTTGGTGACGTGGGCGGGCAGGCCCAGGTCGAGGGCGAATTTTCGGCCGGCGAAGACCGGGTCGAGGCCGGAGACGCCGCGCACCCAGCCGCCCGTGTGGTCGACGAGCTGCTGCACGGTGATGGTGTCGATCCGCGGATCCTTGGTCTGGGTGGGCAGGGCCACGGACGTGATACCGAGGTAGGGGAACACCCTGGTGTTCATGTTGAAGCCCTGATCGGTGACGAGGGCCTGGATGCCGGCGCACGCGAACGCCTTGCTCACGCTCGCCAGGCGCAGCAGGCTGTTCGGCTGCGTGATGGCGTACCCCGGCTCGGCCCACGTGTAGCCCGAAGACAGCCGCAGCGTCCCGTTTTTGCGCACGGCCAGCACGCCCGCCCGCGTCCCGTGCCGCTGCATGAACGCCCGCATTACGTTGTGGATGGTCGTGTAGCCCGCGCCGACCGAGTTGGTCTGCGTCCACTGCCGCGCGATCGGGATGTCGGTCGCGGCGAATACTGCCGCGTAACGGATCCCCGACCCGGTCCCGCTGCCGTTCAGGGTGATCGGCATGCGCCCGGCGGCAACCTGCGCATCGAACTCCGCCTGATATTGGTCGCTCGTCATCGCGTGCCGCGCGACCCACCCGCCGACCGAGTCGTCCGTGAACAGGGCGGCGAACTGGTGCCCGTCGTTGGCATCCACAATGGACGGTCGCATGTAGACCTGGGTATAACCGTTGAAATATTGCTGGTACCCGCTGGCGTCGCCCATCTCGTGCGCCTGCCACTTGGTCCCGGCCGGGTTGGGCAGCCAAACACCGGCGTATGTGCGGTCGGCTCCGCCGGTACCATATATGGCAAGGGTTTTGAGAATGCAATCGTTGTCCTTGGCCCACCTGTTGGCGTTGGCGAGCGTGCCGGCGACGTTTTCGGGTCCGTCGGTGAGCCCGTGCCGCGCCATCCACGCGGACGCGCTGCGCAGTTCGAAGACGGCGGCGAAGGTCGGGTTGGCCCGCGTGCCGGTCGCCGTCACGATGACGGGCTTGTAGCCGAGCGCGGTCAGCTCGTTGAACTTCGCCTGATATCCGGCCGCGGTCAGCCCGTGCGCCGCCGCCCACGAGGGCCCGCCGCGCAGCACCCACACGGCCGCGTACAGCGCCGGCGAACCGTACACGCTCAGCGAGATCATGCGATAGCCCTGCGGCGCGAGCTCGTCGAACCGCTGCTGGTGCGTCGCGCCGGTCACGCCGTGATAGGCCACGAACGGGAATGCCGCGGCCTTGGCCGGCCCGCCCGGCAGGATCAGGGTGCTGCCGGCGACCGCACCGGAGACCAGCAGGCTGCGCCGTGACAATGAAAACGAAGACATCGAAGACATAGGCGCAGTCTGATGCCTGGATGTTGTGAAAGTGTTGTCCTAAATCAGCTCGCCCCAGAACGGCACCGTCTGCACCGGCCCCACCTCGTCGGTCGCGCCCGAGCCGAACTCGCGGGTCAGATAATCGACAAGATCCCGCCCGTAGACCACGACGTCCGTTTGCACCACGCTGAGGACCGGAAGGCCGAATCGCGGCAGGGCAGGACAAAACCTATGGCCATATATTGGTACGAGACGTGGCGTGCGCCGCAACTCCCGCCGCGCGGCCCGCACGGCCTCGGCAGTGCCCTCCGGCCGGTCGCCCCAACCCTTCCACCAGAAGCCGTTCTCCTCGACATCGAAGATCACGCCGTCGATCGGCTCGTCGAGCCGGTCGCGCACGGACGCGGGCTCCCGCCAATTGGGCCAGCGCCCGCCGACCGGCAGGCCGGCCGACAGCAGCGCGCGATGGTCGGGGTTGAACTTGAACTCGAACGTCTGCTCCACCCGGCGCTGCTCGGCCGCGCTCAGCCCGGCCTCCACCGGCAGCCGCAGGTCTTCCAGCAGCCGCTGCGCCCCGGCCAGCGTCAACGTCACACCGATACGCTACCCGGCTTCGGTGGCGCCGATGGCACGGATCCGCCCTGGTCCACCCAGAAGATCTCCAGCCGGCGAGCAGATCCGGGTGGATGAGGCCGCACACGGTGATTGTGTGCGGCCTTCAGGAGCGATCAGCTCGTGTGGCCGGGCATCGGGAAGGCCGACAGCAGGTCTTTGACCTCGCCCGCGATGTGCTCGTATGCCGCCTCGTCGTCCTTGACCGCGGCCGCGACGGCCTGGTCCATCCACGCCGCGACCTGGGGCATGTGCTGCTCGGTGAGGCCGCGCGTGGTCAGGGCGGCCGTGCCGAGCCGGATGCCGGACGGGTCGAACGGGCGGCGCGGGTCGAACGGCACGCCGTTGAAGTTGAGCTCGATCCCGGCGGCGTCGAGGGCCTTGGCCGCGGGCTTGCCGCCGATGCCCTTGTTGGTCAGGTCGGTCAGGATCAGGTGGTTGTCGGTGCCGCCCGAGACCAGGTCGAAGCCGTGGTCGACGAGCGCGGCGGCCAGCGCCTTGGCATTGGCGACGACCTGGGCCGCGTAGTCCTTGAACTCCGGCTGGGCGGCCTCGTGCAGCGCGACCGCGATGCCGGCCGTGGTGTGGTTGTGCGGCCCGCCCTGCAGCCCCGGGAACACGGCCTTGTCGACGGCCGTGGCATATTCGGCCTTGGCCATGGCCATCGCGCCGCGCGGCCCACGCAGCGTCTTGTGGGTCGTGGTAGTGATCACATCGGCGAACCCGACCGGCGACGGGTGCGCCCCGCCCACGATGAGCCCGGCGATGTGGGCGATGTCGGCCATGAGGATCGCACCCACCTCGTGGGCGATCTCCGCGAACGCCGGGAAGTCGATCGTGCGCGGGATGGCCGTGCCGCCGCAGATGATGAGCTTGGGCCGCTCGGCCAGGGCCAGCTCACGCACCTTGGTCATGTCCACCCGGCCGGTCTCGCGCTCGACTCCATAGTGGACCGGCTGGAACCACTTGCCGGTGATCGAGACGGGTGAGCCGTGGGTCAGGTGTCCGCCGTGCGCCAGTGACATCGTCATCACAGTGTCGCCCGGCGACAGGAAGGCCAGGTAGATCGCGAGGTTTGCGGGGGATCCCGAGTAGGTCTGCACGTTGGCGTGGTCCGTGCCGAAAAGTGCCTTGGCGCGCTCGATGGTCAGGGTCTCGATCTGGTCGACGAACTGCTGGCCCTCGTAGTAGCGCTTGCCCGGGTAGCCCTCGGAGTATTTGTTGGTCAGCACCGTGCCGGTGGCCTCGAGCACGGCGGCGGACACGTAGTTTTCCGAGGCGATCATCCGGAGCTTGTCGTGCTGCCGCTGCGTCTCGCCCTCGATGAGCGCGGCGAGGGTCGGGTCGGCGGTGGCCAGGTGGTTGAGCTTCGGGTCGTGCATGCTTGGCTCCAACCTTCATGAAAAGCCGAGCACCCAGGCGCGCGGTGCGCGGACGTTTCGCTTCCTGGTGGTTAGGTCCACCCATGCGCCAGTCGCGTTAACCGTGATACTAACCGTATGGCCGTGAACTCAGTGATGGTGGAGCTTGGCTCGTCCGCGCCCGATTTCGCCCTTCCGTCCGTGACCACCAACGAGCTCGTGACGCTCGGCAGCTTCGCCGGCAAGCCCGCTCTGCTTGTGGCATTTCTGTCTAACCACTGCCCATATGTCCGGCATGTCGAGTCTGGGTTTGGCCAGTTCGCGCATGGGTACGCGGACAAGGGCCTGGCGACGGTCGCGATCAGCGCCAATGACGTGGTCAACTATCCCGACGATGCGCCGGAGCATCTCGTCGATCAGATCAAGCGAGCCGGATTCCCGTTCGACTACCTCTACGACGAGTCGCAGCAGGTGGCAAGGGCCTACCGGGCCGCGTGCACGCCCGACTTCTTCCTCTACGACGCCTCGCTCAAGTTGGCTTACCGTGGCCAATTCGACGACTCGCGTCCAAAAGGGACAGTGCCCGTGACCGGCGAGTCGCTGCGCGCCGCCGTCGACGCCGTGCTCGCCGGCCAGGCCGTGCCCGAGCCGCACTACGCGAGCATCGGCTGCTCAATCAAATGGAGGCCGGGCAACGAGCCCGATTGATGTTAGGGTCCCGGCATGCAGTACGTCGCCGTCGCATGCCGGGTCCTGATCGGCGTGGTCTTCGTGGCGGCGGCGGTGGGCAAGCTCTCCGGCAGGACGGCCTTTCACGCGTTCGTGCTTTCGTTGCGGCGCATGAAGGTGATCCCGTCCGGATGGGCCACGCCCGCCGCCGCCGCCTCCGTTTCCGCCGAGATCGCGATCGTCGTTTTGGTCTTCACTCCATTGTGGACAGCCGGGCGGATCGGCCTCGGGCTCGCCGCGGTGGTGCTGGCCGTGTTCGCGGGCGCGATCACGCTGTCGCTGCGGCGCGGCAACACCGAGCCATGCCAGTGCTTCGGCCGCTCCGCCACGCCACTGGGCTGGCATCACGTGGCGCGCAACGCCTTCCTTGTCGCGGTCTGCTTGCTCGGCCTGCTGTCCGAGGGCGGCCCGATCGACCTCGCCACCGCGGCCGTGCCGGCCATCGCCGGGCTGGTCGTGGCCGGCATCGTGATCATGCTCGACGACATCGTGTACCTGTTCAAGCCCGCCGGCGGGCAGTGACCATGTCGCTGTGGGACGTGCTCGGCGTGCTGGCGCTCGCCGTCGGGCTGCTCAACCTGGTGCTGGTGTTCGCGCTCATCAAGCGGGTCCGCGAGCACGACACGAAGCTTTCGGCGGGCCCGGCCGTGCCCGAGCCGATCCTGTCCGTGGGCGAGCGGGTCGAGGACTTCACCGCCACCACCACCGATGGCGAGACCATCGACCGATCCTCACTCCTCGATGGCACGCTGGTCGGGTTCTTCGACCCGCTGTGCGAGACGTGCCACTCGCACCTGGCCGGGTTCGCCGAGCGGGCACGCCAATTGCCGCACGGGCGCATGCAGATGCTCGCGGTGATCCGCAAGGAGGAGGAGGCGGGCCAGATGGTCGCGGTGCTGCGGGACGCCGGCCGGGTCGTGGTCGAGCGGCGGCGCGGTCCCGTGGCGACGGCCTTCTCGCTGCAGGCGACGCCGGCGTTCTGCCGGCTCGGGCCCGACCAGGTGGTGGTCGCGCACGGCTACGACGACAAGGCATGACCCGCCGGGCGTTCCGGCTGGCGCTCACCGCGGCGCCGTGGCCTCTGGCGGGGTTCGTGGTGCTGACATTCGCGGCCTCGGCGCTGCCGGTGCTCACGGCGTGGCTCACCCGCGCGGTGATCGACGGGCTGGCCGGATCGTCCTCTTTGGACGATTTGCTGGTACCGGCCGGGACGCTCGCCGGGATGGGGATTCTGGCCGCGGCGGTGCCCTCCGCGGCGCGTTACCTGCGCAACGAGATGGAGCGCACGATCGCCATGGTCGCCAAGGAGCGGCTGTTCGTCGCGGTCGACCGGCTCAAGGGCATGGCCCGCTTCGAGGATCCGGCGTTCCTGGACCGGCTGGAGCTCGCCGACGAGTCGGGCGGGCGCGGGCCGAGCCACACCATCGACGGCGTGTGCGGGTTCGCGGGCAGCGCGCTCACGGTCGCTGGGTTCCTGGTGTCGCTGGCCGCCGTGAGCCCGCCGATGGCCGCGCTGATCCTGCTCTCGGGCGTGCCCGTGCTCCTGGGCGAGCTCGCGCTGAGCCGGCAGCGGGCGCGGACCTACTGGGAGATCACCCCGGCCGAGCGGCGGGAGCTGTTCTACCGCAACCTGCTCGCCACGCGCGGCGCGGCCAAGGAGGTGCGGCTGTTCGGGCTGGGCGGCTTCCTGCGCGCGCGGATGCTGGCCGAGCGGCGGGTCAGCGACGCGGCCGAGCGGCGCATGGACCGGCGGGAGCTGCGCACGCAAACGGTGCTGGGATTGGTGTCCGCGGGCGCCGCCGGCGGCGGGCTGGTGTGGGCGGTGGCCGCGGCCCGGGCCGGCCCGCACCCC
>JBIOYB010000385.1:0-4450 GCA_044869915.1 Allorhizocola sp.
CCTCATGCGTCGCCGTGCGCAGGAAGCCGGTCGCGAGACCGGTCAACGAGATGGCGGCGACCGGCGCACCACACCCGTCGACGCCCACCGCCGCGACGGACTCGCTCGCGCAGTCCTCGATGGTCGCGAGGAGGCGCTGCTGCAACGGGTGCGACGGCTCGTAATAGTCGTGAGTGGACCATCCATTCGCGACGCACGTGAGCAACATGCCGCTGTGCTTGCCGGAGCAGTTCATGTAGAGCGGCCCGTGCGTCTCGTCGGCCGCCGGGCAGCGCAGGTCGTCCACTGTCAGCCCGGCCGACGCCAGCAGCGACCGCACACCGTCGAGGTGGAAGTCCTCGGCCGAGTGCGACGCGGCAACCAGCGCCAGATCGCGCTGCTCGACGCGCAACCCGTGGCGCACCATGCCGATCGCCTGGAACGGCTTGTTGGACGAGCGCGGGAAGATCGGAGCGATCACGTCGCCGGCGGACGCCAGCACGTCACCGGACGCGTCGAGCACCACAACCGAGCCGTGGTGCAGGCCCTCGACAAAACCGCTGCGCTCGACGGACACCAGCGGCACGCCACCCGAGTACTTCTTCACCCCTTAATGCATAGCAGGTCGCGCGCCTGTGCCGGAGTGAGCGGCGGCCGCTGAGCAAGGCGCGCAAAAGCCGCGGCGCGGGCCACAAGCTGACCATTTGACTCGACGGGTTGCCCTTTTGCGTAGGTCAGCGTGTCCTCCATGCCCACGCGCAAATGGCCACCCGCGCCAAGTGAGGTCAACATCACGGGCAGGCTGTGCCGGCCGATGCCGGTGGCGGAGAACGTGGCATCGGGCGGCAGCGCCGCCTTGCACGCGGCGAAGGCCTCGAGCGTGCCGGGCATTCCGCCTGGTACACCCATCACAAAATCGACATGAACATGGCCGCCGGACGGCAACCCATACTTGCCGACAAGCCGCTCCAACGCCCACAGCTGACCGACGTCGAAGATCTCATACTCCGGCACGATCTCGCGGTCCTGCATGCGGGTGTGCAGGTCGACGATGAACTCCCAGCGGTTGAGGAAGACGTCGTCGCCGAAGTTGATCGTGCCCATCGTGCAGCTGGCCATGTCGGGGGCGGCCTCGAGCACGGCCAGGCGGGACGACTCCGGGTCGTGCACCGACCCGCCGCTGGACAGCTGGACGATCAGATCCGTGGACGCCCGCACCGCCGCGACGGTGTCGCGCAGCAGCCCCAGGTCGAGCGTCGGCTCCGCGTCCGAGTCGCGGATGTGCACGTGGATCACGGACGCGCCCAGCGACTGGCACTCGACGGCCGTGCTCACCAGCTCGTCCAGCGTCACGGGCAGCGCGGGAACCTCGTCCTTGCTCGACTCCGCGCCGGTCGGGGCAACGGTGATCAGCGTGCCGTCAGTCGTCATCCCCTGATTCAACCGCAACCGTGGATTCTCCGGCAATGAGGGGGTCATCGCCGGAAATTTTTCGCTTTAGCATCCCCAACGCGATAGGACCTTGCTCAAAGTGCCGCACCGCCGTCCCGATGAACCCGACGGTCCTTCCTTGGGAAACGATCGGCGTCCCCGGCCCCGGCAGATGATCCGTCGCGATCCCGTCCAGATGCAGCAGGCGCAGCGCCCGCGGCGGCCGGCCCAGATGATGCACCCGCGCGACCGTCTCCTGCCCGCGGTAGCAGCCCTTCTCCAGGTGCACGGCCACGCCCGTGAGATCGACCTCGGACGGCAGCGTCCGATGATCGGTCTCGAACCCCACCCGCGCCACCCGCGCCGCGACCCGATGCGCCTCATAAGCCCACAGCCCCGCACGCGGCAGGTCGGGCAACGCCTCCTCGGAAGGCACCAGATAGTCCGACCCGCGCCGGAACCCCCCGCCCGGCAACGCCTCCACGGGATAAAGGCTCGTCGGCCTCGGCGGGACCGCCCCCGTCGCGAACTTGGGCGGCGGCACCGGCAGCACATCGCCTTCGGCCGCACCGAAGGCCGAAAAGACCCTCAGGTCCGCGTCGGCAATCTCCACCTTGGTGAAGAAGCGCATCTTCAGCAGGAACTCACGCACCGCATCCACCGCGCCCGGCTCGACATCGACCCACAGCGCGTCGTCCCACGCCGCCACCCACAGGTGATGCTCGATGTGACCGTGTGGCGACAGCAACAGCGTCTGCGTCGCCTGCCCCTCCGCCAACCCCAGCAGGTGCTGCGTGGACAGGTTGTGCAGGAACGACAACCGCTCCGGCCCGGTGAGCTTGAGCACACCCCGGTGCGAGCGGTCGACAAGCGCCCGCTCCAGGCGCTGCTCCCGCAGCGGATCCCCGTAGTGCGCCGCGACAGGGGCATCGGGCGAAGCCGGGTCGAGCTGACCCACCGTGATCACGCGCACTCCTTACACGTTCCGAACAGCGCGACGTGCGCTATGTCGAGGCGAAAACCATGCTGTTCTTGCAAACGCGCGGCCAGCGGCGACAATTCCGCCATGTCCAGCTCCTGCACCGACTCGCAACTGCGGCACACCAGGTGAACGTGTCGGTCCTCACCACCCCAGTGATAGGTCAGCGCGCCGTGGGAAAGGTGCACGTGCGTGATCAGATCGAGCTCCTCGAGCAGCTCGAGCGTCCGGTAGATAGTGGTGATGTTGACCCCCGGCGAGGCGGCGACGACCTCGGCGTGCACCTGCTCGGGCGTGGCATGACCCATCCGGCGGACCGCCTCCAGCACCAACTGCCGTTGCGGTGTCAACCGCAGACCTCGCTCCCGGAGCATGTTGGCTAGCGTGGACACGGACCGATCATAATGCGGAGTGTGGCAGTCCTCGCTGTGCTCGGCCGTGGCTTGATCCCCGCCGACACCCCGTTCCTGAAGTCCGACGATCTCGGTCTCACCCGCGGCGACGGCATCTTCGAGACCATACATGTGCGCGGCGGACGCCCGTGGCTGCTCGACGAGCACCTGGCTCGCATGTCCGCCTCGGCCGCCGCCCTCGACCTCACCCTCCCACCGCTTCGCGATCTGGCCGAGCAGGCCTGCGCCGCCTGGACCGCCGACCGGGAGGGCGCGCTCAAGCTGGTCCTCACCCGGGGCTCCGAAAGCGTCGGCCAGCCCACGGCTTTCGCGACCATCAATCCGGTCGCCCCCGCGTCGATTGCCGCCCGCGATCGCGGGATTAAGATCAATACCCTTTCCTTGGGGGTACCGGCGGAAGCGCGCAAAGACGCGCCATGGCTACTGGCCGGGGCCAAGACGCTGTCCTACGCGGTCAACATGGCCACCCAGCGCTACGCGTGGGCCAAGGGCGCCGACGACGCGCTCTGGGTGTCCACCGACGGCTACGCCCTCGAGGGCCCCACCTCTTCCCTCGTCTGGCGTGCGGGGTCGGAGCTGGCGACCGTTCCGGCCGCGCTCACGGGCATCCTGCCGGGCATCACGGCCCGCTTCGCCCTCGACCACGCCGCCGGCCTGGGCCTGACCGCCGCCGAGCGGATGATCACACCCGATGAGCTCCATGACGCCGACGCCGTATGGCTGCTGTCCAGCATCCGGGGCATCGCGCCCATTACGAGCATCGACGGCGTACCGCTGCGCGACGGCTCGGCCGCCACGGCCCGCCTGCGGACTCTCCTAGGCTTCTAGCCATGGCCTACCTCATCGACGCGGGTCGCACCCCATCCGGCAGGTTCAGGGGCGCGCTCTCCGGCGTGCGCACCGACGACCTCGCCGCCATCATCGAACTGCTCGGGCGCTATCCCGACCTCGAGGTCGACGACGACGGCGCCTCCGTCATACAGTCCACAGCGGACACTCTGGCCATAGAACCCCTGGGCCGCATAGCAACCAGCGCCTCCGCACGACGCGCCACCGTCAACCTGCGCCGCCATCACCTCCGCCCGCGCGGCGTCGGCCAGGCGGTGGTCGTCCATGTGGGATGACGAACTACTCAAGCGCTTCACCGAATTGGCCCGCGAATTCCGCGAGTCCGGCCGCGAACCCGTCGTCCCCCGCCAAGCCGCCACGGTCGTCCTACTGCGCGCCGACCGCAGCGTCTTCCTCATCCGCCGCTTGCGGGCCATGGTCTTCGGCGGCATGTGGGCCTTCCCCGGCGGTGCCCTGGAGCCCGGCGAAACACCCGTCGACGCCGCAGTCCGCGAAGTCCTCGAAGAAACCGGCGTCACCCTCCCACCCGGCTCCCTCGTCCCATGGCACCGTTGGCTCACCCCGGTTTTCGAACCCCGCCGATTCGACACCTGGTTCTACCTGGCCCCACTGCCGCCCGGCCAAGAGCCACACCTGCCCTCCGCCGAAGCCGACCAGGTCCGCTGGCTCACCCCCGACCGTGCGCTCGAAGAAAACAGAACAGGCACCCTCCCCATGCTGCCCCCCACCCTCTGGACCCTCACCGAACTATCCACTTTCGACACCCTCGACCAGATCCTCGCAGTGACTCGCGACGTCT
>JBIOYB010000386.1:0-15577 GCA_044869915.1 Allorhizocola sp.
CGGCCGTCGCGCCGTCGCCGGCCAGGCAGACAGCGGCCAGGATGTTGACGAAGCCGTGGTGGGTGAAGCCGGTTTCGGGGTCGTTGTGCCGGATCGCCTGGTGCAGCCCGGCGGTGAGTTTGAACGGCAGTTTGCGCTCAAGGCATGCTCGGATCACGGCCGCGAGCTCGACCGGCGTCGGGAAGAGCTCGGCCGCGAGCCCGCCCGTCCGGAATTTGGCCGCGATGTCCAATCCGGACTCGCGCGCTTCGGCGATGGTGTCGAGCGCGCCGAGCAGCCCCCAGGCCAGCGGGATCTCGGCGTATCCGGCGAGCGCATAGCGTTGGAGCAGCTCGATGAGCCGGCGCAGGGTGGGTTGCGGGTCTTCGCCGCGCCGGGCGACGGGCGCCTCGACTTGGCGCACGACGAGCCCGCGCGGTGTGAGCGGCCGGAACAGGTCGCCGAGCGCGATGCCGTCGGCGATCACACCCACGGTGATCGTCTCGTCCGGGCCGAGCAGCCCGCTCAATGTCTTCACCTGTGAGGCCGGGATGAGCAGTGGCCCTATGAGGTCCGCATACCACGATGAGCGATATTCGCGGTGTGAGGTGAGGGCGTCGGGCAGCGTGGCGCTGCCGGGTGGGAAGACCGCGGCGTCATCGAGTAGCTGCAGGAGCAGCGGCGGCGTTGACATGATCAGCCAATCTAGTAGACGCTACAAAGAGCGGACAAGTGTGTCCGATTATCGGACACGTCGCGCAAGGGATACGTGAGGTAGGTCATGCCATATTTTCGCAGCGTCGGGGAGGTACCCCGGAAGCGGCACACCCAGTTCCGCGCGCCCGATGGTGGCCTTTACGCCGAGGAGCTGATGGGCCAGGAGGGCTTCTCCTCCGACTCTTCCCTGCTGTACCACCGCAACGCGCCCACGGCCATCGTCGCCGCCGAGGAATTTGACCCTCCGATGTGGACGCGCGGGCCCAACCGGCCGCTCAAGCCGCGCCACTTCAGGACGCACAAGCTCGACGCGTCCGGCGCCGACGCGGTGCTCGGGCGGCAGCACCTGCTGGCCAACGACGACTGCCGCATCTCGTATGTGCTCGCGGACACGCCATCCCCGTTGTACCGCAACGCGATCGGCGATGAGTGCCTGTACGTCGAGGCCGGCTCGGTGCTCGTCGAATCGGTGTTCGGCGTGCTCGAGGCCACCGAGGGCGATTACGTGATCATCCCGACCTCGGTGGTGCACCGGATCGTGCCGCAGGCCTCCGAAATCGAGCCATCCCCGGGCGGCCCACCAACACCGCGGATCCGCCCAAGGGGATGCTCGACATCGGCCGCCCGGCTTCTGATCATCGAGGCGACCGGCCACATCGGACCACCCAAGCGATACCTATCGGTGCGAGGGCAATTCCTGGAGCACGCGCCCTACTGCGAACGCGACCTGCGCGCCCCCGACTCGCCCATCATGGCCGACGGCAGCGACGTCGAGGTGCTGGTGCAGCACCGGCGCGGCTGGACCCGGCACGTCTACGCCCACCACCCGTTTGACGTCGTGGGCTGGGACGGCTGCCTCTACCCGTGGGCCTTCTCCATCCACGACTTCGAGCCGATCACCGGGCGCGTGCACCAGCCGCCGCCCGTGCACCAGACGTTCCAGGGGCCCAACTTCGTGGTGTGCTCGTTCGTCCCCCGGAAGGTGGACTATCACCCGCAGTCGATCCCGGTGCCGTACAACCATCACAACGTCGACTCCGACGAGATGCTGTTCTACACGGGCGGCAACTACGAGGCGCGCAAGGGTTCCGGCATCGGGCAGGGATCGATTTCGTTGCATCCGTCCGGCTTCACGCACGGGCCGCAGCCGGGCGCCGCGGAACGCTCGATCGGGGTGGACTACTTCGACGAGCTCGCGGTCATGGTGGACACCTTCCGCCCGCTGGATCTGTGTGAGCCCGCGCTCGCCTGCGAGGACGACGCCTACGCCTGGACATGGGCCCGCCGCCGCACGTCCCCGGGAAGCGGCGACGGGCTCGACGCCACTAGTGGCTGACGACCTTCGTCGTGGTGACCCGGCAGACGACACGCACGTTTGCCGGGTTTTTCTCGGTGAACGGCTTGCCGTCGTACAGCATGGAAAGCTCTTGAATCAATTCGGGGCCGCCGTCCTTGGTCATGCTCACCATGCCGCGGATCTCGACGTAGCTATATGGATCCTGCGGATCGAACAGGAGGATCGACACGCGCGGATCCCGCTCCATGTTTCTGGTTTTGCGCCGGCCGAGGATGGTCGAGAACATCACGGTGTCGCCCTCGCGTTTGATCCAGATCACGCTGTTTTGCGGCGAACCGTCCGGGTTGATCGTGCCGATGGTCGCGAACGCATGCGAATCAATAAGTCTTTGGGCCAAATCAGGCAGGTTCATCGTCCGATCCTGCCAGACGGACGAGGGCGACGGCGATCGCGGCGAGCCCTTCGCCGCGGCCGGTGAGACCAAGGCCATCCGTGGTGGTGCCGGACACGGTCACCGGCGCGCCCACCGCCTCCGAGAGAATTTTCTGAGCTTCCTCCCGCCGCCTGCCGATCTTGGGTGCGACGCCGATCACCTGAATAGAGACATTTTCTATTTGGTACCCCGAAAGCCGCGCCAACCGCGCCGCCTCCGTCAACAGAGCCACACCCGAGGCTCCCGACCACTCCGGACGGTCGGTGCCGAAATTGGCGCCGAGATCGCCGAGCCCGGTCGCGCTGAAGATCGCATCGCAGGCCGCGTGCGCCGCCACATCACCGTCGGAATGCCCGGCCAGACCGCGCGGCTCGTCGGGCCAGTGCAGGCCGGCCACCCAGCACGGGCGGCCGTCCTCGAACGCGTGCACATCGGTGCCCACACCGACCCGCATGATCACCCCGCTCGCAGAATCGCCTCGGCCACGACAAGATCCCACGGAGTCGTGATCTTCAGCGCGTGCGGGTGGCCCGGGACGGTGTGCACGGGCGCGCCCAGCCGCTCGACCAGGCCGGCGTCGTCGGTGTGCGCGTCGGTCGCCGCCCGATGCGCCTTGACCAGGAGCGCGCGGCGGAAGCCCTGCGGGGTCTGCACCGCGCGCAGCTGCGCCCGGTCGACCGTGGCCACCACCTGATCATCGGCCGTGACCTGCTTGATCGTGTCGACGACGGGCAGGCCCGGGATCACGGCGTCGTGGCCGGCCCGGACTGCCTGGGCGACAGCCTCGATCAACTCGGGCGGGGCGAGGGCGCGGGCCGCGTCGTGTACCAAAATAATGTCAAAGCTCTCCGGAACGGCGGCGAGCGCGGCAGCCACCGACTCCTGCCTCTCCTGCCCGCCGGCGACCACGGTCGCACCCGGCACGAGCGCACTGACCTGCTCCACCGCGTCGGGCGGCGCGGCGATCACGATCAGCCCGACGCTTGGCGACGCGGCCAGATTGCGGCAACAATGCGCGAGAAGGGGCTCGCCGGCGAGATCACGCAGTGCCTTGGGTGTCGGGCCGCCGAGACGCACGCCACGACCTGCGGCGGGAACGAGAACCGCGACGTCCCGTCGCTGTGAAAGCGGCCGGGCCGTCGCGGTCATCGAAAGCGAAATCGACTTCACCCGGCGGCTCGCCTATGTTGCGGAGCCGCCAAGGGCAAAGTCGACATCGGTAGTGGGGGTTGATGATCGGGGGAGATCACGCCTCGGCGAGCACCTTGTCGAGGAGGACCTCGGCCCCGTCCTTGGTGCTCTTTTCGGCGAGCGCCACCTCGCCGACGAGGATGTCTCTGGCCTTGGCGAGCATGCGCTTCTCCCCCGCCGAGAGTCCGCGCTCACGCTCGCGACGCCAGAGGTCACGCACGACCTCAGCGACCTTGAGCGGATTGCCCGAGGCAAGCTTCTCGAGATTTGCCTTATAACGCCGCGACCAGTTGGTCGGCTCCTCTGTGTGCGGAGCGCGGAGGACGTCGAAAACCTTGGTCAGGCCCTCTTCGCCAACAACCTCGCGCACACCGACGATCTCGGCATTCTCTGCGGGCACCCGCACAGTCAGGTCGCCCTGGGCAACCCTAAGGACGAGGTAGAGCTTTTCCTCGCCTTTTATCGTGCGGGTCTCGATAGCCTCGATGAGTGCGGCCCCGTGGTGGGGGTAAACGACGGTCTCGCCGACACTGAAATCCATAGGTACGAAACCCCTTTCGCTGTGTCTAGGGTAACACGAGGCCGCGATCCCGTCCCACCCCGTCAGGCCTGGTTAGCGCAGCTCACGCGGGCTGTGAGACGCATTCCTTTTCCTTGACATCAACTTTTAGGCTTGTTGACCATGCGATTGGACTACCGCGTGGGGGGTGAAAGCGCGACAGTTAAGTGTGGGCACTTTGGGGAACGGTCTGCCGGATCTTCCTCCAGAGTGGGGCCAGGTGGTGATCCCGGATGACCCCGCTGAGCTGGACGAAGAGGCCACCGAGGTCCGCAAGCAGCTGCGTCATGAGGCACGCACCGCCCGGCGGCGCGCGTGGCGCGACCGCTGGCGCAGGAGGCTGCACCTGCCCCAAAAGATCGATGATCCTGAGGAGCCCTCGCTCTTCCTGCCCATGATCGTGCTCGGCGTCGCCCTACTGATCACGCTGCTGAGCCTGCTCATGATCGCCTGGCCGAGCCTGATCAAGCCGACGACGCCGGAGCGCGTCGACCCGGGCCCTCCGGTCATCCAGCCATCTTCATGATCTTTTATTTGGTACGGGCGTGCCACCCGCTGCCCGCGATGGCCGTGACCGTGATCTCGGGTGCGCTGGCGCTCGGGCTGGGCCAGCCTTTGTGGATCGCGGCACTGGCAGCCGCATCGATCGGCGCGAGCCAGCTCAGCGTGGGATGGGCCAACGACACGATCGACGCCACGCGGGACCAGGCCGTCGGGCGGGCCGACAAGCCGCTGGCGCTGCGGCCGGGCCTGTTCGCTTTGGTGCGGTGGGCGGCCGTGGTCGCGACGCTGGTGACCTTGGGCGTGGCGATCGCGTGGGGGTGGCCGCGCGGGTTCTGGCTGGCCGTGGCGCTGATCTCGGCCCAGCTGTACAACTGGCCGCTCAAGGCCACACCGCTGTCGATCGTGCCGTACCTGGTGAGCTTTGGTGCTTTGCCCTTGTTTGTGAGTGATCATCCGCCGGGTTGGATTGTGGCGGCGGCGGCCCTGCTGGGCGGGGCGGCACACCTCGTCAACGCCATCCCCGACCTCGCCGACGACGCCGTGACGGGCGTGCGCGGGCTGCCGCAGCGGATGGGCGCCCGGCCTTCGCTGCTGCTCGCCTCGCTGCTCCTGCTGGCGGCGACGGTGACGCTCGTGTTCGGCGCCGGCCTGCCCTGGTGGGCCGGCGCGGTGGCGCTGGGGCTCGCGCTCGGGCTGCCTGTGCTGGGCGTGTTCGGGGCGGCGCGCACGACGTTTCGCGCGCTGATCGCGGTGGCCCTGATCGACGTCGTGTTGCTCGTCCTCAGCGGGGCCTCGTAAGACGTTTCGCGCGCTGATCGCGGTGGCCCTGATCGACGTGGTGTTGCTCGTCCTCAGCGGGGCCTCGTAATCGGCGTCCCGAGGGCGACTACCCATCGCAATAGGCGTCTGAAGGGCGTATTACCCTGAGCGACGTGAAGCGCTCGATCACCTTCGCCGCCCTCGCGTCAGTCGCCGCCCTCGCCCTGTCCGCATGCGGCGCCGGGCTGGACTCCCAGACCGCCGACCAGCAGTCGACGGTGCCCGGGGTCAGCGCCCAGGCACCCGGCCAAGGAGGCAAGGGCACCATCTCGGTGCGCAACGCGATGCTCACCTACCCGGGGACCGAGGGATACAAGGCCGGCTCCCAGGCGCAGGTGAAGATCTGGCTGTTCAACGACTCGCCCGAGACCGTGCAAGTGGTCATCAAGCCGGGGCCCGACGCGCCCATCACGAGCGCGGCCGGCGCAGACACGCCCATCACGATCCCGCCCGGCGGATATGCCAAGCCCGACGTGAAGTTCACCGTCGACCAGCCCATCCGTAATGACGCCAACGTGCCGGTGCAGGTGAACTTCGTCAGCGT
The DNA here is from genome assembly GCA_044869915.1 of Allorhizocola sp. Lineage (GTDB taxonomy): Bacteria > Actinomycetota > Actinomycetes > Mycobacteriales > Micromonosporaceae > Allorhizocola. The sequence continues at coordinate 6,044 of JBIOYB010000386.1, forward strand.
TCGCGTGTTCGATCTCAAGCTGTCCATCGAGCCGCCCAACGCGCCCGCCGAGCCGCACAAGATCGAGATCGAGACGCCGGCAGGCGAGGGGCACTGAGGTTTTGTCGTAGGTGGGCGGTAGCTTGCCGAGTGTGAAAGCGAGCTCTGCCAAGACGCGCCCCGCCTTCCTTTGCGACGCATGCGGCCATCAGCCGCCCAAGTGGGTCGGGCGGTGCCCCGAGTGCGGCGAGTGGGGCTCCATTGTGGAGTCCACGGCCGGGCCCGCACTGGGCGCGATGCGCAATGTCGTGCCCCGACAGCCGGGCGAGCCGGCCCGTCCCATCGCGACAATCAGCGCCGAGCCGGCGCGCGCCGTCGCGACCGGCGTGGGCGAGCTCGACCGGGTGCTCGGCGGCGGGCTCGTGCCCGGCGCGGTGGTGCTGCTGGCCGGCGAGCCGGGCGTGGGCAAGTCCACCCTGCTGCTCGACGTCGCGCAGCAGTGGGCGCTGGGCAGCGGCAGCAACGCGCTGGTGATCAGCGGTGAGGAGTCGGCGAGCCAGGTGCGGCTGCGCGCCGAGCGCCTCGGCACGCTGCACGAGCGGCTCTACCTGGCCTGCGAGACCGACCTGGCGGCCGTGCTCGGGCACGTCGACGCGGTCAAGCCGGGGTTGCTGGTGGTCGATTCGGTGCAGACCGTCTCGTCGGCCGCCAGCGACGGCGTGGCGGGCGGGGTGACCCAGGTGCGCGCGGTCACGGCCGCGCTCGTGGCCCACGCCAAGGAGCGCAACATCGCGACCGTGCTCGTCGGTCACGTCACCAAGGACGGGCACGTGGCCGGGCCGCGGGTGCTGGAGCACCTGGTCGACGTGGTCCTGCAGTTCGAGGGCGACAAGCACTCGTCGCTGCGCCTGATCCGGGGGCTAAAAAACCGGTTTGGCGCGGCTGACGAGGTGGGCTGCTTCGAGATGCACGAAAACGGCATCACCTCGCTGGCCGATCCGTCAGGGCTGTTTGTGACGGGGTTTGCCGAAAATGTTCCCGGCACGTGCGTGACCGTGGCGATGGAGGGCAGGCGCGCGCTCGTGACCGAGGTGCAGGCGCTGATCGGGGCCACCGTGGCCGGGTCGCCCCGGCGCACGGTGTCGGGGCTCGATTCGGCTCGGCTGGCCATGGTCCTGGCCGTGCTGCAGCGGCGCACCCAGCGGATCGCGCTGCACGACAAGGAGGTGTTCGCGGCCACGGTCGGCGGCATGCGCGTCACCGAGCCCGCGGCCGACCTGGCGGTCGCGCTCGCGGTGGCGTCCGCGAGCCTCAACCTGGCGATGACGCCGCGGCTGGCCGCGATCGGCGAGGTGGGGCTCACGGGCGAGGTCCGGCGGGTGAGCGCGGTGCAGCGCCGGCTGGCCGAGGCGGCGCGGCTGGGGTTCAAATACGCGTTGGTGCCGCCCGGGTCCCTGCCCGCGTTGGGCGAGGCGGCGCGCTCCGTCGCTGCGGACCGTGGCGGGGCTTCTCCCGCGGGGCGCGGGGCTTCGGCTGACGGGCGCGGGGCTTCTCCTGAGGGTGATGGGCGCGGGGCTTCCGCTGACGGCGGCGAGGGCCGGCGTGGGGCTTCGGCTGACGGGCGCGGACGTGCGGCTTCCGGTGAGCGTGACGGAGTTGGAGCTTCGGCCGACGGCGGTGGGCGCGGGGCCTCGGGCGAGCGCGGCGGGCGCGGTGGCGAGGCCGCGGTGACGACAATGATGGGCATGCGTGTGGTGGAGGTGACCGAGGTGCGTGAAGCACTGCACTGGGCGGCAAGGTTTTCTTCGGAGTGACCGTAGACTGTGGCCGTGCCGATCGATCGCGACACCGTGTGGAATCCCGCTGTCATTAGCGGCGATCCACTGCGGGCAACCCTTGCGCGGGTCGCGCCGGGCACGCCGCTGCGCGACAGTCTGGAGCGCATCCTGCGCGGCCGCACCGGCGGCCTCATCGTGCTGGGCTACGACAAGATGGTCGAATCGTTGTGCACGGGCGGTTTCCCGCTCGATGTCGAGTTCACCGCGACCCGGCTGCGTGAGCTGTGCAAAATGGACGGCGCGGTCGTGCTGACCGCCGACGGGCAACGGATTATGCGCGCCGCGGTGCAGCTGATGCCCGACGCGTCGATCCCGTCGGCCGAGTCCGGCACGCGGCACCGCACCGCCGAGCGGGTCGCCAAGCAGACCGGCTATCCAGTGTTATCAGTCTCACAATCGATGAACATCATCGGTGTGTACGTGGCGGGCCAACGCCATGTGCTCGACGACTCCGGCCAGATCCTGTCCCGGGCCAACCAGGCGCTGGCCACGCTCGAGCGATACAAGCTGCGCCTCGACGAGGTGAGCGGCACCCTGTCCGCGCTGGAGATCGAAGACCTCGTGACCGTGCGCGACGCCGTGGCCGTCGTGCAGCGGCTCGAGATGGTCCGGCGGATCTCCGACGAGATCGCCGGCTACGTGGTCGAGCTCGGCACCGACGGGCGGCTCCTGTCGCTGCAGCTCGACGAGCTCATGGCGGGCGTCGACTCGGATCGCACGCTGGTGATCCGCGACTACCTGCCCAGCGGCAAACTCGTGTTCGGCAAGCGGGCGCGCACGGTCGAAGAGGCCCTCGTCGAGCTGGACCTGTTGAATGCCAGCGAACTCATCGACCTCGTGTCGGTCGCCAAAGCGATGGGCTATCCGCCGGCGACGGAGACTTTGGACGCTCCGGTGAGCCCGCTCGGGTTCCGCCTTCTGGCCCGAGTTCCGCGACTGCCGGGCGCGATCGTGGACCGATTGGTCGACCATTTCGGGAGCCTGCAGCGGCTGTTGGGCGCGACCGTCGAAGACCTGCAGGCCGTAGAGGGCGTGGGCGACGCGCGGGCGCGGGGCGTGCGCGAAGGGCTGTCGCGGTTGGCCGAGACGTCCATTTTGGAGCGCTACGTCTGACGCCGGGGCCGGTCCCTGGCGCCGCGACTGAGCCCGGCCCTGTGCGGTGGCGGGCGGCCCGCGTCTGAGGCGCGGTTCGGAGTCGTGCTGGGTCCGGCCAGGGCGCGGCAGCGGGCATCGCGTCTGAGGCCTACGTGAGGGCCGGTGCTAGGTCTGGGGTCCGGCGCCGCGGTGGGTCAGACCCGGACCGCACGAGGTGGTGCGCGGGGCCGGTGCGGCGGGCGAAGCGGGCATGAGGACGAAGTTGAGCGTGGATCCGCTCGCGCGGGGACATTCGCGGCGCCAGCGTTCGACGTCGTTGCGGGTGATCAGCGTGTCGGGGTGGTGCCGGCCGAGCACCCGCTCGCGGATCGCCAGCACCTCCTGCAGACCGACCATGGCCGCGACCGGGTCACCGGCCTCACCACGCCAGTGCGCGAGATTGAACCGGATCGCCACCGTCTCGGGATGTTCTCCTCCACGCACGCGTGTCGCCACGGGCAGCAATTCTTCCAGCGCCGCAACGGCTTCGGCCGGCCCCTGGGTGCGGCCTTGCCAGAAGGCGAGGTTGTGCCGGTTGGTGATGGTGTCCCCGTGCTCCTCGCCGAACACGCGCACGGTGTCGGCCAATACCTGCTCGAACATGCTGACGGCCGGCCGTTCGTAGCCCGCCATCGCCTGCCAGAAGGCCAGATTGTGCCGGGTGGTGAGGGTGTGGCGATGATCTGGGCCCAGCACACGCGTCCGATCCCGCACGAGGTCGGTCAGTTCGGCGATGGCGGTTTCGGGCGAGCCGGCATGCCCGCGCCACCGCGCGATGCTGTGCCGGACCGAAAGGGTGTCGGGGTGGTCGGGCCCGAGCTCGCGCAGCGCACGGTCCAATCGCGCCGCCTCGGGGCGCTGCTGGAAAAAGGCGGCTCTATTTGGTACCAAACCAATCTGAATATTTGTCCGCTCGCGGCGCGCGGGCCGGATGCGGACCGGATCTGCCGCGGTGGCCACCCCGCACGACGCGAGGATGCGGACCGCCGCCGGATCGTCGAGCAACGCCGTCGCGGGCACGGCGCTCAGCCGCGCCCGCACGTGGGGTATGTCCTCGACGAGCACGCCGATCAGCATGTCGTCGGCGAAGACGGCACCGCCGGACATGCCGCGCCATCCCGACCCGCCCCGCACCGGCTCGAGCTCGCCACTGGTGACGTGGATCTGGAACATGCCGGACAGCTCGCCGGTCCCCACGTGCACGCGGCCCCACATGGTCTCGACCACGCGGACGCCGTCGGGCCTGCGCTGTGCGACTGGGAAGCCGCGCGCCGCGCAAAGCACGGCCACCCGCCCCTCGTGGATCGCGGTCGGCTCGGGCAGCCGCCCCCACGTCACGGGCGTGAGCCCGGCGCCGGGACGCCATCGCGAATCGGTGACCTCGAGCAGCGCCAGATCGGCCGGTGCGCCGCGCCACAACACCGCGCACTCGAAACCGTCCACATCAGACAGCCGGCGGATCATCGGCGCGCCATCGCCGTCGACCAACCCGTGACCCGCGGTCAACACCAGGCGCGGGCCGATCAGGAAGCCGGTGAGATACAGGCCCCCCGCGAAGATCTCGACCAGATGGCGATCGGCCACCGTCAGCCCCGATGCGCCCGCGGCGGAAACGCCTCTTCGCGGTCGGAAATGCGTTGCTGCTGCCCGCTGCGCTGGTCGACCGGCTGGAGCGTGACGGAGATCCGATGCGAGTGGGTGACCGCGGCGGAAGCGTTGCCGGACAGGGAAAACACCCACACCTTCACGCCCAGGTCGCCGCCTGCCTGCCCGGTCACGTCGATGGCGAGGTCGAGCTGGATCGGGCCGACGTCAAACTTGAGATCCTGCCCAGCTCCGTCGGCCATAGCGGCGGCCAGCTCGGCACGGATCGCGGCGACCGCATCGCGCAGGCCGATGCCCACAGGGTCTGTCACGCTGAGATCCTTTCATCGAAGCCGTCTAATGACGATTGTCATGCAACGTCAGAAGAGTGACAGCCCCGGGCGAGGATCGCCGGTATCGGCAGGAGTCAGGTCGGCTACCGCAGGGTCGTGCGGCCAGCTACCGCAGGGTCGTAAGGTCGGCTACCGCAGGACCGTCAGGCCGGCCATCGCAGAATCGCCAGGCCGGCCATCGCAGAATCGCCAGGCCAGCTATCGCAGGATCGTCAGGTCAGCTTGAGCAGGACGGGCTCGCTGATGTCGGTGCCGACGCGGCCGAGAAGCTGATATTCACCCGCGGCGGGGACAGGCCCGTCCGGGGTGCGCTTCGTCGTGCTCGAGCAGGAGGAGCTGGACTTGCCGTTCCAGATCACCTCGTAGGACCGCTCGTGGCCGGGCGGGAACGAACGCTGATCGCTGCCGGTCGGCCCGTCGCAGTGATCGGAGGACCAGACCCGTTCCGTGCCAACCACTACGTAGAGCTCCTGCTGATCCGGCCCGATGTCACGATTGCACGTGCGCTGCGACGTGTTTTTGATGAGCAGCTTGATGAGCAGCTCCGTGCCGCGCGGGGTCGTCGTCTTGGCCGGCACGGCGGTCACGCTCAGCTCGCCATCGGTGCACGTTGCGGCGTCAACGACCGGCGGCGGGCCGGGCGTGGCGCTCTTGACGCCGGCCGGGGCCACAACGGCCGTGGGCGATGAGGCCGGCGTCGGCGTCGAAGTGGCCGGCGGTGCGACCGGCGTAGCCGACCCCCCGGGCGTGGCCGAGGTCTTGCCGGTGGTGGCACACGAGTAGACGATCAGGGCGACAACCAGCGCCACACCACCGAGCACCAGCGCTCGACGGCGCCAATAGACGGAAGCGGGCAACGGACCCACGACGAGTCTCATGATGGTCTCACGCTAACGTCAGGCCGGGCGGCACGCACGGCCGACACGCATCCCCATGGGCTCACAGGTAAACCTTTCGCTGGTAAATGGCATGCGCGCCACTGACCCGGTCCACGAACAGCAGCCCATTGCAGTGATCGATCTCGTGCTGCAGCGCGCGGGCCTCGAAGGCGTCGGTGTTGACGGTCAGCTTGCCCCCACCCGGCACCTCGCCGACTACTACTATGCGCCCCGCCCGCTTCACGTCTCCGGTCAGGTCCGGTATGGACAGACAGCCCTCGCGTCCCGCCTTCCACCGGCTCGCCTCGACAACGGCGGCGTTGGCCAGCACCAACAGACCGTGCACGGTGGACGCCTTGGGGTGACCGGTCACGTCGAGCACGAACAGCTGGACGGACACGCCGACCTGAGGCGCGGCAAGGCCCACGCAGCCGGGCGAGGCGCGCATCGTGGCGACCATGTCGTCGGCCAGCCGCACGATCTCCGGATCGTGCGGGTCGACGACCTCACCCGCCCGGCTCAGCACCGGATCGGGCGCACGCACCACAGGCAGCACGGTCATAGCATGTCCGCCTCAGCCGACCGGAGGCTGATCTCCACCCCCAGCGAATCTTCGAGCTCTGCCAGACGCCGGGTCAGAGCTTCGGCCCGCCCCTCCAAAGAAAATTCGGCGATCAGCAGATAGAGCGGGCCGCTCAGCCGAGTGGAAAGATCGGTGATGTTGCCACCGGCGTCGGCGACCGCCCGGGTCACCGCGGCCACGATGCCGAGCCGATCGGCGCCGTAAACGCTGAGCACATATGGCTCGCCCGCGTCTAACAGCGGCACGTCGGGGCCGACCTCGCGCACGGTGATGGTCAGGTCGCTCAGCGGCCGCAGCGCGGCCTCGAGATCGCCCACCCCGGCGTCGGCCGTGCAGATCAGCGTCATCGTGAAATGCCCGCGCAGCCTCGTCATCGTCGAATCGGTGAGGTTGGCGCCCAGCGCCGCGAGCGCCCCGGCCACCTCCGCCACGATCCCGATACGATCCGAACCGATGACGGTGACTGCGAACTCCATGTCCGAATTCTGTCACCGCTACAGTCGAGGCCATGTCCGAGGTGGCCAAGCTATCCATTGAGTGGTACCGGGTGAACGCGCGCGATCTGCCATGGCGCGAGCCTGATGTCGGTGCCTGGCCCATCCTCATCAGCGAGATCATGCTGCAGCAGACGCCCGTCCCGCGGGTGCTTCCCGCTTGGCACGAATGGGTTTCACGTTGGCCCACGCCCGGTGCCCTGGCCGCGGAGCCGGTGAGCGAGGCGATCCGTGCGTGGGGGCGGCTCGGCTACCCGCGGCGCGCCATGCGATTGCACGCGTGCGCTGTCGCGCTCGTCTCACACCATGGCGGCGACGTGCCACGCACGCTCGAGGAAATGCTTGCGCTGCCCGGGGTCGGCGACTACACGGCGCGGGCCGTGCTCAGTTTCGCGTTCGGACAGAAACATCCGGTCGTGGACACCAACGTGCGCCGGGTGATTTCCCGCGCCCTCAACGGGGTCGAAGACGCCGCCGTGTCACTGGACTTTGTGGACGGCCTGCTCCCCTCCTCCGGCGCCCACGTCGCGAGCGCGGCCTTCATGGAGATCGGTGCGGTCGTGTGCGCCGCCCGAGCCCCGCGCTGCCACGACTGTCCACTTGCGACACTCTGCGCGTGGCGCGCGCTCGGCTCACCCGCACCCGACCGGCCCTACCGGCGGCCCCAGTCCTACGCGGGCACCGACCGCCAGGTGCGCGGGCTGCTGCTGGCCGTGCTACGCGAGTCGGCGGAGCCCGTGCCCCGCGCACGGCTGGACATCGTCTGGGGCGACCCGGTCCAGCGCGAACGCGCACTGCGCAGCCTGCTCGACGATGGTCTGATAACTACCCATTCGCCTGACGTGTTTCAGCTACCACACACAGCTGGCGACCAGTAGCCTCTGAGGTCGTGCCGATCCCCCGACGCACCCTCCTCGCCGCCACACCCGCGCTCCTATGTGGGTGCCGCAGCGCGCCCACACCCCGATTCGAGGGCAGCGACCACCCATCGCCCGCCCCTTCGACGCCACCCTCAACCGAGCCCACACCCGCCTCACCCCCAACCACCAGCAACCCGCCGCAGCCGCCTCCTCCCCCTCCTCCCCCTCCCGAAAAGACCATCAGCTGGTACGTCTCCCAGGTGCCGGACTTCCCCAAAGCACCAAAACCCCAGCCAGTCTCCATCCCCGACGGCCAATCCACACCGTGGTGGTCACGCGTGCCGACACAGCACAAGGTCGCCTTCATCACCATCGACGACGGCGGCCTGTCCCGCACCCAAGAGGCACTCGAGCTCATCAAGCGCGCCGACATCCCGGTCACGATGTTCCTCAACTCGCCCGCCGCGTCCAGCCACACGTCATACTTCAAGGCCATCCAGGCCACCGGCGCCTACGTGCAAAACCACACGGTCACACACCGCAACCTCAAGGGCCAGTCATACGACTTCCAGCGCAAGGAGATCAAGGACTGCTCCGACAAGCTCGAAGAGCTCTTCGGCACCCGCCCCTATCTGTTCCGCCCGCCCTTCGGCAACCACGACAACATCACGCTGAAGGCGGCCCGCGACTGCGGCATGCGAGCCAGCTTCTTCTGGACCGAAACCGTCAACGATGGCCTCGTCAGATATCAAACGTCGCAAAAAATCGTCAAACCCGGCGACGTCCTGCTCATGCACTTCCGCCCCGCCCTCGCCGACGACCTGCTCGGCGCGCTCAAGGCCATCCACGACTCGGGCCTGACCCCCGCCCGCCTCGAAGACTACCTACCGCGCTCCGCTTAGGAGCGTGAGCTCCTCCGCGCTGAATCGCAGCGCCCCCGCCGCCACATTCTCCTCCAGATGCCGCACATTGCCCGTCCCCGGAATCGCCAGCACATGCGCCCCCTGGTGCAGCGTCCACGCCAATCGCACCTGCTGCGTGGTCACCCCATGCGCCCGCGCCACCGCGACCACCGCCTCGCCCTCTTCGCCGCCCGCCCCCGCCTCACGCCCGGCACCCGCAATCGCAAAGAACGGCACGAACGCGATCCCCCGCTCCCCACACGCCTCCACGAGCCCATCATCGGGCCGCCGATCCACCCAGTACGGATTCTGTACGCACACCACCGGAGCGATCGCCAGCGCCTCCTCCACGTGATCCAGCCGCACGTTGGACAGCCCCAGATGCCGGATGAGCCCCTCGTCGCGCATCTTGGCCAGCGCCCCAAACCGCTCCGCGATCGAATCCTCGCCCGCCTTCTTCACGATCCGCAGGTTCACCACGTCCAAACAGTCGGTCCCCAACCGGCGCAGGTTCTCCTCCACCACCGCCCGCAGCTCGGCTGCCGTAGTCCCCTGGTGGAAGGCCCTCACCTTGGTCACAATGACCAACCCGTCATACGGCCACAGCGCCTCGCGAATCAGCTCCGTCGCATACCGGCTCGGCCCCTCCCCGACCTGAAGCACGCCCCCCGGCGACACGTAAAACGCCGCCGTATCAATATGATCGACCCCTAGCTCGACTGCGCGCCGCAGCACCCGGATCGCCACCTCCGGATCGGGATTGACCGTCAGCCGCATCGACCCAAACCCCATGCGCTTGACGACCCGGTCGCCCAGCTCCCACGTGCCCGCCGCATCCGCCATCACCATTCGGCCGACCCTACGGGAGTGGGGGTGGAAGGGCGTGCACAGCAGTGAGCGGGAGTGGAAGTGCGTGCCTCCGGCGGGAG